>CACWJS010000072.1 GCA_902761275.1 uncultured bacterium | reverse complement strand
CAGGAAGATCGAAGCCGTCCGTGGCTTCCGAGACGTCCTTTTCATCCGCCGGTCCGAGGGACGCGCTGATCGCGGGGAAGTTCACGCTGGAGATGATGATCTCCTCGCCGCAGATCGGCAGTAATTCGTATGGCACCTGGGTGTTCCTCGGGAACAACAACGACCGCCAGCTTTGCGTGGACATGCGCAGCGCCAACAGCCAAAATCCGCTCATCCAGGGCATCCAGTATCTTGGCGGAGGCAGCTGGAACGATGGCGCCGTCGTCCAGAACTGGGGCGGCACCAAGACCAAATGGAACACCCGCCAGTACATTGCGATCGTGTGCGACGGCAACACGGCCACTGGCTATTGCGACGGCACCAACCAGTTCCATTCGATTACGGTCCCTGGCGTGACGCCGTCGCTTACGCAAGTCGGCGTCGGCGTGCGCGCCTCCGACAGCGGAAACAAACTCATCAATGGCGCGGAAATCTGCGCGCTCCGCATGACCTCCCAGGCACTCGAGGGCTGGCAGCTCGAGCACAACAGCGCCGTGGACCACGCGCGCTTCTGCAACAACATTACGGTGGTGAACGGTGCCATCGGCGAAACCGGCGAGAACGGGGCGAGTTCGGCTCCGAATGGCGACTACGATCTCCTTTCCGGCACATGGACGATCACGGCGGACGACATTGACCTTCCCGGCGCCTACTACGCGCCGAAGCTGACTGTGGAAAGGCTGACCGACGGGGCATGGGTGGTCACAGACATACTGGAATTCGTCAACTCCTATACCGTGGACAAGGACATCCTTGGCGACGGGCGAATCCGCCTCACCTGGACCTGGTTCGAGACCGACCCGACCTTCGGCATGCTTGCCATCACCACTTCCGCCGCGGAGGACGTATCCACGCCGTCGCCGGGATACGGCAACGTCTCCGGTCTCGCCGCCGGCGACCATGTGGCCGTCTCCTGCGGTACTACGCCGTGGACGAACGCGTATGGGTCAGTCGCCTATTCCTACACGGGATGGAAGCTGTACGACAATGACGGCAATGAGCTATCGAACGGCGTGGAGACAGCCTTCACCTACACGCATCCGACGCCCGCATCCTTCCGCCGCCTCGAGTGGCAATGGGCGGCAAGTCCGATCGACGGCGCATACGTTCCCGGCGAGCACGGCGGCGACCTTGTCGTCGCGGCGAATGCGCGTGGGCTCGAGGGCGTCGAGATTCCTGGCTCCTACACGGTGAATGCGAGCCGTACCTTCGCCGCCACGAACGTGACGGACGGCTTTTTCGTGTGGTCTGCCGTCGGCCACAAGGTGGAGAAGTGGAATGCGGCCACCGGCAAGTGGGACTACTTCAAGACCGAGCAGGGCAATTCGTTTACCTACGTGAACAACGTAGAGAACGGGCGGATGCGCCTTACCTGGCTGTGGTCGCAGACGGGCAACGTCAGGCAATATGGCGTCGGCGACTACATCCAGACGACGGAACTCATCGGCCACTTCGATGGCATCTACAACGCCGGGACCAACGCCGCGCACGCGTCCTCCCTGACGACATGGAAGAACCTCGCCGGCGGCTTCGACCTGAGCAAATACGGTGGCGTCGCCGGGTTCACGAACGACGCTTGGGTGGCGAACGGCTCAACCATTTTCCGCGGCGATTCTGTCGATGTGATGAACGCGCTGTATGCGAAGAAGTTCACGCTGGAGATGATGATTTCCTATTCGTATCCTCCCACGTCCGATTACGAGACCTGGTTCTATGCAGGCGACCTCACCCATCGCCAGCTTGGAGTTGACATCCGTAAAAACTATTCTACCCATCCGCTTGTCCAGGGGCTTCAATATCTCTCTGCCGCCTGGAACGACGACGCTTTGATCCCTGCCTCGGACGAGTCTCCGACCAGGTGGAACACCCGCAAGTACATTGCGGTTGTGTGCGATGGCGACACGGCCACCGGCTATTGCGACGGCACGAACAGGTTCCATTCGATAACCGTATCGGGAATCGACGCGACCTTGACGAATTTTGGTGTTGGCGGACGCAACGACAACAACTCGAACGCAGCCATACTCCAGAGCGGAGCGGAGATCTGCGCGGTCCGCATGACCGCTGGCGCGCTCGAGGGCTGGCAGCTTGAGCACAACAACGCCGTGGACCACGCGCGCTTCTGCCCCAACGTGACGGTTGTGAACGGAGAGATTGCCGACACCGGAGTGACCGGCGCAAGCGCAGTTTCGGACGGCAATTACGATCTCGTCTCCGGCACTTGGACGCTCACATCGGGCGATGCTGTTGTCGGGGGGCGCCACTACAGCCCAAGAGTGACGGTGGAAACGCTTGTAAACGGTGAATGGGTTGCAGGGCGAACGATGAACCGCAGCGCCTACACCGTGGACAAAGCCGCCATTGGCGACGGACGCATCCGCATTACATGGACGTGGGATGTCTCGCCTGGGTTCTTAATTATTGTTCGATAGAGCCCTGCGGTTGGACCATTCGCGAGGCGTGTGCCCAGTCTGCTTCTTGAACGTTCGCGTCATGTAGCTTGAACTGGAGAAGCCGCAGTCGCGGGCGATTTCGCCAACGGACATCTTTGTCGTCTTCAAGAGGTGCTGTGCGTGCTGTATGCGCGCGGCGACTATCGCCGCGCCGATTGACGTGCCCTTGACCTGCCGGAAGCGCAGCTCGGCCAGCCGTCGTGAGACGCCCATTGCGCGGGAGACGGACAAAACCGTGATGCCGGTGTGGAAATTGCTGTTGATGAAGTCCAGCCCCGTCTGAACGAGGACGTCAACCGAGTAAGACGGACGCGTAGAAGACCTGGTGACTATGCCCTTGACCGGAATTAGCGGGATGCGGCGCGCTGCCTTGCGCGGCTTTGACAGCAGCCGGTCGAGTTCCTTTGCCGCCAGATACCCCTCGCGCTCGAAGTTCGGCTCTACGCTGGACAGCGACGGGTCGCTGTAGTCGCAGATGAAGGTGTCGTTGTCGACCCCAAGGACGGCGATCTCGGCGGGAACCTTCAATCCCGCAGACTTGCAGGCGACAAGGACGTTCGAGGCGCAGCGGTCGTTCGCGCAGAAGACAGCGACCGGCTTCAAGTGGTCGGAAAGGAGCCGCAGTAATCCGCGGTAGTCGTCGTGCGAAGGGTTGGGCAGCTCTGCATACTTGACGCCCTTGCGCGCGACATAATTGCGGAAATAGCGCGCCCGCTTGATCGACCACGCTGACTTGTCTGGATCGTGAACGTAGACATAGCCGCGAAAAGGCCCGATGCTCTTGAAGTGCGCAGCGGCGGCTTTTGTGATTTCGCGGTTGTCGACTCCCAGACTCGAGATCAGCGTCCTGGAGCGCGGCAGCAGTTCAGGGTTCACGTCTACGGCGACGAATGGAATCCGCTCGCGGACAAGGCGCGCGATCTCCCCTGCGTGTTGCTGGTCGACTATGCAGCCCGAGAAGGGCAGCGTTTTCTGGTCGATTGACGTCAGCATAGTCGCCCAATGCGGCGCGTGGGTGCGGATGTAGTCGAAGATGCCCGACACCCGCTGCCGGCCGCTGGTGCCCATGCAGCCGATCAAGAGCGTAACGGTTGGCGGTGATTTGTCCATGCGAAGTTAGTATATCATATTCGGTGGCGGAATGATTGCGCAAAAGTGCTAAAATATTTTGCGGTATAATCCAAGGCGGATTTGGTAAAATACATTGCAATCAGTTGGTGTATGCATACAACAAGGAGAATCCAGACCATGAAAGCCATGAAATGCCTTGCATTCGGGATTGCGTGCATTTGCGTCGCGGCGGCGGCGCGGGGCGCGGTTGACGGTTATGTGCAGTCGGGCTTGATCGCCCATTGGGACGCAATCGACAATGTCGGCACCGGCGTCCACGACGCGAGCGCGACAACCTGGAAGGATCTAACTGGCCTCCATGCCGACATGGTTTTCCCGAACGGCACCTTGATCGGCGAGAACTACTACGACATGAAGAAGGACGGCGTTTCGGGCGGCACCGGCGGCTACGTCACCAACATCGCTGACATAGCGACCGCCATCATGAACAAGGCCTGCACCGTCGAGATCGTCTGCGACTTCCGCTCCCAGGTCGAGGACGGCACGCTGTTCTGCTGCTATGAATCAACAGCATCCAAGCGCATCCTCTGGGTCCGGTCGAGCAAAGGTGGTTATACCGTGGATGCGAATGGCTGCATTGGCGCGGCCGAGTATTGCTGGAGCGGCGGCATTGGCAACAACTTCAAGATTGACAATGGCTGCCTGAACGAGCCTCGCATTTACGCCATCAGGTGCAATGGCAGCGCTGCCAAGATCTACAGGAACGGCATTGATACGTCAAAGTCGATATCCAGCAGCGGTCTTGCCAGCGTCGATGCGTCGAAGGCGTGGTTCTGCATTGGCCGGCGGTATGCGGCGTCGTCGCCAAGTTCTGCCGTCGCGGACATGAAGGTCTATGCCGTGCGCATCTACAATCGCGTCCTTTCGCCAGCCGAGATCATGATCAACGCCAAGACGGACGACAGCCGCTTTGGACTTCATGTTGTTTTCCCCAGTCCTAAGTCGTCGCGGGACTACGTGCAGAGCGGTCTGATCGCCCAGTGGGACGGCGTCGAAAACGCCGGGCGCGGAGCTCGCAGGGACAATGTAAAGACATGGAAGGATCTGGTCGGCTCCAGCGACTTTATCTTCCCGGACGGCGCGAATGTCGGCGCGACCTTCTTCGACATGCTGCATACGAACGGGACGTCCGCCGCCGGCTATGCGACGAACGTCGTCGCCGCCGCGACTGCCATTGGCATCGACCACTGCGCTACGGTCGAGGTTGTCTGCGACTTCCGGTCGCTGGTTGACGACGGTACGCTGCTCTCTTTCTGCGATGGCAACAAACGTGTGCTTTGGACACGCTCCGCCGGCAACAACGGTTGTGTGTCTTGCTGCGAATACATGCAGTCTGGTTATGTGCCTGCGGCGGCGGTAAACCTCGACCCATCGTTTTTCAATGTAGTCCGCACCTATGACTTCGTCTGCTACAGTGACGTCTGCGGTGTCAGCAAGAACGGTAACTTCTTCAAAAACTGCAGCAAAGGCGAGGTGACGATCGATGCTGCCGGCGCCACTAACACCTGGCTATCCATCGGCTGCCGCAGGTCAACGACTGGCGTATCTTCAAAAATCGCCGACGTCAAGATCCATGCCGTCCGCATCTACAACCGCCAGCTGTCCGACGCGGAACTCGCGGCAAACGCGGAGATTGACTCGCTGCGTTTCGCCGTGGGGCTGTATGTTGCGCCGAATAAGTCTGGCCTACTCGTCTACGTGAGGTAATGAACAGTCAAATTATCATGAGGAAAGTGTTTGTGCGTACGGCCACGTATGTCGCGGCGTTTGCGGTGATTGTCTTTGCAGCCCCGGTGCTTGCAGCGACCTATCAGGTTGAGACAGACAAGCCCGAAGGTGTCTACCGTTGCGGCGAGACCGCGACCTTCACCGTGACCGTGCTCGACACGGCGTTGCGAGTCGAGGCCGCGCGCTGTTCGGCGATGCCGGTCAATATCCGCTGGCCAGGCCACCAGCGCGAGTTGGACCAGACGGAAATCTGCTCCTTCGCGAGGTTCGACTTCAACGGTTCGGCGGAGGTCTGCGTGACTCCGCGCCGCGCTTTCACGAACGTCGTGGTGCGACCGGTTTCCGCGAAGGTCGCCGTGCGGCGCGATGGCGACTTGGTGCGCTTCACCATCACGAAGGCGGGCGCGTATTCAGTCGAGTTCGACGGCCGCCATCGGAACCTTATGCTCTTCGCCGATCCGCCGCATGACTGGTCGGATGTAGACCGCTCCGCGGCGAATGTGCGCTATTTCGGGCCCGGTGAGCACGATGCGGGGCTCATCACGCTCAAGGCGGGCGAGACGCTTTTCATCGACGAGGGCGCGGTCGTCTACGGGCGAGTGTTCGCGAAGGATGCGCCGGGGATACGCATCTGCGGAAAGGGCATCCTCGATTCGAGCCGCGTCCGCGCCGTGCCGCGCGCCATCGATCCCGCGCTCGCTGAGGAGCAGCGCAGGAAGGGCTGGGCGATTACCAACGTGAAGCGCTTTGACGCGGTTCGCTTTGAGTTTTGCGACGACGTGCGCATCGAGGGCATTACGATCCGCGATTCCCCGCTCTACACCGTCCGCCCGATCTGCTGCGACAACCTGCTCGTGGACAACGTCAAGATCATCGGCAACTGGCGTTACAACTCTGACGGCATCGACATGCACAACTGCCGCAAGGTGCGCATCCGCGACTGCTTCCTCCGCACCTTCGACGACTCGATCTGCGTGAAGGGGTTCGACTACGTCCTGCCCGAGTCGGAAATGATGCACAACGGCGTCCTGCACGACGTGTTCGAGGACGTCGTCGTCGAGCGCTGCACAATCTGGAACGACTGGGGCCGCGCCCTAGAGATCGGTGCGGAGACTCGGGCGCGGGAAATCCGGAACGTGGTCTTCCGCGACTGCGACGTGATTGCGCTGCACGAGGCACCCTTGGACGTGCAGAACTGCGATCAGGCCTATGTCCACGACATCGTCTACGAGAACATCCGCATTGAATACGACCCCGACGCGACGTGGACCATCTTTTCCGCTTCTGCGAAGGACTTCGATCCCAAGAATCGCCGCACTCCGCAGGTCTTTGCCGCGGTCGTCATCTGGTTCATCTCGGAATACTCCAAGCCCGGTGCCGAGAATCGCGGACGGGTGAGCGACGTCGTTTTCCGCGACATCGATATCTTCGCGCCGACCATGCCGCCCTGCCGTATCAAGGACTTTGACGAGAACCACCGCGTCGAGCGCGTCAGTTTCGAGCGCATCCGGCTCAACGGCGAAGAGGTCGCGGTGGAGGGACGCTGCGATACGCACAAGGCGAAAGTCGCGACATCTGACGCCGAGAAGAACCAGTCGACGGAAATGAACGCCGCGGCCTATGGTGACGTGACGGCAGACGGCGACATAAAGGTTCTCTTCATCGGGAACTCCATAACGCTTCACGGCAATAGCCAACGCCATACTTAAGACGCTTTTCCCCGGCCCAATGTCGAAATAAGAGGGGAGAGGATCTGCAACCCCCACCCCCTACCATGGTAGGGGTTGGCGAAAATCGGAAAGGATGCTATAATAGCCGCACTTATGAACGCAAAAACTATTATCTCCGCCATTGCGGCGTGTCTTGCCGGCGGCGTGTTCGCCGACTTCAACATCAACCTCGATCTCTCGGGGAAGCCAATGCGCGACCTCTCGAAGTCGACATCGAAGGCCATCGTCGGCTATATTAGTGCGTTGCACGAGTATGGCGACGACTACTGGTTCGTCACCAACAAGTACGAGACGGCCGCAGCCATGAAGAAGGCCGGCTGCTACAACACCGCGACCTGGAGCTCCGACATGTGGTTCAACAGGCGCAACGATCCCAATCCGAAGAAGCGCTCCAACCCGAAGGCGCAGTTCGACTTCTGGAAGCAGAACGGCTTCAAGGTGCTGATCGGTCTTTCCGGCATCGGCCCGAAGCAGGCGGCGGACGAGAAGGTGTTCAACGCTGTCGTCTCCAACAAGATCGAGTTCGTGAAGTGGATTGTCGACAACGGCTACAAAGACGTCGTGCAGGGCTTTGAGCTCGGCTGCGAGACCTACTACGGCGCGTATCCGATCCAGGACGCCCTGATCAAGCTCTGGACGGCGCTCGTCCCCGAGATCTTGAAGATTTGGCCGAAGTGCCCGATGGGCGTGCCGGTTGCCGAGAACTTCGAGCTCAATCCCGATATCGCCCACGTCCGCGAGCGCATGCTTGCCGCCGGCGAAATCAAGCGCGACACCTACTTCGCCGCCGCCGAATTCAACAAGTACTCCGCCCACTTCATCTTGGGGCTGGCGACGAACAACGTCCTCGACAAGATTTCCCATGTCACCTATCATACGTACGGAGCGGAAACTCCCTACAGCTGCTCCTACTACGGCGTGAAGCGCATCCGCGGCTTTGCCGAGGCGTTCCCCGAGATCAAGGACAAGCGCACCTGGTGGACTGAAATCCGTCCGCGCTCCGACGAGGACAACCGCTGCCAGCGCATCTTCCGCGAGGCGCTGATCATGGGCCACTACTCGCTTATGATGATGTGCCAGCCCGAGGTTGACGGCTTCTATCACCACAATCTCTGCAACCTCGCCGGCGGTCTCTATATCTCGAACGGCGGCAGCTGGAACGTCCAGTGGCGCGACGAGGGTGGCGAATATCCCGACTTGGACTCGCCGCTGAACCGTCCGCGTATGGAGGTCGGCGGGCAGGGCGCGGTCTACCACGTCATCGGCAATGCGCTTCGCACGCACCCGAACCTCTGGCACCACGGCACCTCGAAGGATATGGACACCGAAGACAGCTTCTACACCTCCGCCCGCGTGACTGACCAGGTCTACGAGCGTCGCAAGGCGCTCAAGGCTGGCACCAAGGCGCCGGAAGTCCCTGGCGAAGTCGAGTGGGTCGCGCTCACCAAGGGCAACGAGCTTTGCCTTGTGATGGTCAACACCAAGTCCACCACCGAGAAGGTCAACGTCACCGTGCCTGGCCGCGAGTTCGCCGCGCCGACCTACCGCATCGTCCGCATCAAGGACCCGAAGTACATCGACTGCCGCGAAGTTCCCGGCGAAGCAAATCTCTGGGAGGAGCTGGCCTACGAGGATACGCAGACGGGCTATGCGGGCGGCGGCGCCTATGAAGGGCCCAAGAGCGGCTTTGACACTCTCAAGATCGAGATCGGCCCGAATACGGTTCAGTCCGTGACGGTCGTGATGCGGAACGCTCCGAAGAAATAACTTCAGATCTTCAACAACTGCTTACGGAGGGCGAGTGCCACGGCCTCCGTGCGGTTGGCAACACCGAGCTTCGCGAAAAGCGAAGTGAGGTGTTCCTTCACCATCGGCAGGCTTATGCCGAGCTGGCGGGCGATATCTGGATTCGAAAGTCCCCTGACGATCGAGTTCAGTATCTCCAGCTGGCGGAGGGAAAGTTCGGGTATGGGCGGATCGTCCGTCATGATCTGCTCTACCTCAGCCGAGCAGTGGCGCTTTCCCTCCGCAACATCGTGTATTGCCGCGCGCAGTCCTTTTAAGTCAGAGTTCTTGAGGATTGCGCCCTTTGCACCGGCTTCAAGCGCACGGCTGATGCCGTCCGAAGTCGCGAAGGTCGTGAGGACGAGTACGTTTGCCTCCGGCCATTTTTCGAGAAGGCGACGCGTCGTTTCGACGCCGTCCATTTCCGGCATCATCAAGTCCATGATCACGACGTCAGGCCGCAGCTTGAGCGCCTTCCTGATTGCGCTTTCACCGTCTCCCGTGTCGCCGATGACTTCGACGTCTCTGCATGTCTCCAGAAGAGAGACGAGTCCCATTCGCATGACCGCGTGGTCGTCGACAAGAAGTATCGTAGTCGGTTTCATGAGTTGTTCTTTGGAAGGGGAATGGTTACGGTCGCCTTCATGCCTCCGCCGGCGGCTGGCTCGAAGGAGAGCTTGCCCTTGAGCTGGCGCAACCGTTCGCGCACGCCCTCAAGCCCGAAATGCCCTTTGGAAACCCCCGGAGCGTCGTCGGGATCGAAGCCGGTGCCGTTGTCGCGCACCGAGAAGAGCAGGTTTTCCCCGTCGATGCTGCCTGCCACCTGTATCGAAGTCGCCTTGCCGTGCGAAATCCCGTTGACGGCGAGTTCTCGGATTATTCGCAGTATTTCGTGCGTCGCGTTGTCAGTAAGGAGCGAACGCGGCACGTTGAAGCGAACCTTGAGCGCAATGTCCCTGACGTGGGGGAGAAGCGTCCTGCGGATGGCTTCGTCGAGATTGCGTTCTTCCAGCGCGTCGTTGCGGAGGTCCCAGAGACTGTTTCTCAGCTCGTTGCGGCATGACTTGAGTATCTTGTCTGCGACCGAGATGTGGCGCATCAGGTTGCCGGGATTTTCGGTGCCGTGGCGGATTGCGGCTTCCACTTCCATGGAGACGCCGGTCAGACTTTGCGAAAGCGCGTCATGCAGTTCGACAGCGAGACGCGTGCGATCCTTGACCCGCAGCTCCGACGTGGCGCGCTGCAAGTCGGCCTTGAAAAGCTGGCGTGCGCGACGCACTACGAGCACTTGAAGACTCAAGTTCCAGAGGACGATTGCGGCGAGCCCACCAAAGAGAACAAAGACGGCTGCCGCGAGACGCCCTGCCGTCCACCACGAGGGGTGCTCGAGGATGCGTATGTCGTCAGGCGTGCGTGCGACGACGAAGAGCCCGCGCACATGCGGGAACACCTCGTTTGGGCGCCAGTTCGGAAGGTCAAGTACGCACACGCCGGTAACCTCGATGCGGCTACCTATCTCCGGTGTCTGAGAGTCGTCGGGCAGAGAGCTTACGTCGATTGTGACAGGAGTGCCGTTGTCGCCGATCTGGAACCGTCCGCTTTCCGTAAGCGTGAGGACGTTGCCGGACAGCCGTACGGTTTTCCCGTAGTATGTCGAGTTGAACGCGGAGAGTCCGTTGAAGTTGAAGAGATCGCGGGCGGTTGCGCTTGTTACGACGGGTTCTGGCATCGCTTCCGCGTCGGAGGGCCGCCAGCGCGCCCGCGTGAGGTTGATGCTGCTCAAGTCTGTTTCCGCATACCCCACCGCCTCTATGAACGAGCCGCAGGCCGGCGGCTCGCACTCGCCCAGCTCGATGCGCGAGAAGGGTACATGCCCCTTCCGCTCAAGTAGAAGCGAACGACCCTGCCAGACGGCGAGAACGCGGCCGTGCGCGCTGCGCAGGCCAAGGTGTACGATGCTTTCCGGTCCGTAGTTGTAGAAGTTGAAGTCTTCTATCTCTGGAACTGCAAAGGGGTTTTGCGGCGCTGGTGTAAGCACTTGGAGGGCGTTTGTGCCGTCAAAGAATACCGTTTGCCCGAGATATTGCCGGTTTGGCGGCGACGCGGGGTCGACAATGCCCTTGATCGTCACTTCCGCGCCGATGAGCCCGTTGACGTATTCCTGGTTGACGGAGGGGCTTTTCGTCGTCGCATAGTGCATCCCAGACTCGTTCTGGATCACGAAGAAATGGTAGTGGGCGTCGAGTTCGTCAAGAAAGGCGTCGCGGACGATCCCCGAAAGGTTCGTCCGCTTGCCGTAGACTGTTTCATCTGCGGCAAGCGTCAGCAGCTGAAAGCCAATGCCTGCGGCCAGCCCCAGTACTTTAAACAATGCTCGTGACTTGTGGCACATCTGTCAATATTATACCACAGTAGGGGGTCAGTCCGCTTCACATCTTGAGCAGATGCTTGCGGAAGGCGATGGCGACGGCCTCGGTTCGGTTCGCCGCGCCGATCTTCTGAAAGAGAGATTCGACGTGTTCCTTTACCATGTCGACGCTGATCCCAAGCTGCTTTGCGATGTCGGGGTTGGAAAGACCGCGGACAATCGACTGGAGTATCTCCGTCTGGCGCGGCGAAAGTGCCGCGACCGGAGGGTCTGCAACAAGAATCCGCTCGACGTCTGCAGCGACGTAACGCTTGCCTGACGCGACGGCGCGTATGGCGTCGGCAAGCTCGCTGAAGTCGCAGTTCTTCATGACTGCGCCCATCGCGCCGGCTTCCAGCGCGTTGTTGATGCCGTTGGACGTGCCGAAGGTGGTGAGGATGAGGATTTTGCACTCAGGCGTCTTTGCAAGCAGCTCCTTCGTCGCCTCGATGCCGTCCATTCCGGGCATCATAAGATCCATTATCACGACGTCCGGCTTGAGCTTGAGCGCCTTTCGTATTCCGGAAGGTCCGTCTGATGCGTCGCCCACGACCTCGATTTCGCATTTTGACGCCAGGAGCGAGGCGAGTCCCATCCTGAGGATCGCGTGGTCGTCTACTATGAGGACTCGTATCGGTGTCATATTCTTATCGTCGCCTTTGTGCCTTTGCCTGGCGCGCTTTCGATGGTGAACGTGCCGCCGAGCTGCGCGATGCGCTCCCGGACGCCCTGAAGCCCGAAGTGCCCTTGGAGTATTCCCGGCGACTCGTCTGGGTCGAAACCGCAGCCGTCGTCTGTCACCGAGCAGAGAATCGTCTCGCCATCGATCGAGCCGGCGACCTTGACCGTCTGCGCGTTTCCGTGGCGCAGGGCGTTCACGACAAGCTCGCGGATTGTCCTGAGGAGTGCATGCGCCGTGTTGTCGGAGAGCTTTTCACGTGGAACGTTGAAACGAATCTTCACTTGTTCGGTATTGACGATCGGCTGGAGTGTGCGAAGCACTGCGGCGCTCATGTCCTTTTCTTCGAGTGCCTGGCTTCTCAAGTCCCACAGGCAGTTTCTCAGCTCGTCGCGGCAGGATTTCAGCGTCCTTGCCGCGATGTCGACGTGCCCAGCTTCGATTTCCATCGACACACCTGTCAGGTTTTGCGCAAGCGTGTCATGCAGCTCTACGGCGAGGCGCGTGCGCTCCTCGGTTCTGAGATCGGCTTCAACGCGTTCGATCTGTTCCTGGAAGAGCTCGCGGCCTTTACGTGTGGCGACGCGGCGCAATGCGATATTCCAGACGAGAATCGCGACGAGCGCGGCGAGAAGGGTAGCGATGACCGAGACGAGCCGCGCAGCCGTCCACCATGGAGGTCTTGCGACGATACGAATGTCGGCGGGTGTGCGCACGACGAGGAAGAAGCCCTTGATCTGCGGGAAGACGGAATTCATCTGCCAGTTCTCGATTTCCATCACGCATACGCCCGTCGCCTCGACGACGCATCCACGCGAGAGATTGAGCGTGGCGTCTTCTGTCGCGCTGACGTCGACGGGCACGATAAGTCCGCCGTCTTCGAGAAGGATGCGTCCACCAGCGTCGTGGACGCTGTGCACCCTCCCGCGCATACTTACGACTTTGCCGTGCATTTCGTAGCGATAGCGCGTGCGGCCTGTCTCGTCGGTCGTCATGCCTTTCGCCGTGATGTTGACCGAGGCGGGCGGCAGGTTTGTCGCGGCGGATATGCCGCGCCAGCGCGCTCGCACGAGCGTGTAGTGGTAGATGTCTGTCTCGGGAAAGCCGGATGTCTCGATTTCCTCGCCGACGGCGGGGGCGGGCGTGTTGACGAGCTTTGCCGTGACGGTTTCCGGCATGTTGAACTTGCCGACGCCAGACAGGAGGACGGTTGTTCTGTCCCATACGGCGAGGACTCTTCCGCGGAAACGCCGCCGCCCGATGTTCACGAGATCGCCCGGGCCAAGGCCGTAGAGCGAGGAGATGTCTGGGACATCGAACGGATCCTCGGTAGCCCGCTCCGTGACTTGGATCGCCTCTGGATTTGATATCTGCAGGTTGCGGCCGAGCTTCTCGCGCTGGTCGTAGAGGTGAGGCAGGGGCTGGCCCGTTGCGACGATGCTTGCGCCGATCAGCGCGGCGATGTCGTCGTCAGTGAGCGGTTTCGCCGGGACTGCCGCATAGACTATCCTGTTGTCCCAAAGGAGTGTCAGGTAGGCATAGTCGGGATTGATCTCGTCGCGGAACGCGTCTTTGACGACGCATTTTGCGCGGACAGGGCGGAAGTCGAACTCGCCCGAGAGGAATTCGCCAGCTGAGATAAACGGCGGCTCGTCGCCCGCGGCGACGGCCGAGAAAAAGGCGAGTGCAACAGCGGCGAATAGTCTGACACATCCACGCATGCTGCGTATTTTACCAAAATCCCCAGCCGCTGTGCGGGCAAGCCCCCGCACATGGTGATTCAGTTTGAAGGTACATCCACGACCATCCGCAGCGACATGGCGTGATCTGACTGCAGCTCTTCCTTGAACTGCTGGCAATTCCCGATGC
>CACWJS010000071.1:16396-26998 GCA_902761275.1 uncultured bacterium | reverse complement strand
CGGACGAGGGGGAAAGGCGGACGAGGGAAAGAGCGGACGAGGGAAAGAGCAGACGAGAAGAAAAAAGCGCGGCAAAAATGCCGCGCCCGTTTTTGACGAGGCGAACAGGCCGTAGAATATGGTATAATATCCCCATGAGAACGGCCAAAATATCGCGCGACACGAAGGAAACCAAGATTGCCCTTGAGCTGAACCTCGACGGTTCCGGCGAGGGCGAGATATCGACTGGCATCGGGTTTTTCGACCACATGCTTGAGCTTCTCAAGAAGCATGCGCTTATCGACCTCACTGTAAAGGCGGACGGTGACCTCAAGGTCGACTACCACCACACAGTGGAGGACGTCGGTCTCGTTCTCGGCAAGGCGCTCGATCAGGCACTTGGCGACAGGAAGGGGATTGTCCGCTATGGCTTCGCGTCCATTCCGATGGACGAAGCGCTGTGCGAGACATCCCTCGACCTCGGCGGACGTCCGTTCCTCGTCATGCAGTGCGCGATGAAGCACATGTTCGTCAAGGACTTCGAGGTGAAGCTCGTCGAGGAGTTCTTCCGCGCAGTTTCCGTCGAAAGCCGCTCGAACATACACCTCCGCCAGATTTACGGCGACGAGGCGCACCACGTTTGCGAGGGGCTTTTCAAGAGTTTTGCCCGTGCGCTTCGCCAGGCAAAGGCCGTCGATCCGAGCGAGAAGGGCGTTCCCTCGTCGAAGGGAGTCATCTGACATGGTAATACTCCCCGCAATAGATCTCAAGGATGGCAAATGCGTGCGGCTCAGGCAGGGTCGCGCCGACGACGTTACTGTCTATGGCGACGATCCGGCGGCGCAGGCGAAGGACTGGCGCGAGCAGGGCGGCGAAGAACTTCATGTCGTCGATCTTGACGGCGCTTTTGCTGGAACTCCGAAGCATGCCGAGACGATAGCCCGCATCATCGAGGCGTTCGGCGGCCCCGTTGAAGTAGGCGGCGGCCTTCGCGATCCCGAGTCGCTTCGCGCCGTCCTCGAGGCGGGCGCGACGCGTGCGATAATCGGGAGCGCCGCTCTCGAAGACCCAGCGTTTCTTTCCGAGGCCGTTGAGCTTTATGGAGACAAGATTGCTGTCGGTATAGACGCGCGTGATGGCTTTGTCCAGACGAAGGGCTGGGTCGAGACGACGAAAGTCAAGGCGACCGAGCTTGCCGCCGCCGTCGCCAAGGCCGGCGTGAAGACGATAATCTACACCGACACCGCGACAGACGGAATGCTCGGCGGGCCGAATCTCACTCAGATGGCGGCGATTTGCGACGCCGCGCCGACATGCCAGATAACGGCCTCTGGCGGCGTAAGCTCTCCGTTCGACATCGAAAACTTAAAGGCGCTCGAGCGTCCAAACCTGCGGGCCGCGATAGTCGGCAAGGCGCTCTATGACGGGCGCACGACGCTAAAGGAAATCAAGCGCGCTGCGCTCTGAAGAAATGACCCAGACTCCGGCTCCCGAATCTTTTCTTTTGAAGTGGCGCGGCGACGTTCTGTCGGTGACGCTCACGCTTGACGCGCCGCGCAAAGGGCGCGCGGCGTTTCGCACGAACATTGGCCATGCCCGCGTGCGTCGGCGCGAAATCATAGCCGAGACCGAGAGAGGCGAGACGCCGCTTGCCCGCGCGTGGACAGACATTCCGCTTGAGGAGACGGCACCTGGCGTCTTCAAGGCCGACATTCTCCTTGACGAAGTCGGTATCTTTTCCGGTAAGGCGTGTTTCTTTTCCGAGGGGTCGAATGTCCCGGAATGGCCAGAGGGCCGCAATCTCCATGTCAAGGTCGAGAGCGCGGAAACGCGAGCCAACAACACTATCTACACCGTCTTTCCTCGACAGTTTGGTTCGTTCCGAGAAGTGGCGCGGCGTCTCGACCACATCATGGACAGGATGGGTTTTCGCATCATCCAGACACTTCCTCCTTTCCCCGTGCCGACGACATACGCCGTAATGGGTGAATATGGCTGCCCGTTTGCCGCGACCGACTTCTTTGCCGTCGATCCTGCGATGGCCGAGTTCGACGAGTTCACGACTCCGCTCGACCAGTTCAAGGAGCTTATCGACGCAGTGCACGCGCGCCACGGGCTTTTGCTCGTCGACCTTCCGGCGAACCACACGGGATGGGCGTCGACGCTGCAGACGCATCATCCCGACTGGTTCCGTCGCGAGGCCGACGGTCGCTTCCATTCGCCTGGCGCGTGGGGCGTGAAGTGGGCAGACCTCGTTGAGCTCGACTACTCGAATCCCGAGCTTCGCGCCTATATGGCGGATGTATTTCTCTTCTGGTGCCGCAACGGCGTTGACGGCTTCAGGTGCGACGCCGGGTACATGATTCCGCTCAAGACGTGGGAGTACATCGTCTCCCGCGTTCGCGAGGAGTATCCCGACACGATCTTCATGCTCGAGGGGCTTGGCGGTGATCTCAGGCTCACCGACGACTTGCTCGCCGTGGCAAACCTCGACTGGGCGTACTCCGAGATATTCCAGACCTATGACCGTGGCGCGTTCGAGTGGTATCTCCCTGGCGCCATCAAGCGGAGCGAGAAGTTCGGCACGCTAGTCCACTTTGCGGAGACGCATGACAACGACCGCCTGGCGAAGAAGGGCGAGACGTATGCGCGGCTTCGAGTGCAGCTCGCAGCGCTTCTCTCCTGGCAGGGCGCATGGGGAATCGCCAATGGCGTTGAATGGTTCTGCCGCGAGAAGATCGACGTTCACGGCAAGAACGACCTCGCGTGGAACAGCGAATCCAACATGGTCGACTTGATCGCAAAGCTCAACCACATCTTGCGCAGCGATCCGACATTCTCTGGCGCGAGCCGCCTCTCGCTCGTCACGCGTGGAGAGGGCAATACGCTTGCGGTCGTGCGCGAAGGCGGCGAAGAAGCGGGCGGCAGGAAGGTGCTTGTGCTTGCAAATCTCGACTGTGGCACGCCTGCGATGATCGACTGGGATCGCGCGGCGTTTCCATACGGCGAGGCCTTTGACTTGCTTTCAGAGCGCAAGGTCAAGACTTCCGGCCCGGTGCCGCTGAAACCTGGCGAGGTTCTCTGCCTTGCGACTTCGGCTACCTTGGCAAAGTTGTCGCAAACGACCAAGTGCCCCGACGCCAAGCTGCCGAAGCCGGCTTTTCACTGGGTCTTCCCGCGCGACCTCCATCGCGTCGTGTGCGTTCCGGAGAACGAATGGGTGGAAGTCTCGGCGGAATGCCATTTTAGAGTTCGCCTCATCGACCCCGAAATCGGCAAGACTCTTAGAGTGTACCGCTCTCGGCCCGACGGGCAGCGGCATGTGGCGATGTTCGACGCGCCGCACTACAAGGGCGACGGTACGCATTGCCGCGAGCTGGAGATAAGGGTAATCGTCTATTCCGATGGCAAGGCGATGCGTACGAGCGCAAAGTTCCTCGTCCCGCCTACGCCGAAGCTCGCCGCCGCGAAGCTCGTCCTGACGGGCGACGAGGTGCGCAAACATCCCGACTACAGGACGATCCTTTCCAACGGCGCTGGCGCGGCGTCGCAGATGCGCATCGGCTGGGGTGACATCGCGAGCCAGTACGACGCGATTCTTGCGGCGAACCCGAATCCGGATGTGCCGTCCGACAGGCTGAACCTCTGGACGCGCACGCGCTGCTGGCTTCAGCGCGAGGGATACATGCGCGAGATTGACGCGAAGTGCGTAACGTCATTTACCGCCGACCCTGCGGGGCGCGGCGCGCGCTGGGATTTCTTCGTTCCGTGCGGCATGGGGCATTCCGCTTCGTTCTCCTTCGTGCTCACGCTTGCCGAGGGCAGGAACGCCGCGCGGCTCGTCGTCTCGCGTTACGAGCGTGGCGATAACGACGTTGGCGACCAAGTGCGGATAGTCTTCCGCCCCGACATCGAATGGAGAAGCTTCCATTCTACGACAAAGGCATACGCGGGCCTCGAAGAACTCTTCCCGGCGAAGACGCGCGATATAGGAAGCGGCTTTTCCTTTGCGCCATACGAAGGCAAGTTCGAGATGACTGTGGAGAACGGCGTCTACCACCACGAGCCGCAGTGGGAGTACAACGTTCCACACTCCGAGGAAGCGGCGCGAGGGCAGGACGGATCGGGCGATCTCTACAGCCCCGGCTGGATATCAGCAGACCTCAAGGTGGGCGAAGCGGTCGTCATGACCGGCGTATATGACGGCGATTGCGCTTGCTGCAAATCCAACGCGCCGTTCAGGTGGTGCGCTGAGCAGCTGCCGTCCGTCGTGACGGCGCCTGTTCCAGACGTCCTCGCTCGCTCTCTCGACCTCTTCATCGTAAAGCGCGACGACCTCAAGACGGTAATCGCTGGCTATCCGTGGTTCCTCGACTGGGGGCGCGACACCTTCATCTTCATGCGCGGCATGATTGCCGCGGGCAAGATCACCGATTCCGTCCGCATCTTGAAGGCGTTTGCCGCGTTCGAGGAGAATGGAACTCTCCCCAACATCATCTACGGCAACACCGCCGGAAACCGCGACACGACGGACGCGCAGCTCTGGTTCATACGCTGCGTACAGGAGATCTGCGAGGCTGGGTGCGCGAACCAGATGACGGCGCTTAAGAAGACGTGCGAGTCGATAGTCGACAACTACATCAAGGGCACGCCTAACGGAATCCATGTCGACAAGGAAAGTGCGCTCGTCTGGTCGCCCTCGCACTTTACGTGGATGGATACGAACTATCCGGCGTGCACACCGCGCATCGGCTATCCTGTCGAGATACAGGCGCTCTGGATTTCCGCTCTTAGGTTCCTTGGCCGCGGCGAACTTGCGGACAAGGCGCTCGATTCGCTGAAGCGGCTCTTTAAGCGCAAAGACGCTCCTGGCTACTTCGACTGCCTCGCGGCGGCGAATGGCGAGAGTGCAGCCAATGCGGAGCCGGAGGACACGATTCGCCCGAACCAGCTTTTCCTTATTACGCTCGGCATCATCGACGACCCCTCCATACTGCTTGCGACCGAGGAGCTCGTCGTTCCCGGCGGAATGCGGTCGCTCAATTCCGGCCATCCGCTCTACTGCGGCATTTATGCCGGCGACGAGGACACAAAGCGCAAACCCGCCTACCACAACGGAACGGTTTGGGGCTGGGTGTTCCCGCTCTATGCCGAGGCGCTCGTCAAAGTCGGCGCGTGTTCGCGCTCTTCCGCGCTTTCGCTTTTGGCGTCGTCTGTCGAGAACCTCAACGCTGGCTGCATCTGCCACGTGAGCGAAAACGCCGACGGCGACGCGCCGCATGCCCAGAAGGGCTGCGCGGCCCAGGCGTGGAGCGACTCCGAGCTTCTGCGAAGGGCTTGGCCTCTTCAACCGCGCTCCAACCGCGACCACCCATCGTCCGTCCGACAGCAACCCCTCGGCCGCGTTCTAACCGTCCTTGTCCTGCTCCAACCACGCTCCAACCACGAGCCAACCATCCTTCGTGTCGAATCCAAGAACGATTCCGACTCAACCATCCTCCATCCGTGATTCTCCAACTCCAACCGATACTCAAAAACAATTCAACCTTAACCACATAAAGGGGCGTGTTATGTATTCTGGCGGCGCCAGTCGCGCATAGTGAGGCCGGTGACGCGCTTGAAGTATGTCTTCAAATAGGCGGGGGCAGCCGCATAGCCACACTGGAAGGGAATTGAGTCCAGCGGGATGCGTGGGTTCTTGAGAAGCGAGAACGCCTTTTCGAGCCGTACTTTGCGGATTGCGTCCAGTACAGTCATTCCTGTGTGGCGCTTGAACAGTATTTGTGCGAGATGCGAGCAGCATCCCATCTCCTGCGCAACCTCCGCGACGGAGAGCTTGCCGCATCCGCGCTCGCCGATGAGCGACATCGCCTTCGTGACGCGGATGTCCTTGTAACTCTCCAACGTCGACTCGCGCCTTACGATTCCAAGCACTCCGTATGTTGCCTTCGCCTTGGCTTGCGAAGGGTTCGCGAGCCGCTGCTCCAGAAGCCGTATCGCGTTTACGCCAGACTGGAAGAAGTCTGGCTTCACGCTCGTAAGCGTTGGCTTCATCGATTTGCATATCCTTTCGTCGTCATCGACTCCGACCGTCGGGAGGTCTGCGCCGATCTTTCGACCGGCTTCTGCCGCCGCTGCATAGAACGATGCGGCAAGATGGTCAGCCGCGAGAAAACATCCGCAAGGGCTGGGAAGGGCGCTAATCCACTTGACCATGGCCCGTCTGCCGCGCACCGTGTCAGGATTGGGCCCCGCGTATTCCAAAAAGGCGCTGTTGTTCCCCACGGACTTCTTGAAGAACTCCCCGCGCTCCATGCTCCAGAACGGCTTTGCCGGATCGCCCACGAACGCGAAACCTGCTGGCTTGAGCCGTGACAGCTCGGCATACGCCATGTCCACAGGCGCTTGGCAGTCCTGAAACGAGCAATCGAACTTTTCCCACTTCAAGTGACCTTCGCCGCGCCCCATTAGAACCGTAGGAAGCATCTTGAAGATGCCCCCGTCAAGGTGCTGCGTTATAACCGAGGGGTCTATAAGGCATCCTATCGGATTCCACAGCCGCATGCATTTTGTGATAAGCTCTTTCGTCGGCACCTCGGCCACTTGCTGTATCTGCCAGCCGCGCTCTATCGCGGCGGCATAGACCCCGCTCGTGCGCTCGCGATGCGAGTGAAACGTCGGACGCGTGAAAAGAAGCGCCAGCCCGGTCGCTGGGTTTGCCCTTGTCTGCCTCATGGTGGCAACATCATATCAAATTCTACGCCCGAAGGACAAGGGGGATGTTTTCCAATTGAGAATGTTTTTGTTTGCCTAATGGAAATCTTTTGCATGCATGTGCGTGGTATAATATCTATGTCGCAATTGGAAGTGGCGACAGCAACGATTTGAAAGGAAGAACAAGCATGGAAATCAACAGACGGGCTTTCTTGACTGCAAGCGCACTGGCTGCGGCGGCTGGTGCGACAAAAGGCGCATTTGGGGCGACTGGAACGCCGCCGCCTGCACGCCGCCGCGCCGCCGCGTGTCCACCCAAGTCTTCTGAATACGAGGCGAGGCGCCCCGGTCCGCCGCGAGTGATGGTGATAGGCGCACACCCCGATGACGCGGACATCATCTGCGGCGCCACGACTGTCCGTCTCGTGGAACGCGGCTTCAAGGTCAAGTTCGTCTCGGTGACTGACGGCAGCATGGGCCACCACAGATTGCCCCCGGCGGAAATAGCGAAGGTGCGCCGCGCCGAGACCGAGGAAGCGGCTCGCCGTTTCGGACTCGACGGCTACGACATCTATGGCTATCCGGACTGCGGCCTCTATCCGACGGACGAAGTTCGCCGCCTCGTGGCGAAGAAGATACGCGAATACGAGCCCGACTTCATCTTCACCCATCGCACGAACGACTACCACGCCGACCACCGCGCCACAGGCCAGGCCGTGATGGATGCGGGCTACCTTCTCGGCGTTCCGCACTGGTGCGAGGAAGTGAAGCCAATGCGCTTGAGGCCGGTAGTCCTCTACATGTGCGACCTCTTTACATATCCACGCGAACTGAGACCTGATGTCATGTTCGACGTCGACGAATACATGGACAAGTGGTGTGACGGACTCGACGCGCAGGTGTCGCAGTTCTACGACTGGCTTCCGTGGGATAAAGGCACGACCAGGGAGGTCAAGGCACTTGGCGACCGCAGCGACATAGCGAAGCGCAATGCGTATCTGCGCAAATATTGGGCGTTTCGCAAGGTCGCGGACGCGGAGCGCTTTGCGGACGCTTGGCGCGAGCGCTATCCCGGTCGGCGCGTTCCGAAATACATGGAGACTTACGAAATCAGCGAATACGGTCGCGCCCCGACGCAGGAAGACCTCGATCTCCTTCTTGGCTGAGACAATGTCGCTGATCGCTGTAGTCGCGTCCTTCGCGCTGGCGGCGCATGGCGGTGTAGAGTGCCGCTCAACCAACGGAACGCTCGCCGTAAGTCGCGTCGGAGCGCAGACTACGAGTTGGCGACCAGCTGCGCTAAAAGGGGAAGAAGTTTTTTTCATGCCGGCCTCGACTCCTTGGGGGCGCGAGGTTCATGGTGGCGTTCCCATTTGCTGGCCGTGGTTCGGGCGCAGGGAAGGGCTACCGATCCACGGCCTTGTCCGCTACATGGAATGGCGGCTTGTGCGGCGACTCGGCGATGATGGCGTGGAGTTTGCCACGGAATCGACAGCCGAGAGCATGAAACTCTGGCCGCACAAATTTCGTCTGACGGCGAGAATAGCGATGGTTGATCCTTCGACGATGGAAATTGCCCTGTCCGAGACAAACACGGGCGACGAGCCATTCGAGTCGGCTTTCGGCATCCATCCCTACTTCGCCGTTTCCAACGCCTTGTCAGTCGCGGTCGATGGAAGGGCTTTGCCGCGTCCAAATGGCGACACCGCGAAATTTCCGGCGGACGGCAAAGCACATGTCCTTTGCGATTTGGCGCGTGGCCGCGCATACACAGTCGATGCGCCTTATGCCGATTCTTGGTGGATATGGAATCCCGGCGACGAGCGTACCCCTATCTGCAAGACGCTCGCTCCTGACGAATGGCACCGTTTCTGGTGCCTTGAGGCGCTTATGTGCGAACCGAGACCCCTTGCCCCCGGCGAGACAAGGGTTTATAAAGTCAAAATCTCAATTTCCTATGAATTTATGAAAGAGGGCGTGGAAGTGTGATTTGGGCATAAACATGACAGTTAGCAAGTTTTTCTAAAAGTTGCCGCTTGTCATTCAAACAATAATTTGCTACACTTCTTGACGATGAGGCCGAGCAAGGATCTGGAAAGCGTCGTCAAGAATGCGTTCAAAGAAAGGCACTATGTTCCAAACATAGTGTTCAGAACCTTTGCCGAGAAAAATGGCACTCTTCTTTCTTATGGTTCTTCACGAAATCTTGTCAGCACTCTTTGGAGAACTGGCTTGATGCGATCTGCCGGGAGAGGTTGGTCGACCATTTGCGAAAAGAGCAAGTTTGACTATGTGTCGCCAGTAAATACATTGTCCGCAAAGCTGAGCGAATGGTTCCCTTATGCAGAATCAAAATGCTGGTCGACTCATCAGCTGGTGGATTTCTTCCACCATCTCCCCGGAATGTTTTACACGTACGTGTATATTGACCGATCGGTGATGGAGCAACTTAGGGATAGACTTGAAGCGACTTGGCCAAAGTCTCGGGTGATTGTCAATCCAAGTGCGGCATCGTTCCTGTCCGAGCGGAAGACGGCAGAGAATTTCATTATACGCCCCATAACGCGTGATGACGAGAATGAAAGCGGGAAAGCGCTCTCGCTTGAGGGGATCCTTGTCGATTTAGCGTCTGAAGCCGAATTGATCATCGATGAATGGGACTATAAGGAGATCGTGCGTGGTGCGATACAGGGTTTTTCGATAAATGCACAATCTATTCTCCGTCGTATTTCCAGGCGGAGATTCGCAAGCCGGAACACGATCATCCTGTGTGATGCTCTGTTTGCAGAGGGCATTGAGAATGATGCGGTCAAGAAGTTCTACCGGCAATTGAAGAAGAAGTTCGGGAGTTTGCCATGATAGCGAAGGACACGCTGAGCAAGAAGCACATCGAGGCAGAATTCAAGCGCATGAAGATGGCGGATCCCGCCGTCCTCGAACGGACGATGCATGCTTTCGTTCTTCTTGAGCGATTGGCGCTTTCGGACATGCCGTTTCTCTTCAAAGGCGGAACCTCGCTCCTTCTGGCTCTTGGCAAGCCCGAACGGGTCTCTGTAGATATTGACATAGTCTGCCAAGTGCCAAAGGACAAGTTTGAAAGCGAGATGAAGGAATGGGTCAGGCATCCGCCGTTCACACGGTGGGAGAATGATGTCCGGGAGTCTGACTCGGAACCGCCGACGCGTCGCCATTACAAAGTGTTCTATCGCGGAAAATACGGCTCGACGGCTACTCCGCATTACGTCTTGCTGGACGTTGTGGAGGAGGCATGCGGAATAGCCATGAGGAACACCCGAGAGGTCGAGATTGATTGTCCGTTTCTTCTGTTGGAAGGCGCCAAGTCAAAGGTACGAATCCCAAATGTTGATGCATTGCTTGGCGACAAGTTGACTGCGTTTGCGCCAAACACGACAGGTGTCCCGTTTGCCAGTCCGCGACGAATGGAAGACTCTGCCCATCAGGTGTTCAAGCAGCTATTTGATGTAGCGCAGCTATTTGGGTGTTTTTCCGATTTTGGTGTCTTTCGGACAACATTCTTGGATGTGGTTCGGCTGGAAGCCGAATACAAGAATGTAAAAGGTGTTCCAGAATCCGTGCTAAATGATATCGTAAAGACTGCATTTGACATTACGACATTTGACATACGGCGCAGGAAGCTCGATTCCAACTATGAACGACTGATCAGGAGCGGAATCGACAAGATGCACGGCGATCTCATCAATGGCGGGAGGTTTGGCGTCATTGAAGCGAAGACTGCTGCAGCTAAGGCCGCATATTTAGCGGCTTTGCTACTGAGACGGAAAAGGTCGGTTACGCGCTATTCGGGCAGTAAGGATGTGATTGAGAAGCTTGTCGCAAACAGAATGTCTGGACAGTTCCTTGTGCTGGACAAGTTGAAGAAAGCCAATG
>CACWJS010000071.1:0-16361 GCA_902761275.1 uncultured bacterium | reverse complement strand
ACTGGAGGCGTATTTCTATTGGAACGAGGTCTTGCATCTGCTTCCCGACCTGCCAATGGTGTGACGAGCTGATTTTCTAATCGACCCTCTCCTCCCTCTGTTTCCAATTGAGAATGTTTTTATTTGCCTAAAGGAAATCTTTTCCGAGGTGGGGTGTGGTATAATTTATATCGACAAACTTGGCAGGGGTGTCTTGCCTGAACGCGTTGCAGTGATCTCCGTGGACGTGGGCCGGCGCATACACGCGCGGCGCTCGCCAGATGGGGCGACGGCAACCGCCTGACGCTTTCCGGCAACGCAGGCATTCTGCTTGTGCTTGAGGGGAAGAAATAAGGGAAAACAGCAGCGACTTGAAAACAGAAAGGAAAACAAAAATGAAAACCATAGGCAAAGTTGCCGCGGCAATCGCCATTGCCGCACTCAATTGGTGCGTTACGGCTGCGACTATAGAAGTTGCAACTGTCGCTGAGCTTACCAACGCCGTGGCGAGAGCCAACGCAGGCGAGAAGATCGGCGGAGAGGCAATCGATACCATTCGCCTTATGAAGTCCGGTAGCCCATATAGGTTCACGGACGAGAAAATGGACAGTTCAAACAACTATCTTCTCAGCGTCAATAATGTTGCGCTCACGATAGAGGGTGAGGATTCGTCGCCACGTCAGACGTGGACCGATGGTGACGAGCCTGTCATCATCGACGGCAACAGCTTGGGATGCATCATTCGCTTTGCCAGCGGCAGTAAAAATAAGGAGATTCGCAATTTGTGCTTTACGGGAGGCAGACGCAATGACGGAGGCGCTGTGAGGGGCGAGATGGTCGGTATGGTCACGGCCACAAACTGTGTTTTCAGGCAGAATTCCACAGCTGGTGGCAACGGAGCTGCGGCAAGGTGGGTTGTGCTTCGCGACTGCTTGGTCAAGGAATGCAAGAGTGGTACAGCTGTTGTCGGCGGGGATGCTTCACAGATCTTCTACGCATACGGGTGCGACTTTGTGGGAAACGCAAAGGGGGTTGCTACGTTCAGTTTTAATGCGTATGACTGCACGTTCGACAGCAATACTAACACGGCTGATGCGGTGATCGGCAGCAGCGCCGTTCTTTATGCGACGAATTGCACTTTCAAGGGAAACTACGGGCCGGCAAAGTACATTGTGAGAGGAAAAACCTTTGTTGACTGCGATTTTACAGGCAACAATGCACAATGGATGATCCATTGCGACATCAGCGGCGGCAAGGTGGCAGGATGCAAGTTCAGGGGGAATGAAGGCTCGGTGCTGACGGTTTACGGCACTGGCGGAGCGCTTCAATCGGACAGCAGCCTTGTTGTCACGAACTGCCAGTTCATCGAAAACACGGCAAGCCAGACTGCCTCCGAGTCAGGCAGCCAGTATGTGAAGGCCGTGCTTCGCGGCATTGTCAACGATGTTGATCGCTGCGCCATATACGATTCTGTGTTCAGCAACAACTATTATAATACAAGCGGTACAAGTCATGGGTTGTCGTCCGTGATCGGTGCTCATGCTGTCCGGTGTTCATTTGCCGCTGGCGCCAATGCCCCCAGCAGTTCCTTTTCTCCTGACATAGATAGATACAATGACGCCGCCAACAATTCGCATCTCGAGGAGTGTGACATCGCGGCAGGCGAACTTCGTTCCTGCGTAGTGGATCGCTGCACTATCCACGATCTCACAAACAAGGAGTATTGTGTGTTCAGAGACTACACCAGGGCCTCCAACACATTGGTGGAACGCTGCAAGAGTCCATTGGGGAAAGGCGGCTTGTATGTTGTGAACACCCTGTGCCCGTTTGACGCTCAATTCGTAAATTGCACTTTTGTGTCAAATGCGTTATTGATTGTGGATGCGATATATAACAACTATTCAGTGTCAAACGGATGCCATTTCTCAAACTGCATGTTCTACGGCAACCGTACGCCGGGAGGAACCATTACGGATATCGCGATACGCGGCGGCAACGATACCGTGTTGCGGAATTTCACCAATTACGTCGATTTCGCATATTCGTATTACGGTAAATTCACTGCGGCCGGCACATTGACGGATGCCGTGTTCGCGACGATTACGAATGCCCCGAATACGCTTGCACTCTGCGAGAATCCCTGTTTCGTGAAGGACTCGCGCCCAGATGCGCCGTACTGGTCGCTGTTGCCGAGGTCGCCGCTTATCGGCAAGGGCGATCCTCTTGGCTTTTCCGCATCAGATCGCGACCTCGCCGGAAGATTTCGACTAAAAGACGGCAAGGTTGATCCCGGATGCTATCAGTGCTGGATCAATCCGCCAGGGATGGCTATTATTGTCAGGTGAACAGGCCATTCGGTGTCAGTTCCGCAAGAATTTCAGTAAAAAGGGCAACTGTCATGGGAGGACGATCTGGTCTCTAAGATGACGCTCGAGGAGAAAATCGCGGCAGTTTCCACGATGAAGGGCTTTGACGCATACGAGATACGCGATGGCGAGGTATATCCGTCGAAAGAGCTGAAGGAGCGCTTTGCGAAATATCCTGGATGCGGCCTCAGCAGCTTCTTCCGCGCCGACTGGTGCTCCGGGCGCAACTGGACGAACGGCCTCGCCCCGGGACTCATGATCAAGGCGTACAACGCCATGCAGCGGTACGCCGTCGAGAACACGCGCCTCGGCATTCCTTTGGAGCTGCTTGGAGTGCAGTTCCTTGGCGAGACGACGGTTCCTTCCGGCCTTGGATGCGCGGCCATGTTCGACCGTGAGGCTCTTGCCGCCGGCACGCGCATGCGCCTAAGGGAGCGGCGGACGTTCTCGCGGAACTGGTACGTAGGGCATCCGACGTGCGACCTTGCGCTCGATCCGCGCTGGAGCCGTGTCGAGCAGACTTTCGGCGAAGATCCGTACCTCTCCGCCGAATATGCATACACGCGCTCCAAGACTGCTGCGGATATGGGCGGGGTCGTGTATCTCTCCCATTTCATCTGCCATGGCTTCGGGGAGGGCGGACACATGTTCGGCGCCGTTCATGTCGGGATGAACGAACTCCTGAACATCCACATGCGGCCCTTCGAGTATGCCGTAAGGGGCGGCGGCGCAAGCAGCATAATGACCTGCTACAACCTTTTGGACGGTGTTCCGGGCGTGATGCGCGGCGACCTTGTGAACGGATTCATACGCGGAAAACTCGGCTACAGGGGGACGTTCATGGCTGACGCCGGTGCCATCACGCTTCTCTCGTGCTGGGGGTTTGCGGAAGACCTCGGCGAGGCGGTGTCCCTTGCCGTAAAGAACGGCAACGACCAATGCTGCTGGGAGGCGGACAACTACATAAAGGGCTTTTCGCTTGCGTTTGAACGCGGGCTTGTAACTATGGAGGAGCTTGACACCTCGGTCAGGCGGTGCCTCCGCAGCCGCTTTGAACAGGGACTCTTCGAGAATCCGTACATCGATCCTGCCGAGTGGGCGGCGAAGTACGGACGCCCCGAGGATGTCATCGGATGCCGCGAGCACCGCAAAGTCGTACTGGACATGGCCCGCAAGTCGATGACCCTTTTAGAGAACAAGGGCGGCGTTCTGCCGCTTGACGCAAAGAAGATCAGGAAGCTGGCGGTAATCGGGCCGAACGCCGACAAGCCGGAGAACCAGCTTGGCGACTACACCGCCCCTCAGCGTCCAGGGCAGACGATTACCCCCCGCGCCGGATTTGAGGCTCTTGGGAAGGAACTCGGATTCGACGTCTCGTATGCTCGCGGCTGCAGGATTCGCTCCATGAACAAGGACGGATTCAAAGAGGCGCTTGCCGCGGCCGGGAGCGCCGACGCGGTTGTGATATGCCTTGGGGGAAGCTCCGTGCCGGACCAGGCGATTGCGATGAACTTTGCCGGCACGGCGCGGGCAGACCGCGTGGCCAACCTCGAGATAGACAAGGACGCGGGCGAGGGCTACGACAGGGCGAGCCTGCGCCTCGGCGGCGTGCAGCTTGAACTGCTGAAGGCCGTGAAGGCGCTCGGCAAGCCAGTTGTGACGGTACTCATAATGGGACGGCCGATTGTGCTGGAGGATGTCGTGGAGAATTCCGACGCCGTTCTTCTCGCATGGTATCCGGGCACGGAAGGTGGCACAGCCGTGGCCGAGACAGTGATGGGTCTAAACAATCCCGGCGGAAAGCTTCCTGTTTCGTTTCCGAGATCCGAGGGGACGATACCGTGCTTCTACCACGCGATGGCCAACGCCAGGGGGGATTACGTGGACTCCAAGGGAAGCGCGGCGTACTCGTTCGGATACGGGCTTTCATATACGACGTTCGACGTGTCGCAGCCGAGGATTTCCGGAAATGTCGTGTCGGTCGATGTGACGAACACCGGTAGTGTGCGCGGCGACGACGTTGTGCAGATGTACCTCAACGACGCCAAGTTTTCCTTTGCGCGTCCGCTCTGGGAACTTCGCGGGTTCAAGCGCGTCACGCTGGAACCGGGCGAGAAGAGGACAGTGTCATTCGAACTCACGGCGAAGGAACTTGGAATCTGGAAGAGCAGCTTTGAATACGTGGTCGAGCCAGGGGAATTCAATGTTGCGGTCTGGGACAGATTCGACTTCAAGACGTATGCCCCAGTCAAGGGCTCTCCCAGATGCGTGACATACACCATGAAGTGAACAAAAAGGAGGATCATATGAGAGCCATATTGACTGTGTTGCCTTGCGCGATGCTTTCCCTTGCGGTGAGCGCCGCCGTTCCGGAGCCGTCGTGGCGGCTTGACTTCGAGAAGGAAGGGGTGCGTCCATCAAGGGAGGTCAACGTCGAATACGTTGACGGTATTGACGGCACCGCAGTTTACATCCCAACCAACGGCGTGCTTGAGTATGCATACAAGCAGGGGGCGCTGCACGGTGAGCGCGGCACGGTGTCGCTCTGGTTCAAGATGAACTGGACGCCGTGGGGTGGGAAGCTTTTCCGCGACAAGTCGAAGGACGAAGACGGAAACTGGCTGGCAGATCCAAAAATGAGTGGCAATGGCGCTTTTGCGCGCACACTGCTCGGCATACCCGGATCGTTGCAGGTTGGAGGCGGTGCGTACATGGACTTCTACGGGCCCCATGGCCACACGGTGATTCCCTGGAACCGCAAGGTGTTCGCAGGCGAATGGCATCATGCCGCCGTGTCGTGGGATGTGAATAAGTCAGCGGTTGTGTATTTTGACGGAATTCCTTTCGGTCGCTCGGCTGTCCGCAACAAGAAGCCAATGGGATATGGTTCTGGGAAAGTCCTGATCGGTTGCGGATCCTCGCGCGGCCTGGACGGAGCGGTTGACCGTGTGAGATTCTGGGATAGGCAGCTCACGGATGGCGAGGTGCTGTCAGAATTTGCGGCGATGCATCCGCACCGTTTTGAACTCCTGGACTGGACAGTCCCCGCTGGCGGGAAGAAGAACGTCCGCTTCCGGGCGCGCGAACTTGAAAGCGGAAAGCTGAAGGAGTTCACGGAGACGATTGCCGCACCCGCCACGCAGGGTTGCTTTCGCGTGACGATGCTGAAGGGGACTCCCGAGCAGCAGACGTTCGAGCTTTATGCGCTTGGCAGGGAGATCGATCCTGTTCGTTCGCCGACGTCGGTCGCAGTCGTCGCCGAATACGACTGCACTAAGCCCACCCCCGCGAACCTCAACATCGACTGCGGGTCGCATATCGTCACAAACGGCGCTCTTGTCTATCGCGAGGCGGACAACAACAAGACCGGCGAGGGCATGCTGTACCGCTTCCATGTGGAGAAGACGGGAGTTCCGTATCGTCTTGAGGTTGACTACCCCGACGATGCGCAGCGCGAGTATTCCGTAGGGGTCTATCCCTATTCCTTCAACCGCTTCTACCTGCTTTCGCTCGACTGCTTCGGGATCCATTCGGGTTGGGACCATCCGGTAACAGGGAAGATGCAGACGAAGGAACTTATCTTCTGGCCAGATTCGAAGGACTTTGCCGTGGGCATACTCGGCTACCTCACGCTCAAGGAGTCGCGTCCGCCTGCCGTTGCGCGGCTAAGGCTGTACGAGGCCGATTTGACGCCTGACAAGGAAGGACTTGTCGCCGCCAACGGCTCTACGAACGGTCGCACCGTCGGCATCTGGGAGGAAGACCCAACGATGGATGCCGGGCTTGCCTTCAGCCAGTGCGTGAACTACAAGCAGTGCGACCTGGACTTCTGGCGCATCAAGTGGGAGCGCGTGATAGAGTACATGCGCTACATGGGTATAAACACGTGGGTGTTCAAGGCCATGTCGTACGGTGGAGACGCGACCGACATGGGCGCAACGCTTGAACGTCTTTTCAGTGCGGCGTATACGGAGGGGCGTGTTCCGGGCTGGGCGGAACTTGGGTCTGACATGCTCGACCGGGCCGGGATGGATTTCTGGGCTCGGCTCAACCACAAGCTCAATGCGAACGACTGGATTCCCCGTCTCCTGGGGATCGACAAGGAGGAACTTCAGTTTCGCGGGGCGGACGGCAGGTTGTCCTCTGGGAACGGCGCCGAGTTCAATGTGTTTCATCCGAAGGCGTTCGCCTACTTCAAGAGGATCATCGCCGCCTACCGCGACAAGTTCGGCGTTTATCCGCACTTTCGCGGAATCATGCTCAACGAAGCTCCCGGATTCCATTTCGGAAGCATAAAGTGGGGCTATGACGACACGACCGTCGGAATGTTCGAGCGCGAAACTGGCGTGAAGGTTCCGGGCAAGACGTGTGCCGAGAGATACGCATACCTTGCAGAAGGTCTCGGATATTCCAAGTGGATTGAGTGGCGTTGCCGCAAGGTTGCGGATTCCCTGAAGGATCTGGTGTCCGTCCTGCGTGATGGCGACGGCTACAGGCATCTTCGCCTTCAGTTCGTGATCTTCTGCGATTTTACGAGGTCTGCGGGTGAACAGTGGCCTGACTACGATCTATCGAAACTGCTCCGCGAAGCAGGAATTGACATAGCCGCTCTGAAGGCCATAGACGGACTCGACGTGATTCCTTCGTTCCATCCGCAGATGACGCAGTCCACCCGACGTTATCTCAACGACGAGTATATCCCGCACGATCCTCGCACCGCAGACGCCTACGGGCACGACATGCCGAACATGTTCATCGAGCGCCATAGCAACCTCGAGATTTTCCCGTCGATGACAAAGGGACAGGGCAAGGATTCGTGGAAGGGCGAGTTCTGGTGGCCGTACGGCTGCAACGTGCAGGGGTGGGTCGATTTCCAGAACTACGCGACGCCGCACCCCGACAACGCCTTCGCGCTCGCTAAGATGGCGGCTGTCGTGGCGGACTACGACGTGCAGGACTTGCTGCACGGCTTCTGGGGGATACCGGAGTCCGGCGCGCATTCCGAGTTTCGGCGGTTCTACCGTCAGATGCGGTCAATTCCCCGCGAAAAGTTTGCGCTCCTCAAAGGGTGGACGAACGACCCCGTTGCGATACGCGTCAACGAGAAGGGGCATTATCTCGTGAACCGGCTTTGGTCGCCCGTGTCCGTTTCATATCGCGTCGGCGGCAAGGCGCGGACGGTAAAGCTCGACGGCAACGAACTTAGGTATTTTGCCGGCAGCGGCAATGTGAGTGATGTGCATTGCGAAGTGGGTGCGGAGTACCTAAAGGACTTCAAGGCGACGCTTGACAAGATGCACACAATCCTAAGCGCCAATCCCGGGCGTGACGACTTGAAGTCGCTCATGGCAAAGATCGATGCGGCGGTCGCGGAGGGGCGGCTGTTCCAGGCGTATGCGCTCACGACGACGCGGGTGGGGCGTGAGGTCAGAAACGCCCGTGCGATCGCCGCTACACCGTGGTTCGACTGGAAGACCGACGAGCTCGTGTTCCGCGCCAGGAACTACGGGCGCAAGCCGTTTAAGGGCGGCGTCCGGGCAAAACTGCCCGCCCACGACTGGAAGCCTCTTAGGGAGTTCACCCCGCTCGAGATCCCCGTGAACGGCGTCGGGGAGTGCCGCATCCCATACGACTGCGGCAAGGACGGAATCGGCACGGCTCCGCGCGACCATCTTTTCCGCGTCGCCCTTGTCGAAGGGACGAGTGAAGAAGAGATGTCCTATCAGTTTGACGCCATCTTCTCGCGGCGAGACGGATTAGAGGCGTCTGGGTGGTCCGGTTTCCTCGGCCAGCGCTGGTGTTTCGGTAAAGACAAAGAAATCCTCGCCCGTCTTGGCACGAACGACAACGTGACGACGTTCAGCTATCTCTTCGATCCCGATGGGCGTTATCTCAAGTTCCATGCCGAGGTGCGGGAGCAGGATTTCATCCCACCCGTCAGACCAGACGCCATGTACACGCACGACTGTTTGCAGCTTTATTTCGATCAGCTCAACAATGCGCGGTTCGACACGGGGACGGGCTATGACGAAGATGATGCCGTCTTCCAGATAGGCCTTGTTGACGGCAAGACGCCGACGGTGTTTCAGGAATATCCTCTCCCGAAGAAGATGGACATTCCCGTCTCGGTGATCCGCCGTGCAGACGGAAAGACCGTGTACGACGTGACGTTCCCGAAGGAGGCGCTGCCGTTTGCAGACCTCCGTCCGCGGCACGGCAACGTAATCGGCGCGGGGCTGCTCGTAAACGACCGCTGCAAGGATGCGGCCGGTGAATTCAAGGCGAGCTACCAGAGCAAGCAGCAGTACAATACGCCGAAGAACTGGAAGGACCTGTACCTCTCTTACGACCGTCCGGGCTGCAATGCGTTGATAATTCTTGCCGACCGCAAGCCTGTGAAAGCATCCGTGGCTTCGGGCTCCGTGGTGGACGAATACGTGCCGACTGCCGACGGCGTTGTATCCTGCAAGGTGTCAGCCGAGTGGGGAAGCATTCTGACCCTTGAAGACGTTGTGGTCGAAGGTGCGGAAGTGCTTAGCCGTCCAGAACTTCCTTTGGCGCTACCCTATCCGAAGTCGGCGGAGCTGAAGCTGAAGGTAAAGGCGGGCGTGCCCGTGAAAGTTTCCGCCATGGTGAAGATCACGACAGGGGAATGACATGAAAAGGGTGATTGCAATGGCGATATTGGCTGCGGCAATTTCGGCGGTTGCGGCAGGATTGCCGCTTTCGCCGCGCTGGATTTCCGGCAACACCGCCGCGCCGGAGAAGCCCGCGCCAGTGCTTGTGAAGGAGTTCGCGCTTGACGCGAAGCCGACAAAGACCGTGTTCTCCGTCGCCGTCGCGGGATGGTGCGAAGTGTATGTCAACGGAGCGAAAGTGGGACGGGACGTCCTTTCTCCAGTCACATGCCAGCCCGACATTCGACTTTCGTCTCTCGTTCTCGACGTAACCGACATGCTTCGCGCCGGGACCAACTCGATAGAGGTCCTTCTCGGCAACGGATGGTTCAACACGTTCACTATTGACGCATGGGGCTTTTCAAATGCGCCTTGGATAGGTGCGCCTAAGATCAACGGCGAACTCGTCTGCGACGGGAAGCGCCTGTTTGCAACAGATGGATCGTGGCGGGCATACGATTCGCCGATAGTGTTCAACTCCCTGCGAAACGGCGAGTGGTACGATGCCATGAAGGAAGGCGTTCGCGAAAACTGGCGCGCCGCCACTGTGGAGAAGTTTGAACCGTGGGTGCGAATAAGCCCGGAGGATGCGGTTCCATGCCGCGCGAGCGAAACGTTCGAACCGAAACGCGTGCTCAAGACTCCGTGGGATACGGACGTGTACGATTTCGGCGCGAACATCGCGGGATGGTGCGAGATCGAGGTCGAGGGAGATGTGGGCGCTAAGGTTCGCCTGGACTACGACGAATCGATCACCAGCCACAATACTCTCCTCGGGCACATAAAGCAGCACCTAACGGGGAAGGGGGAGACGCGCCCCGTGCAGCACGATGAGTACATTCTCGCCGGACGCGAGGGCGGCGAGAAGTGGCATCCACGATTCACATACCATGGATTCAGATACGTTCAGGTTGAATTCGACGGTAATGCAAAACTCAAGTCGATCAAGGCGAGGTTCGTGCATTCTGATTTCAGGCGGGCCGGCACGCTGCATACATCAGACAAGACATTTGCCGAGCTCCAGGCGGCGACGGAGCGCAGCTATCTTTCCAACTTCGTAGGAATCCCGACCGACTGTCCGCACCGCGAGAAGAACGGCTGGACGGGCGACGCGCAGCTTGCGATGGAGACAGGCCTCTGGAACTACGACGCGAAGGATTCGTACGTACACTTTCTTCGCATGATGCTGGATGCGCAGCGTCAGAACGGCGCGGTGCCTTGCATACTCCCCTGTACGCCCAAGTTCGGCTTCAGTTGGGGATCGGGTCCTGCATGGGACGCAATTCTGTTCGAAATCCCGTGGCAGATATACCGGTTCTACGGCGACGACGCTCCGGCGCGGGAGGCTTACGGCGCGATGAAGCGCTATCTTGAGTTCATGGCGGAAAAGGCTGACGAAGACGGACTGTTCGACTACGGACTTGGCGACTGGTGCAGGTGGTGGGAGGACAGGCGCGGCACTCCCGTGCGGCTGACAGACAGCGCCTACATGTACATGTTCAGCCGCCGTCTTGCTTTCTGGGCCGGGCGTTTCGGGGAAAAAGAATATGCGGCTAAATGCAGCGCCGCCGCCGAGAGCATCAAGGCCGCGTTCAACAAGGCGTTCTACAAAGGCGACGGACTGTATGCGGAAGGGCGATTCACTGAGCTCGCCGCGCCGTTGTACTTCAAGGGACTTTGCGTTGACGGCGAGGAGAAGAAGGTCGCCAAGCGCCTTGTCGAAGCCATTCGCGAGAAGGAGCACAAGGCGTGGTTTGGCATTCTCGGCGCGAAGTGGACTCCGCGCGTCCTCGCTGAATACGGTTATGCGGACGACGCCTTCAAGTTGTTCGTCCAGCCTGAGATTCCTGGGTGGGCGCATTGGCTTCAGTTCGGCGACGGTACGCTTCGCGAGAATTGGGACGATATGTCATCTCACAACCACATCATGTTCGGCGACCTTTCGGCCTGGGGCTACGAATACGTCGCCGGCATAGTTCCGCTTGATCCTGGCTTTAAGAAGATCGCCTTCCGCCCGCATGTCCTTGAAGGCGTCGATTCGTTCGTTGTCACGCACAAGACGCCGTTCGGCGAAGTCCGCGCAGGATGGCGTCGTGTCGGCGGCAAGGTGGAGTATGTTTGCGAAGCTCCGAATGGAATTGAAGTGGAGAAGATTCAATGAAAGCATTGACGATGATATTGGCTGCTGCGGCCGTATCGGCGGCGACCGCCCTTGCCGGCGAGCCGTACGCGAAAAACGACATCTTCCGTCCCGGCGAGTTCTTCGTCGGGTGCAACTACTGGTCGAAGAACGCCGGAATGTACATGTGGCGGGAGTGGCGTCCGGATGTCGTGGAGAGGGAAATCGGCGAATTGGCGAAGAACGGAGTGGAAGTGATGCGCGTATTCCCTCTTTGGAGCGACTTCCAGCCCCTCACCGGGGTCTGCGCCGCAGGCGGCGGCTACAAGAGCTACCTCCAGAACGACAAGCCTCTCTCAAACCCTGCTGGCGTTGACGACGAGATGGTGCGCCGATTCAGGTTCATGTGCGATGTCGCCGAGAAGAACGGCATCAGCCTCGTCGTGGGAATCGTGACGGGATGGATGTCGGGACGGCAGTTCGTCCCGGTCGTGTTCGAGGAGAAGAACGTCCTCACAGACCCTGAGGCCGTCATGTGGCAGACTCGGTTCGTCAGGCATTTTGTGAACGCCCTCAAGGATCACAAGGCCATTGCAGCATGGGACTTTGGAAACGAATGCAACTGCATGGGCAAGACGACGCAGGCGGAGTTCTACAACTGGATGGAGCACATTGGCTCTGCGATACGCCTTGCCGATCCGACAAGACCCGTCGTCTCCGGGATGCACGGCCTGTCCACCTGCGAGCGCGACCGTGCGCCGATCCGGCTGAACGGCGAGCTTTCGGACATCCTATGCACGCACCCATACGAGTTCTATGTGGGCGGATGCGGCAAGGAGGCTTTCAACACGATGCGCACAGAGCTGCATCCCACGGCCGAATCGCTGCTCTACACCGACCTCGGAGGCAGGCCGTGCTTCATCGAGGAGATCGGAAACCTCGGTACAGGCTGCACAAGCGACGAGCGCACAGCCGCCGGAATGCGCTGCACCCTGTTCAGTGCGTGGGCAAACGACCTCATGGGATGCCTTTGGTGGTGCAACTCGGATCAGGAAGTGCTGGAATTCCCTCCCTATATCGACACCGCTAACGAGCGCGAACTCGGCCTTTTGAGGCACGATTATTCGCCGAAGCCGGTCATGCTTGAGATGAAGGAGTTTCAGAGGTTCCGGAAATCCCTTCCGTTCCGAAAGCTCCCCTCGCGCCGGACTGATGCCGTCATCGTCGTTCCAGAGAGAAGCGCCGGATGGATACCGGGCTTCGGTGCGTATCTTCTTGCGCGTCAGGCCGGCTTCGATCCGCGATTTGCCGGAGCGGAGCATGATTTGCCGGAGTCGGACTTTTATATCGTCTGCTCTTCTGAATACGATTCCAGCTATTCCTATCTCGCGCAGAAGCGCATTTTCGCCAAGGCGGAGGAGGGAGCGACAGTGCTGCTGGTGTATTCGGCGGCGTCCCGCTTCACCGCGCTTCGCGAACATGCAGGGCTCGAAGTGGACTACTGTTCGCTTTCTCAAAGCCAGCAGACGTTCGAGCTTGATGCTTGCCCCGGAAGAAAGATTGAATGCGGGGATTCAGGAACATGCAAACTCATCGCGAGGGAATGCGAGGTCCTTGGCAGGACCTCGGACGGCGAGCCCGCGTTCTCCAGATTCAAGTGCGGGAAGGGCACGGTGCTTCTCTGCAACGCTCCGATCGACCGGGAGGCCATAATGCGCACAGATGCATTTACAGGCGATAAGGTGCAGCCGTACTACCTCGTTTTTCGCGAGGCCATGAAGATTGCCGGCGTAAAGCGCGTAGTGGAGAAAGGTGACTGTCCGTGGGTTGGCATTACTGAGCATCCCGCCGAGGACGGTTCGACAATCGTCATGGCGATCAATTTCGAGCCGCGCGCGATTACATGCCCCGTCTCGCTGAAGGGGCGCATCGGTCGCGTCTGGCTTGGCAAGGTCAATGCGGATTCAATCGAACTTCCTCCGAACGAAGCCGCGCTATTTGAGGTGAGGTGATGTTTATGACACGGATAAAAAGGATCTTCGCAACAGCCGTGTCGGCTGGACTCTTGCAGTGCATGGCGGGGGAATGGCTGGACCTCTCCGGCGAATGGGACGTGTGCGGAGAGGGATGGGAGTGCCGTCAGACGGCAAGCAGGCTCGGTTCCGAGTGGATGATACCTCCGGGGACGCCGTCCGACTACACCGTGAAGGGCAAGGCGCGGCTTCCCGGAACGCTGGCCGACTCCGGCCTGGGAGTCGAACAGACATACGGAACGTGGAGTTCGATGTGCGGCGTGCAGTCCCGCCAGGCGCTGTGCCTGCGCCGCAAGTTCATCGGAAAGGCCGTGTACTCAAGGCGCGTCACCGTGCCGGAGTCGATGCGCGGCAAGGCGCTGGAACTCGTCATGGAGCGCGTGATGTGGAAGTCCTCCCTGAAGGTGGACGGCAATCTCCGCGGCGAAGCCGACTCCCTCGGAACGCCGCACGTGTACGGGTTCGCTCCGGGCGAACTTGCGCCTGGCGAACATCTCTTTGAGATAGAAGTGGACAACACATGCCGGTACGACTTCTCTGGATGGTCGCACGGATGGGGACCCACCACGCAGACGCAGTGGAACGGCATAATCGGAGAGTTCGCGGTGCGCGAGGCGAACCCGCTGAGGGCGGTGCGCATATTCGCCGGCTGGCCGGCGAACGGACGCGTAGTGCTTAAGCTCCCGCATGGAACCCCGCTCGACGCCGTCGAGATCGACGGACTCGCGGTGACCGGCACCGGCCGCAGCGGCGACGAGGCGACCGTGTCCTTCGAGGGCGAGCCCGAGTACTGGAGCGAGTTCCACCCGCGCCTCTACACGCTTCGCATGCGGGGGGGCGGATTCTCCTTCTCGCGCCGCTTCGCGTTCCGCACCGTCTCGGCCAAGGGCCACAGGCTCTTCATGAACGGCAAGCCGTTCTGGTTCCGCGGCAATGTCGACAACTGCCAGTTCCCGCTGACGGGATACCCGGCCATGACAAAGGCGGAATGGCGGCGGCAGATCAGGATACAGCAGCAGAACGGCTGCAACGGCATGAGGACGCACACCTGGACGCCCCCGGAGGCGGCCTTCGCCGTGGCCGACGAACTTGGCTTCTACATCCTGGCGGAGACGTGCTACTGGTCAGACGGCGACATAATGAAACGCGCCGTCGGGCGCGGAAACGACGCCCTCGACAGGTTCTGCCATGCCGAGCTCAAACGCGTGCAGGACGCCTACGGCGACCATCCGTCCATGATCTCGATGGGGCTCGGGAATGAACTGGGCGCATGCGACTTCGACGTGCTGGAGCAGTGGATGTCGGAGGCCAAGGCATATGACGGGAGGTGTCTTTCCATCGCATCGACCGCGCGCAAGGTGTGCCCGTCCGACGACTACATGACGACCCACAGCTACCCCGGCATAGGGGCCACGCGCTCCCGCCGCGCAAACCACACGGACTGGGATTACGAGGACGTGTACTCCCGCACCCCCATACCGGTGCTGGCGCACGAGATAGGGCAGTGGCCCGTGTATCCGCACTGGAACGACATCGGCAGGTTCGACGGCCTTCTGAAGGCGTACGACTGGATGGAGATGCGCGACAAGGCAGTGTCCAACGGGACGCTCCGGTTCCAGAGACCGTGGCATGCGGCATCCATCAAGACCAACCGCCTTATGTACAAGGACGAGGTCGAGAGTTTCATGCGAACGGCATCGTGCGCAGGGCTCCAGCTTCTCGACGTACGCGACTATACGGGCCAGGGCGAGGCGCTGGTGGGCTGGCTGGACGCATTCTTCGACGCAAAGCCGGGTTGCGCGGAGCTGCCGGCGTTTTCCGACGTGTTCAGGTCCGTTCCGTTCCTGGCGCGCTTCCGCAAATACGTCTGGAGCGCGGGCGAGACGTTCTCGGCAAGGCTGCAGATAAGAAACATGACCGAAAACACGATTCCGGCCGGTACCACATATCCTGTGTCGTTCGCCGGAAAGTGCGGCCAGGTCAAGCTTGAAAAGGCCGTTCCGCCAGGCGAAATAGGCGATGTGGCGGAGGTGAGCTATCCGCTCGAAGGCTGGATGGCGGGAGTGAGGAACGAACTTGTTTTCGGGGAAAACCGTTGGAGCGTGTTCGTGACGGACGCCGGAGATACGCCCATGCGCGTTCCTGACGGCGTCACGCTCACGGACGATCCCGCGAAAATGGCGAAGGTGCTCGCAGCGGGCGGCCGCGTGGTCTACACGGGGACGAGCGCCGTTGCGGGGATGGGCAAGTTCGTCCCGGTATACTGGTCGACGCTTTTCCTCAGGAAGAAGCTCCGCCATTCCATGATAGGCACATGGTTCAACGAGGATCATCCCGCATTTGCGCACTTCTTCACGGAGGACTGGATGGACTGGCAGTGGCGCGACATGACAGACCAAGCCGTAGTTCACGTATTGACGGGGCGCGTGCCCGACGGCTTCACGCCTGTCGCGATGCCGGTGCCCGACATCCACACCTCTGAACTGCTGGGCACGATGTTTGAATTCAGGGTGGGCCCTGGCCGTGCGTTCGTTTGCGGATATCCGATAGGCGAAGCCCTTCTGCCGGAGGCGAGGCAGCTGAGAAAGAGCGTCCTGTGCTATGTGTCCTCAGACGCGTTCCGGCCGGCATGGGACATGAAACCCGACGAGTTCGCGGATCTGTTCGCGAAGCCCGGCAAGGCGGAGGCGGCGGAGCGGGAGCGCTACCTCACGCCGTTCGACGCCGGTCTGAAGTGACGTTAAACCTATTTGAAAAACAAGAAAGGGAAGCAGTGTAAATGAGAACACGGTGCGGAACAATTTTGGCAGCGGTTGCAGTGGCGACATGTGCGGTTGGCGCGGAGCATTGCCGTCCGACTGGAGAACTGCAAGTGAAACTGCAGGCTCTGGCGGACATTGCCGTGGATGGCTGTGCGGACGTTCGTATTTTGCAGGATGTCGTGACGGTGACGTCCACGGGTGCGGTCTCGTTCGTGCGGCTGAAGATTGGTGAATCGCTTGCGCCGGAAATGAAGGTGCTGAACGACGCCTGGGAGCGTAGCTATGGCGATTTGGAATGGCAGACGCTTGGCGAAAATACGATCTACTCGCCGTGGTACTTTCTCGCTGAGAAGGACGGGAAGGTGCAGGGCTTTGGCGTGGAGACAGGCCCTGGTGCGATGTGCTGCTGGGAGGTCTCGGCAAAG
>CACWJS010000070.1 GCA_902761275.1 uncultured bacterium | reverse complement strand
ACGGACCACTCTTGACAAAGGCCTCTCATATAAGTAAATTACCACAGTAGCGGGAGTTTATGATATACTGTCCAGCATAAGACGTTGCAGGATAAATCTTCCAAACCGGTGCTGTCACCTGATCAGCCGCGTCGCCCACCGTGCGTTCTTCCTTGACGACGAGGTGTATCAATAAGCTCTTTTGGGCTTTTTGAGCTCTTTTGAACTCCTCCGAGAGGACGGCTTCGACACGCTTACATTTGTCAAGATTCTTTGAGTATATATCCTTTTTGTCTGACTGTCTGTATAGTCGTCTCGGCTTTTATCGTGGCGATCTTCTTTCTGATGCTGCAGATGTGCCTCTCTACAACGGTCGTCTTTTGCCGCGCCTTGCTTCCGAGCGCGATGCGCAGCTGTTCTTCGGACGATATCTGCCGCCCTGGATTGTGGAAAAGATAGGCGATGATCTTTGATTCGCACAGTGTCAGGAACTCAATGCGCTCGCTATGCCTCAGCGTCTGCTGCTGTGCATCATACTCCAAGTCGCCGATGGTGATTTTCGTTCCCTGCACCGTTGCCGATGCAGAATCTGCCGGTGTTTCGTTTGTCTTCTCCATTGGGCACATTCTATCAAACGAAAATGATTTTACGATGATTTGAAAATAATATCTCAATCATTTTCAGCATAGCGGAACTGCAGGAAGAATCAAATCGCGGCGCATTTGCCGCCTGCTGCGGGTATGTCTGTTTTCGTGGCGGTGGGTTGTGGTTGAAGAAGCGGTTGTGGTTGGAGAATCACGGATTTAGGATGGCTGTGTCGGAATCGTGTGGCTCTCGGATTCGACACGAAGGATGGTTGAGTCGTGGTTGAGTGGCGGTTGATTCCGTCCATATCGGGGTTGGGAAATGGTTGAATTGGCGTCGGCCTTCCTAATGCGGGCGATGACGAAGCGGCGGGGTAGGGTCGAGTAGAGTCGGCTCCACACGACGCGCGGAGCACGGAGCGCGGAGCACGGGGCGCGGGGCGCGGGGCGCGGGAAGATCGAGAAGGCCGGCGGCTCGGTCGCCTAAGCCATCTCTTGATCCACGAAAAAAGCGCGGGCGGCAATCGTCCGCGCTTTTCGTTTTTGTTGTGCGTTGCCTTTGTGTGGCGACAGCAATGTAGCAAAGCCGCGACGCTTGCCAAAAGGTCTGTGCTTTTGCTATTCTATTGGCATGAATGCGTATGGAGATGAGAATATGAAGATGAAACTTGTTGTAGGCGTTGCCTGCGTGTTTGCGGTGGTTGTCAAGACGGCCGCCGCCGCATGTGCGGGAATGGGGCTCGGCTTTGTCGATCCGATGGTCGGAACGGAAGGTCGGGGCAGCGAATACGGCGGCATGATGCCGATGACAGGCGTGCCTTTTGGCGCGATGCATCTTGTGCCTGTGACACGCACGAATGCCGTAGGCCGGACGAGTTTCAACGCGCTCGACAAGAATCTGCTCGGCTTTTGCCTGACGCGCCAGCCCGCAATCTGGATGGGCGAGTTCGGCCCCGTCCGAATCTGGCTCGACAAGCCGCTTGCCATAGAGTCGATCGAGGCGCATCCGTGGCAGACGACAGTAAAAGCCGGCGGCAGGACATACGAGCTGGCGGCGACTGCGCATGGCGCGCTGATCAGGTCCGACGACCCTGCGCTTGGCGCAGTCCTTGCCGACGAAGGCGTCACGACCGAGCGGACGGCGCGCGTCTCGACTGAGCCGATACCGAACTTCGCCTGCCGCTGGTCGAAGCGTCGCAACGGCAAACTGCTCGCCGTCGGCGTGTCTCTCATCAGCGAGGAGAATGCGCAGAGGCACCGTCCAACGGGTAGCGACGAGGCTTTCGACGCCATCGTTTCCGATTCGATTGCCAAATGGGACTACTTCTTCGGCCGCCTGTCCATCGATGCGCCTGAGCGGGTCAAGAAGATATTCTATACCGGGCTCTATCATGCGCTCCTTTACCCGCGTGACCTTTCCGAGGAAGGGCGCTACTACTCGGCTGTCGACGACAAGGTGCACGAGGGGCCCGGCTTCAGCTGCTTTTCGCTCTGGGACACATACCGCAGCGAGCATCCGCTCCTTACGCTTGTCGCGCCGGAGAGGGCGGGAGCGATGTGCCAGTCGCTCGTTGACATGTACAAGTGGGGCGGGTGGCTGCCGATCTGGCCGAATCCCGGATATACTGGCGTCATGATCGGCGACCCTGCGGCGATCGTGCTCTCCGAGGCGTATGTGAAGGGCATTAAGGGCTTCGATGTCCAAGACGCCTTTGCGGCATGTCTCAAGAACGCCGACGTTCCGCAGCCTGACGACATGCTTCGCAACTGGCTTGACATGGGGAGAGACGAGCCGGGCTGTCCCGAGACGCGCGGCGGACTTACGTGGTATCTCTCCCACGGCTATGTGGCGCATGACAAGACCGTCGAGTCGGTTTCGCGTACGCTCGACTATTCGCTGGCGGACGCTTCCATCGCGAAGTTCGCCGCTGCGCTCGGCAGGAAGGACGAGGCGAGGCGCTTTGCGTCGCGGGCGAAGAACTACACGAATCTCTGGTGCGCGGCAGAGAGGTGCTTTCTGCCGAAGGCGTCTGACGGAACGTGGGAAAACCTCGAGAAACCCGTCCATCATGGCCACGCCTACACCGAGACCGACAGATGGAGCGCGCGATGGTGCGTTCCACACGACGTCGACGGGCTTGTCGCGCTGATGGGCGGGGCGGAGACGTTCGAGCGCGAACTCGACAAGTTCTTCGAGACTGGATTCTACAAGGTGGATGCGGTCGGCAACTCTTCCGTCCACGGCAACGAGACGTGCCACCATGTCGCCTATCTCTACAACCGGATCGGTCGCCACGGCAAGACGTGTCGTCGCGTGCGCGACATTCTGACGCGGTGCTATTCCGACAGCAGGCGCGGCTTCGACGGCAACGAGGACTGCGGCGCGATGAGCGCGTGGTATGTCCTTTCCGCGCTCGGGCTCTATCCGCTAGACCCGGCCAGCGGGTACTACGAGATCGGCTCGCCGATCGTGCGGGGCGCGACTCTCCAGCTTGGATCCCCTGGCGCTATGAGGACGCTTGAAGTCCGCGTAGACAACTATGCGCCTGATCGCTGGCTCGTCAGGCGCGCTACGCTCAATGGCGTGGAATTGAAGGATTGGCGAGTCAAGCATGCGGATCTCGTCTGCGGCGGAGAACTTGTCTTTGAGATGGCAGAGGGGAACGTGGACGAGGCGTTCGAGGGTTGAGCCGCGCGCGGAAAAAGGGTATAATACGCGGCAAAAATTTGGGAAGGCGAAATGACTCTTGCAGAACTCGAGAATGCGAAGGCGGAAAGCCTGAAGGAAATCGCTGCGGCGAACGATGCTGCGGCGGTCGAGGCGCTTCGCGTAAAGTATGTCGGCCGCAACGGTTCGATCCCCGCGCTCATCAAGGCGATGAAGGGCGTTCCGAAGGAAGAGCGTCCCGCGTTCGGCAAGGCCGTCCAGGCGTGGCGCGCCGAAGTCGAGGCCGCTCTTGCGGCGAAGGGCGCAGGTTCCTCTGGCGAGAAGGCGGTCGATGCCGATCTCACGCTCCCCGGCCGCTGGTGGGGGCTTGGCGTCAAGCATCCGCTCTCCCGCGTCATCGAGGAGACTGCCGCGATCTTCGGTCGTCTCGGCTTCACCGTCGCAGACGGCCCTGAACTCGAGACGAAGTTCAACAACTTCACCGCGCTCAACACTCCCGCGCACCATCCGTCGATGGACAGGAGCGACACTTTCTGGTTTGGCGAAGACTGCCTCCTGAGGACGCAGACTTCGCCCGTGCAGATCCGCACGATGATGGCGAACAAGCCGCCGATCCGCGTAATCTGCCCCGGCCGCACCTATCGCCGCGACACAACTGACGCGACGCACTCCGCGAACTTCCACCAGATCGAGGGGCTCTATGTCGACACCAAGCCCGTCTCGCTCGCCGACCTCAAGTCGGTGCTCGCGTATTTCGCGAAGGAGATGATGGGCGACGGCGTAACGGTCAGGTTCCGCCCTCACTTCTTCCCGTTCACCGAGCCGTCGGTCGAAGTCGACTTCACCTGCCATGTCTGCAAGGGCAAGGGCTGCAACGTCTGCAAGCAGTCCGGCTGGATCGAGGTCGCGGGAGCCGGCATGGTCGATCCGCGCGTCTTCGGGCACGTCGGCTACGACGCCGAGAAGGTCTCGGGGTATGCGTTCGGCTTCGGCGTCGAGCGCATCGCGATGATCAAGTACGGGATTCCGGACATTCGCTGGCTTTACGAAAACGACGTCAGGTTCCTTTCGCAGCTCGCGTAGGGATTCGGCAACTGGCAATCGGGAAGGGGGTGCGACATGATGGCGATCTACCGCTGGGAGAACGGAGGTCTCAGGGAGACTTCGGACTTTGCGCCGTCCTGTTGGATCAACCTCGTCGAGCCGACAACGACCGAGCTTGAGCGCGTCCTGACGCACACCGGCGTTCCGCGCGACTTCCTCACCGACCCCCTCGACGCCGACGAACGTCCGCGTTTCGACTACGACGACGATTCGTCCATTCTCATCGTCCACGTTCCATACGCGGTCGAGGAAGACGAGGTGGTTCCCTATCGCACGGTCCCGCTCGGCATTATTCTCGTCCGCGAGACGGTCATCACCGTTTGCAGCGCGCAGACGCCTGTCACGACGGCGTTTCTCGACCAGATCCGCCGCGTCTGCCCGCCGTCTAACCGCTATCGCTTTGCGTTCCGCCTGCTCTGGCACGGCGGTGTGCTGTTCCTTCGCTATCTCCACGACATCCACCAGCGCTCGCTTGCGCTCGAGGACGAGCTTCACGAGTCGATCTCGAACGAGGTGCTCTTGAAGCTCCTCACGATCGAGAAGTCGCTCGTCTACTTCACGACGTCGCTCAAGGCCGATACGATTGCGCTTGCCCGCGCGAACACGGCGCGCCAGCTCGTGATGAGCGAAGACGACCGCGATCAGCTCGAGGACGCTATGGTCGAGTACCAGCAGGCGCTCGAGACGGCGACGATCCACGCGAACATCCTGAACGGCACTCTCGATACTTTTGCGTCGCTGATCAACAACAACCTGAACAACGTGATGAAGTACCTGACGGCGGCGACGATTCTTCTCGCCGTGCCGACGCTCATCGCGTCGATCTACGGCATGAACATTCCGCTGCCGTTCCAGCAGCATGGCAACGCGTTTGCGATAGTGATGGGCGTCTCGTGCGTCCTCGCCATTCTCATCGGCGCGCTCTTCGTTATCCTTTCCCGCAACCGCAAGTTCTGACGCTCGCACGTTTTGTCGGGCGGCGGCTCAGCGAGGGGTTATAGGTCGCCGACGAAGGTGACGTTTTGGCGGCAGTTGAGAATTGAGATTACGCGGCAGTCGTTCTCGCGGATGACATAGAACACGCGATAGTTGCCGTAGGTCAATTCATGGATGCCAAGTTTTGCCAAGTCGGGGATGCGAGAAAGAGGGGCGATGGTTGGGAAGTTTTCGATGAGGGAAGTGTTGTCATAAAGACCTTTAAGCCATTTCCCCGCAGTAGCCCGATCGCTGTTTTCGACAATGTTCCTGACGTGTTCGCGCAACTTGTTGATGGCGTTGTCGGACCAGTTGAGCGTCATAGCCCGAATTCCTTTTGCATCATGCCGAACACCTCTTTGTTGGAGTGAAACTCCCCACGTGCGAACTGTTCCTCGCTTGTCTGCAAATCTGCAATAACCTGCTCTGCGATGCGCTGCTCGTTTTCCCAACTGTTGGATAGCGGTTCCCAGTCTACTATGCTGACGATTACCGAAGTGGGCTTGCCGTTCTGCGTGACGACGATGGGGCGATGAGTGCGGCGAGTCTTCTCGAAATACTCCCCGAGCTTCCCGCGACATTCGGTGAATGAAATGACATCCTCCGAGAGTATCGGGCGGCGAGGCCCAGTTCGGGTTGGTTTGGCCGGAGTTGAGAGAGTTTTAGGCGACATGCGTTATGCTCCTTAAATTGACGTGAATATTGTACCATATTCGCGTCATAGTGGTCAAATGTCCAATTGGTGGCGGGAAGTGAGGCGGTGGAGCCTTCGACCGCCGCCGAACGATGCTTCGCTGGCGATTATTGGCGAGTGCTTGTGAGGGAGCAGATGCGATCTACGTAGGTGGTGTAGATCTTCTCTGCGTCGAGCTCTGATAGAATCGAGGCGAAGTCGGGTGTTGACTCTTGAACTTTCTTCGCCGCGGCCATGAATGAACTTGGATCCTTCGCGTCGTAGACCGCGCCTGCGTTATGTTTCTCGAGAATTGCGGCACATTCGCCGCGGAGTGACGTCACCATCCTGAGATTGTGCGCCGCATAGTCACCGAGTTTGTATGGAAGCCCGACGAATGTGTCGTCGGAAAGCGGTATGATGCCAATCGATGCGTTACCGAGAAGCTTGTCAAGTTCGTCGCCGGAGAGATAGCCATGAAAGCGGATGCGCGGCGAATGTGCCGCGAGCGCTTTCCACTCGGCTTCGCGCTCTCCAGCTCCTGCGATGTCGAGCGTCGCGTTTTCGTTTTCGAGAATCGCCTTTATCGCCGCCGAGAGATCGTAGCCACGGCCGAAGTTCCCCGCATAGACGAACGAGAGTGGCGGCCGTTGCACGTTTACGGTGTGCGCTTTGCTCGTGTCTATGCCGTGGTAGAAGCGTGCGTATTCACGCGCACCGTTTGCGCGCGCGATGTCGCCGTAGGCGTCACATACGCCTGTTACGAGGTCTGCGCCGCGATACGCGCGCTTGGCAGCGCGGCGAAGGGGAAGCAGTGCAATCGCGGAAAGGAACTTTAGTGGCGTGGGGAAGATGCGCTCGAAAGTCTCCGGCCATGCGTCCATTACATCGACAACGATCTTCGCGTCGAATTCCTTTTTCATCGCAAGCGCGGCGTCTGCCGTCGACAGCGGAGGCATGGAAATGACTATGACATCGGGCTTTCCTGATTCTTTCGCCTCGGCGCGGGCGTCGACAAGCCAGTTCGCGGCGTATGCGCGGTGGCTCGCGATCCTCTTGAACGACACGTTGCCTGAATAGGGCGGCGTCTTGACGAGCCTGAGACGGAAGGGCGCTTCGACTTTTGAAAGAATGCGCGGCGCCTTCTTAGCGTGGGAGAAGTCGCTTGTCCACAAGGTCACATCGTGCCCCGCCTTCGCAAACGCCTCGGCCATGAGCCAGTACCGCTGCGGGCGAAAGCCCTCTGCGGGAAGGTTGTCGAAGGGGTTCTCTATCCAGACTGTCATCTGCGCGTATTATCCTAAAAAAGAACTAAGTAAGTCAAGGGGGCAGTAGTTAGGGGTCAGTAGTTGGAGTTCAGAGTTGGAGTTGGAGAATTGTGGGGGAGATTTCAGGAGCCAGGAGTCAGGGGTCAGGAGTCCGGGGTCAGGGGTTGGAGTTGGAGTTCAGAGTTGGAGTTGGAGAGCGACTGACCCCTAACCCCTGTTTTTGGTATAATACTCTGCCAAGGAGCAGAAGATGAACGTCGTATCACTCGTAGGCAGGCCCAACACGGGCAAGAGCGCGCTTTTCAACCGCATCGCGAAGAAGCGCGTCGCCATCGTATTCGACCAGCCGGGCGTGACGCGCGACCGCGTGACGCGCGAGGTGGACGTCCTTGGACGCAAGATAATGCTCGTCGACACAGGCGGCATAGCGTTTGATCGCAGCGTTACGAACGACCCTCTCGACGAGGAGACGAAGAGTCAGGCCGCGCTCGCGGTCGAGGACTCCGCCGTGTGCGTCGTTGTAGTGGACGCCCGCGCGGGCATCACGCCTCTCGATTCCGAAGTCATCCAGCGCGTCCGCAAGTCTGGCGTTCCGTGCGTCATAGCGGCGAACAAGTGTGACACTCCCGACGACGACTGGCGCGCGGCGGAGTTCGAGAGGTTCGGGCTTCCAGTGTTTGCGACGAGCGCGGAGCATGGCCGCGGCGTAGAAGCACTCGTGAAGGATTTTATTTCGAAGCTTCCGCCTGTTGATCCAGAGGAAGAGTCCGGAAAGCGTCCGCTCAGAGTCGCTGTGGTCGGCCGCCCGAACGCTGGCAAGTCGTCGTACATCAACCGGCTTTTGAACGCGCCGCGCGTCATTGTCTCGGAAATCGCTGGCACTACGCGCGACGCAGTCGAAGTTCCTTTCACGATCGGCACTGGTCCCGAGGCGCGGCGCTACATGCTCGTTGACACAGCTGGTATGAAGCCGCACACGAAGATGTCGAAGACTTCCGTCGACAATTTCTCCCTCTTCCGCTCGGAGCAGGCGATCGAGGAAGCGGATGTCGTGATCCTCCTTCTCGATCCGGTGATGGGGCCGACGATGCAGGACAAGCGCATCGCGGGCAAGATACTCGACGCGCACAGGGCGTGCGTCCTTATGCTCAACAAGTGGGATCTCGCGTTGGAGAAGGGGATAACGAGCGAGAAGAAGGCGGCTGAGGCAGTCCGCAAGATGATGCCGTTCCTCAACTTCGCGCCGATAGTCTTCTGTTCCAACAAGTCTGGCTACAACATCCGCCGCACCGTCGAGGCGATCGACCGCGCCGCCGCATCCGCGAGCGAGAGGATTCCGACCGGGATGCTCAACAACTCCATCGTCAAGGCGACGAAGAAGACTGTCTCGCCGATGGTCAGGGGCAAGCGACTCAAGATCTACTACGGACTTCAGGTGTCGACGAACCCGCAGACGATACGGCTTTTCGTGAACGACCCGAAGCTCGTCACTCCCGCGTACCTCAGCTACATCGAGAAGAACATCCGCGCGCGCTTCGGGCTCGAGGGCGCGCCGCTCAGGATCTTCCTCAAGGCGCGCACCCGCAAGACTGCCGCCACCGGCCAGTCGGAATAAGCTGCGGTGTATGGCCGCGAATTGGCTCGCTTGGGCGTCGGGGTCTACAAGAGAAGCCCGAGATTTGGTAGAATATAGGCATGAAAATTGAATTGTGCCTTTTCGCTGCCGTTTCTGCGTTCGTGGCTGTTGCCGCACAGGGGAATGGCGTATCGACCATAAAAGTTGCGGTGAAATCGCCACAGCCGCTTTCGGCGACTAAGGCGCTTGGCCTCGCGGGAGAGCGGATGGATGCCTGTATTCGCAACCAGATGTCGCGCAAGGATTGCGACTATCTCGCATCGCCTTTCCGGTGGAAGGACGAGAAAGCCAGCTGGGGAGTGCTTGAGGCCGGCATCTGGCAAAACGAATTCTGGGGCAAGTACATGCACGCGGCAGTTCCGCTTGCAGACTATTGCCACGACGAGGGATGGAAGCGGCGTATAGGCGAAAGCGTCGCCGCCGTGATTGCGACGCAGATGCCAGACGGATACATCGGCAACTACAAGGAGAGTGTGCGTTGCACGGAGTGCGACGTATGGGGCGCGAAGTATGTGATGCTTGGGCTGCTACATTGGTATGACTCCACGGGCGACAAGGCGTCGCTGGAGGCGGCGAAGCGCCTTTGCGGATGGGTGATGTCTAAGTTCGGGCCTGGCAAGCGCTCGCTTGCGGCGGAAGGGCCGTTCAACGGACTGATGAACTGCTCCGTCCTCGAGCCGGTTGTCTGGCTCTGGCGGAGGACTGGCGACAGGAAGTACCTCGACTTCGCCGGATGGATCGTCGAAGACCTCGACAAGAACCCCGAGGGGCCGGAGATATTCCGCTTTGCGGCGCAGAAGACTCCGCTTGCCAAGTGCAAGCCCGAGAAGAGCGGAACCAAGTCGTACGAGAAGATGAGCTGTTGCCAGGGAATCCTCGACTACTACGAGGAAACGGGAGACAGGCGGCTTCTTGACACCGTCGTCGCAATCGCGTCGCAGGTTGCCGCCGAGGAGATCGACATTTCCGGCGGCGGGACGCAGTACGAGCGGTTCTGCGGCTTTGCAAAGATGCAGACCGAGGACAGGGCGGTTGCCTCGGAGCTTTGCGTCGTCGTCACGTGGATGCGCCTTTGCGAGAAGCTGCTTTCGCTTACCGATGACTCGCGTTGGGCCGACGAGATCGAGAAGTCGTTCTACAATGTGTACCTCGCGGCGATGTCGCGCGACGGCTCGTGGTTCAATTCCTACGGCACGCTCGGCGGGATGCGCACGCGGTATTTCGTGCGCCAGTGCCGGATGAAGGCGAACTGCTGCGACTCAAACGGTGCACGTGGGTTCCTCGCGTTTTTCGAGCCAGCCGTAATGTCGTCCGGGAACTCGATCTGGGTCAACCAGTACATCTGCGGCACGACGAGCGTCAAGTCGCCTTGCGTGACTGTCGACCAGTTCAACGACTACCCGCGCGACCTCGTCTCGTCCATCACGCTTTCGATGGAGTCGCGCACGTCGTTCGCCCTCAACGTGCGAATCCCCGGTTGGAGCGCAAAGACGACGGTCAAGACGTCGTGGGGCGAGGAGATCGTGCGCGAAGGCGGCGGCTATGTGCGTTTCGAGCGAGAGTGGAGTTCCGGCGACCAGGTTAAGCTGTTCTTCGATGACAATGTGAAGCGCCACGTGATTGGCGACAGGATGGCGTATACGCGAGGGCCGTTGCTGCTTGCGCGCGACATCCGCTTTGGCGACGGTGATCTTTCGGAAGCGTTTGCCGAGGCCGATGCGGACAAGTTTACCGTCACCCTGCCTCCAGACGAGTCGATGTACATGGCGGTCACGGGGATGCTCTCGAAGGACAGCATTCCGCCGCGTCCTGTCGGCTTCTGCGACTTTGCCTCGGCCGGGAATACGCGCGATGCGAAGAGTTTCTTCGCGTCCTGGATCCCGATCCAGAGGTAATTAGGCGGGACTCTTGGCTGTTCGCATATTGTGCAGCCAAGCCGGATTTTGCTATAATACTTCCAACCCAAACGGGAGATAGTATGATAACTGTGAAAAAATCTGTGTTTTCCAGGGGGGGGGTAATTACCTCCGTTGTTTAATCGCCTCGGCCGCACTTCTGTGCGCGGCAAGTGCGTGGGCCGATCCGGCGACGGACTATGTCTCTGAGAGCTCGGGCAAGGCGACGATCATCGACTTAGGTGACCAGTTCGCCGTCGTGTTCTCCAACGAGGTCTCGACCACCATCACGCTCACGGCGCTAAAGCCCTGCACGCTTGTTCGTTCGCTGGTGGTTGGCGGCGGCGGCGCGGGAGGCAACACGATGGGCGGCGGCGGCGGTGGCGGCCAGGTGGTGGCGTCGGATGATCTCCATATTGTCTCGACTAACGACGTCATTACGCTTACCGTGGGCGACGGCGGCGCCAAGGGCACCGGCTATTACGCCGGTCTTCAGGGCGGCACTTCGTCGCTCACCCTGCCCGACGGCACCACGATCAACGCCTACGGCGGCGGCGGTGGCGGCGGCTACAGCGCCGCGGCACCGACTGCGAACGCCGACGGCGAGATCGGCTCCGGCGGCGGCAATGGTTTTGGCCGCGCGACGGCGCCGACAAAAGGGACTCACTACAATTACGGCAATCCCGGCGGTCTTGCCCAGGGCGGCGGCGGCGGCGCGGGCGCGGCGGGCGAGAATCCCGGTCTCCACGCCGAGAGCGTGCTCTACGATGACGAGACCGCCTATCGCACCCAGGCCGGCTACGGCGGCGAGGGCGTGACCAACGACATCTCCGGCGTCGCCGAGGTCTATGGTTCCGGAGGCGGCGGCGGCGGCGGCCAAAACTGCTGGTCGCAGATCCATGCTCCTGGCGGCACCCACGCCGGCGCGGGTGCCGTCCGTACCGACAAGACTGGCGGCGGCGATGGCGTGAAAGAGGCGCTTCCGGCCGACGAGGGATTTGGCGCTGGCGGTGGCGGCGGCAGCTTCTCGCAGTCGGGCGGCGCTTCCTCTGGCGGTGCCGCCTCCAAGGGCGGCTGCGGGACGGTCATTCTGCGTTTCTCGAAGACGGATCTCTCGACGCTGTTGTTCGAGGTGGATCCGATCCCCGACCAGTATTTCACCGGTTCGGCGCAGACTCCGGCGGTGGTGGTCCGTCATATCGTCGGCGGCACCGTCGTCGACCCGGCAAACTATGATGTCGTCTACGAGGACAACGTCAATCCCGGCACTGCCAGGGTGACTGTTGCCGGCAAGGGTGCATACGATAGAATCCGCGCTTTTGGCAGCTTTGTGATCTCGAGCATGGTGAGGGACGAGTACGCGGCGTATGACGACCTTTCAGTGCGGAGGACAAACGTCGACGACCGCATCGTCTACATCTTCACCAACACAACCGACGTGTTCACCTTCCGGGCGCTTGTCAACCTTACGCTCGCCGACGCGCTCGTCGTGGGCGGCGGCGGTGGCGGCGGCAACTCCGTCGGTGGCGCTGGCGGCGGTGGCGGAGTGACGCAGCTTGGTGGCTCGCGCATGCTCTTTTCTGGCGAGTCGCTCACCATTAATGTCGGCGCAGGCGGCAGCAATGACGATGGAGCCGCCGGCTTCCGCTCGGGAACGCAGGGCGGGACATCGACGGTGGTGTTCCCCAACGCCTCTCCGCTTGTCGCCTACGGTGGCGGCGGTGGCGGCGGGTTCCAGAAATCTCCCACTGCCGTCACTGACGGTCATATCGCCTCCGGCGGCGGCAGTAGCGGAGGCGCATCGCCCGGCACGGACGGTGCCAATTACAATTCGACCTACGGCCATGTCGGCGGCACCTCTTCATTCAACCTCGGCGGCGGCGGCGGCGGCGCGGGCACGGCGGCCTCCGGCGGCAACGGCGGCGAGGGCGTGGCGAACGGCATCACCGGCGTCAATGTCGTCTATGGCTCTGGCGGCGGCGGCGGCGCCCGCAACTCGGGGACTCCCGGCACGGGCGGCACGAACGCCGGCGGCGGGACGAACGGGAACGCCACCGCGCCCGCGCCGAATGGCGTGGACGGCACCGGCTCCGGCGGCGGCGGCGGCGGATATCAGGGCAACGCGAACGGCGGATACGGCGGATGCGGCACAATCATCCTCGCTTTCGAGGAGGGAGTGACAATCGGCCAGCCGACGGTGGAGTCGCTGACGGTTGCCTATCTGGGCGACACCACGCAGCCCAGGGTTTCGGCCGCCTTCGGCAACTCGAAGCCAGGCGGGATATACTCCGCGACGGTGAAGATGTCGTTTTATCTCGGCGACGGCACGCTCCTTGAAACAAACATGTATTATGGCGTGGCGGAGGGCGACGCCATCGAGTGGAATGTCCCTGTCTGCGTCCAGCCCGGGGCGGAGGTGTATGCCACCGTGCTGGTTACGAGCGCCGGCGCGGTTGATGTGACCAGTCGCGAAGACTCCACGGCCACGGGGAGCATTTCGCCATACTACGGACGCGGCGGCGGCACGGGCGTCATCCATGTCCGCCCCGGCGCGACCGGGCGTGGCGACGGCAGCGACTGGTTCCACGCCTATCCCGACTTCCGCGCCGCGCTTGCTGAAATTTCCGCAGAGCGCCCGGAGCTGTGGTTCGCGGGCGACGAGGGCGAGACGGCCGTCCCCAACACCATTTCCCCGGCGGTGCCGGTTGTAATCCGCGGCGGTTTTGCCGGGACAGAGGATTCGGCGGCGGCGCGTGCGCCCGGCGCGCTCTCCACGATCGACAAAAATGGCAAATTCGACTGCCTGACCTTCAACAACTCCCAGCCCGTGACGCTCGACGGCTTTTGGCTCAAGCGCGGACAATCCCACAACCTCAACAAGAGCGGGGCGGGCGACATCACCGTCACCAACTGCGTCTCGAGCGATGTCTCCGGCATAACGAGCGGTCACGGCGGCTACCTTGTCGGCAGCTCGGCAGCGGTGGCGAGGTTTGCCAATGTGCGCTTCTCGAATCTGATCGGCGGAGGGCAGACGGGCGGCAACAAGGGAACCGCGCTTTATCTGGAGACGTTCTCGAGGGTGTTCGTCGATGACTGCACCTTCGCGACCAACGGCTGTAGCTTCAGCTACGGCTTCGGCAACTCGATGTACGACCAGGACGGCGCGGCGATCTTCGCCAAGAATGCGCCGATCACCGTGCGTGGCACGCGCTTCCTCGGCAACCGCTCGCAGGCGCTCGATGCCAGCGGCGCCGGCGCCGTGGTGCGCGTGACCGGTGCATGCGGTGCGACGGCCTTCACCAACTGCCTCTTCGTCGGCAACGAGGTGGTCCACGCCTTCGGCAACAAAACGCAGTACCATAGCACCAAGGCGGGAGTGTTGGCGGCGAGCCCGTCCTCGGGTTCGGTGGACATCGCGAACTGCACCTTTGCGATGGGGGTTGCGGCCGTCGAGTGCGGTCCGGCGGCGGTGGCTGCGCGCGCCGGCACGGTGAACGTGGTGAACAGCATCTTCTACGGCAACACCAACTGCTCCTGGAACACGGCAGGCTCCGACATCTATGTCGCGGCGGATGCGACCGCCAACGTCTCCTACTGCCTCTTCGAGGACGACTCCGCCGGGCGCATCGTCTGCGCCGAAGGCGGCACGGCCAACCTCGCGACCTCGACCTTCGTCTACGGCAATCCGCTCTTCGTGACGGATTCCGCGCCGTCCAGCTTCATCAAGGCGGCGAAGTTGGCGAGCACCGGGGATTCCATCCTCCTCGACGAGAACAAGCTTGGCGAGCTGATGGCGTTCAACGCGCATATCCGCGGCGGATACGGCTACTTCGACGAGAAGACGGGGGCGCTGGTCGTGGACTTTAAGACTCGGGAGGCGATTTCACCGGCTCAGGACACTGGTAATCCGGCGGCGCTCTTCTATGCTGGTGAGCCGAACTGCCAATATGGCTGGCACGGACGCCGCGGCAACCTCGGCTACTACGGCAACACGCCCTGGGCGACGATGAGTGCCCGCTCCGGCTTTATTTTGGTTGTCCGTTAGTTTGCAAGATCGTCAGTTTGCTTGCCAATTGTCTGATTTCTCTGCGCTGAACAGGCGTAGGTTTCAAGGTTTGCATGTTGTGCGGTTAAGCCGGATTTTGCTATAATATTTCCAACACGAACGGGAGTTATTATGGCAACTGAGAAAACATCCGTATTTTCAAGGGGCAATTGGCTCCGTTGTTTAATCGCCTCTGCTGCGCTGCCCGTGGTAAGCTCTGCTCACGCCGCAGCTGACTGGTCGATTGGACCGGTGACGGACTGGGCCGCCAATCCGAGCAACCTCCTTTATACCGCGACAATCAGCACTTCCAGTTTGGCCAATCTGGCCGACGGCAAGCTCGAGGCGTTCGGCAGTAACGGCAATGTTGCAAATAATGCAGTTGTATCGTGGACGCTTTCCGGCCCCAGTACCGTCTATGCAGTCAATGTGTTTACAAAATACAATGATGCAGGACGCGACGGCATTGATGTCGCAAAGCTCGAGGTGAAGTGCTCCGGTTCAGACGAATGGGTCGACCTCGGCGCAGACGAGGTCGAGTATGCCACCCTTCATCTTGACGGCGGTAACATCGCCCATGATGGCCATAGGGGGTCGTTCTACGCGATCTACAAGGATGCCGACAACGCCCCGCTCGCGACGGATGTCGTCGCCTTTCGCGTCACCTTCGGACCCAACCAGGACAACAGCAAGACTGGATACGGGGAAATTGAACTTGTCGGATATTCCAATGTAGGATGGCGCCTCGCCGTAACCCAGCCGTCTTCGCTGCTTGGTTCCATAACGATATCGCCGTCTTCGCCGGACGGCTTTTACGCCGACGGCACAGTGGTCACGCTTACCCTCGACAAGACGAATGACGTCGAATTCATCAAGTGGACCGGCGACGTGCCCGAGGCCGACATCGCCACGGAGCCGCTTTCCCTTACGATGAATCGCTCCCGGAATGTCTCGATGATTTTTAAGGCGCCGTATTTCGTAGTGGACGGCTCCTATATCACCGACGGCTGGCAGAAATACAGCATGACGCTTTCCGGCAGCGAGATCAGCGTCACCGGGTGCTCTTCCTTGGGCAGCAACAGCGTTATGGACGCCTCGCTGCCGGTGAAGGGCGGATATTCGATTGTCTCGATCAGTGGCTTCGTCAGCTCCGGTGTGAAGAAGCTGATTCTGCCGGAGACAATAAAAAGGCTCGCAAATAACGCGTTCGCCGCCTGCAGTTCGCTTACGAGCGTATCTCCGATGTTCCCCGACTCGCTTACTACTTTCGGCGGCGGGTGTTTCGCCAACGCCGGCGGTTTTACAGGGAATGTCCGCATCGGCTTTGGAACCGACTCGGGCGGAGCGCCGCTTCCGATTACGTTCGGGATTCACGACACCACTGCCGGCGTTCAGCGGGGTCTCCAGTTCCAGAGCCAGGCGCTCGGCCCAGACATTTTGCTTGGCCCCGGCGTGATGTCGATTCCGGCGTACACTTTCCGCAACTGCTCCATTGTGACCAACCTTTCTCTCGGCGCCAACATGTCCTCCCTCAAGGCGAATGCGTTTGAGTCGCTTGGTAAAAGCGCCAATGCGAGCGTCGTGTTCGCGGGCGACAAGCCGACGCTTGAGGCCTCGGCATTTTCGGCTACGACTCCCGCCAAGGTTCGCTTCCTCGTTCCATGGAATGGCGGTAGCAAATACCCAGCGTGGGCGGCGTTCCTGACCGACACAGCCAAGGTGACGCCTTGGGCGAATCTTTCGGCAGCGGACAAGGAAACCTACGAGGCCAACTTCCCTGGCAAGATGGCGACCCGCAATCCATACGGCAAGGTAATCTCCTCTGAAGATGGTTTTCCTGCCGGTTCGTGGGTTTGCGCCACAAAATCCTCTGGCTTCGCGATCTTCGTGCGGTAGCGTTTCCGACTCTTCTCGAAGACGACGCAGGGGAAGACGGACTTCGACCCGCGCGACTACGGCGTCGAGAAGACCGGGATCGAGCGCATCTCCTTCGCCAACGTCTCCATGGAGCGCATGCATACAACGCCCGTCGCGGTCCGGGTGTTCGAGGGCGCGGAGGACGACATCGACTTCTGCCGCGACATCTCCTTCTCGAACGTGGTCGCGCCCACGCTCACGGTCGAAATCGCCCCGCACACGGTGCAGTCCGTGACCGTCCTCACCCGCAACGCGCCCGAAAACAGGTAACCCCCTGATTTGATGGGTGGGCGGTTCGGGCGGATTTTGGTATAATACGCTGCATATGAAAAGACTGATTACATTTGCCGCGGCGGTTGTTTTGGCTGCCACGGCGTCGGCGGAGAATGCGCCTGGGAGCTGCGAGGTGCAGGTCGGCGACTGGGCGATCGGCGGAACGTGCTCGGTTCGCCGCCACGGCGGCGGCGACTGGCGGCTTGGAGCCGAGGCACTGCCGTCGGGGACGGATGGCGTCGCCTTCGTCCGCGTCCGGCTCGAGGCCGACCAGCCCGCCAAGAAGCCGATGTTTTCGGTTAAGGTGCGCCTCATGCCAGGTTCATGAGCTGCGGTGCGCAGTGGATGCCGCTTTACGCCTTCTTGGACGCCGAGGACATGAACATCCTGACGCTCGCATCGTCGGAGTCGCGCGACCGCGTCGTCTTCCGCGGCGGAACCGAGGAGGGCCCGAACACGCTCGTCGCCGAGTTCACCTTCAACACGATGGACTGCGAGACCCCCACGAACCGCGCCGAGGTGACGGTGAGGTTCGACACGCGCCGGCTCGCCGCCGACCGCGTCCTTCCCGCGGCGTCCGCCTGGATGCGCGCGGCGGATCCGGCGCCAGAGCGCCCCGTGCCCGACCTTGCGTTCGAGCCGGTCTGGTCGTCCTGGTGCGCATACCATTCGAGCATCACGGGGGAGATTGTCGAGCGCGAGGCGGCTGTCGCCCGATCGGTCGGGCTGAACGCGATCATCATAGACGACGGCTGGCAGGTGCCGCGCGGAAGCCCGTTCTATGACGGCGAGAACCTGCCCAGCGAGCGCTACTCCAGTGATCTCGCGGCGCATGTGGCGCGGCTGCACGCGGCGGGTACGAAGGTCGTCCTCTGGTATCCGGTGACGCTGGTGACGGACAATGTCAGGAACTTCCGGGACTATGACGGGATGATGCTCTGCCGGCGCTCCTGGGGCCCGTACGTGTGGGATCCGCGTTTCGCGGCAAGGCGCGAGTTCTTCCACGGCCGAATCGCCGCGGCGATGCGCGACTGGAAGGTAGACGGCCTCAAGCTCGATTTCGTCGATTCCTGGAGCCCGGACTACGATCCGTTCACGCTGCCCGACGTTTCGCAGGGTCTGGGCGGACGAGACATCCGCGACCTGATGCCGGCAGTGGAGAAGACGATGACCGAGGCAAGGGAGATCGTCTCGGGGTTCCGCCCCGACGCGGCCATCGAGTTCCGCCAGTGCTACATCGGCCCGCGGATGCTCAAGTGCTGCACGCAGGTGCGCGTGCAGGACTGTCCCGGCTCGCTCGCCGAGATGCGCATCGGAATTGCCAACCTGCGCCTCACCTGCGGGCCGAACGCCGTTCATTCCGACCCGATCCAGTGGGAGCTCGATGCATCGGCGACCTCGGTGGCGGAGTCGATCCTCGCGTCCATCTTCGGCATCGGTCAGTATTCGGTCCGTCTGACCGAGGCTCCGCCGGAGCATCTCCGGGTCCTGAAGCACTGGGTGGCCTTCACCCGCGAACATTCCGCCGCGCTCTACCGCGGCGATTTCCGCGTGCAGGGGCTTTCCTCGGATGCGCCGGTGCTCGTTGGCGAAACGGCGGATGAGCGCGTTGTCGGCGCCTACAGGCCGGGCTTTGTGGCGGACTGCGGCATGCCCGACCGCCGGATATTCGTCCTCAACGGCACGGGTGCGACGAATGTCGCGGTGCGCTTCCGCCTTCGCGCTGCGTGCTACGGCGGACAAGTCGGCGCGGCGGTGAAGGGGACAGTGTTCGGGCCGGACGGAACTCGACTCGGCGACGTCGCCGTCCCGTCCGGACTTTCCGATATCGCTTTGCCCCGCGGCGGCATGCTTTGCGTTCCACCTTGCCGTCCATGATTCCTTCAGCGGCGGATAAACAGGTTGGGCTTCGCCTGTTGAGAAGTTGAAAAGTTGAAAGGTTGAAAAGTTGAAAAGTTGGACTATGCGGCAGTTACGCGACCCATTGTCCCCTGGATTGGGACGAAGGGCGTTCCTTGTGTCTGGTGCCGCGGCGCTTGCCGCGGCAAGCACCGCGCACGGCGGCGATGATCCGGCCAGGACCGCCGGCGCGGCGAAGGCAGCCGGCGAGTTCGATGTCTGCGTCGTCGGCGGCAGTTGCACCGGGGTGTTTGCGGCGGTCCGCGCGGCGGCGGCGGGGATGCGTGTTGCGCTTGTCGAGCGCAACTACTTCTTCGGCGGCACAGCTACCGCCGGCTTCGTGCCGGTCTGGCATTCGCTTTTCTCGCTTGATGGCTCGCGGCGGATCGTGGGAGGATACACCCAGAAGGTTATCGAGCGACTTGCAGCGAGGGGGCTTGCCACCCTGCACGACGCTAAGGACGGGCGTTCCGAGTCCGCCTATTGCTTCTTCAACACTGCGGCGCTGCAGGGCGAGCTCGACCGGATGGTGAAGGAGGGCGGGGTGCGTACCTTCTTCGGCGCGAGCTTCGTCGCGGCCGAGGTTGACCGTCCCGGCCATGTGGCGCGTGCGGTGATCGAGGACAAGTCCGGCCGCCGCGCGATCGCGGCGAAGTTCTTCATCGACTGCTCCGGCGACGGCGACCTCGTCGCGCGCGCGGGGTTCGAGACCTGGATGCCGCCGCGCGAGCGGCTGCAGGCGCACACGCTCTGCGCACTCGTGACCGGCGTGGATCGGCTCCGCAAGAAGCACCCGAAGTTCTCCTTCGACGAACTCATGAAGCCGTCGAGCGGCGCTCGGCTCAACCATGTTTTCCAGTGGTGGGCTCCGGTGCCGGGCTGTCCCGAGACAACTTTCCTCGCCGCCACCCGCGTAGCCGCCTGCGACCCGACCAACGCGGACGACCTCACTCACGGGATGTTCGAGGCGAGGGAACAGCTCGGACGCATCGTGGCGGCGGCGAATCGCGTGTTCCCGACCGACGGCCCCGGCTTGCAGGTAGCGGCGGTCGCGCCGGAGCTGGGGCTGAGGGAGTCGCGTCACCTCTGCGGACTCTACCGCGTGACCGGCGAGGACGTCCTTTCCGGCCGCGAGTACCCGGACGTGATCGCGAAGGGCACCTACCGCGTCGACATCCACGAGGGCAAGGGCATCAAGTTCCGCTACCTCGATGGGCGCGAGTGGGAGATGCTGCAGGACCTCTCCACCGGCGAAATCAAGGTCCGCAGGGGCAGGTGGCGTCCGGAAGGGCCCAACCCCGAATGCTACCAGGTGCCGTATCGGGCGATCGTGCCGAAGGGCTCCGAGAACGTCCTTGCGGCTGGGCGCATGCTCGACGCCGACCGCGAGGCGTATGGCGCCCTGCGGGTGATGGTGAACTGCAACCAGATGGGCGAGGCGGCAGGTGCGGCGGCGGCAAAGGCGGTGAAAGAGCGCCTTGCCGCGCCCGACGCCTACCCGGGCTTCGTCTCCGCCCCAGCTTAGAGGGAATTGGGGACTGTCCCCGCGGCAGATTTTGACAGGATTAACAGGATTTACAGGATTAACACACGGATTTGTTCGCGATACGTCGATCACAGATGGCGAAGGTCGTAGACCTGAGCAAATCCGTGTGTTATAACTATCCCCGAGCCAAGCGGTTGACAGTTCAACCTTAAACATGATATACTACACCTCGAAATGTTTATACACACTCTTTTCTTGACAGAAAGAATGAATATAAACACTTAATATTGGAGGAATTGAATGAACGAAGATATTCTTATGCTCAAGGAATTGTCCGATCGGCTGGTTTCGGGGACAAAACTTGATTTTAAGCGCTATCTTTATCCGAAGATTGACTGGCGCAATCGCTTTGTCTGCCTCAAGGGTGCGAAGGGAACAGGCAAGACGACGATTCTCCGGCAGTTCATGAAGGAAGAATTCGGCCTATCGGAGTCGGCGTACTATCTTTCGTTTGACCATTTGTGGTTCACCAATCACTCGGCGCTGGATCTTGTCGATACGTTGTACAAGAACGGCGTCACCCATCTCTTCATAGACGAGGTTCATCATCTTGCGCACTGGGAGACGGTCGTCAAGAACATCTTCGACTTCTATCCCGATCTGCATGTGGCATACAGCGGTTCGTCGATACTGCGCATGGGCAGCCGGGAAGGGGACATGGCGCGGCGCCAGGTCTGCTACGACCTGAAGGGACTGTCCTTCCGCGAGTTTCTTTCGTACGAGGGCGTAAAGTCGGTGGAGCCGGTCGGGCTCGGAGATCTGCTTGCCAACCACCGCGAAATCGCCGCCGAAGTCACGCGCGGGATTAAGGTCATCGCGCAGTTCGCGAAATACATGGAATACGGCTACTATCCGTTCTACAAGGAGTCACCGAGCGGATACTACCAGCGAATCGTCGAATGCGTCAACAAGGTCATAGAAAGCGACCTTCCGATAGTCGAGGATGTGACCCCTGCGACGATAAGGAAGACGAAGCGCATGCTTGCCGTCCTTGCCGAGAGCTGTCCGCAGGAGCCCAACATGAAGGCGCTTTACCGCGAACTCGAGACCGACCGCAACCAGGGGCTGAAGATGCTCGACGTCCTCGAGCGGGCCGAGCTCGTCTCGCTCCTCAAGACGGAGAAGGACAAGCTCAAGCGGATGTCCTCGCCCGAGAAGATATATTGCGACAACGCCAATCTGATGCGCGCGAAGCGTGAAAAGAACGATGAGTTTTACACGCAGCGCGCGGATATTGAGGCGGAGTTGGGGCGTGAGGATTATTGGAAGCACTTCAAAAATGCGATGGTGTTTTGCAATTGCGACGATCCGCGCGAAAGCGAATTTTGGCGCTACTTTCATTCCAATTTTTCTTTTTTGGGCTTAAAAAAGCTGATTTCCACGCACTTCGAGAAGGAAGGAAGGAAGGAAGGAAGGAAGGAAGGAAGGAAGACCTTGGATCGTACGCGTTGATTTACGAGGGCGAAAAACCCGGGACGTTGAGCGCCATCGAGCGTGAGGACGTTTCCAACGGTCGGAAGGTCAAACTCAAAGGCAACGGCGACTTCCGTTCCGACGAGTGCATTAAGTTTTTAAAAGAAGCCGACATTGTTGTCACCAATCCGCCGTTTTCGCTGTTCCGCGAGTACGTCGCGCAGTTGATGGCATATGAGAAGAAATTCGTTATTATCGGAAATCAAAATGCTCTTACCTATAAAGAGATTTTCCCGCTGATTAAGGATAATAAACTTCGTTGCGGGTACGGAGCGGAACGTACCCGGCAGCGTAGCTTCAAGCCGCAAAGCGAGTTTAATTTCCTATTCCGCGACACCGCGGGTTTTCAGACGGATTTGCCTGGGAGCGGAACACCAAACTGATTTCTGTGTATGATATTACTTGTTGATAAAATAAAGCCCGGCAAGACAAATTACAATTCCTGCAATTTTTGAAATGCTAAGCTGCTCTTTGTATAAAAAGAAACCAACAAAAATCAAGACAGCTGCAAGCAATGTATTTGCCACAAGTGCAAGCGTATTTACTTTCCACCCGGCTTTGTAGGCGCACATGAATCCACCTTCAAGCCCTGTAATTACAATTCCAAGAATTATGGTTGCCCAGTTTGTGAGTGCAAAGTCCTTAAAACTTGGATGTCCTTTTGATGAGACGA
>CACWJS010000069.1 GCA_902761275.1 uncultured bacterium | reverse complement strand
ACCCGAAGTACGATCCCGTGCCGCGCCAGTTCATCTTCGCGGCGAAGGCGGCCCCCGGGTACTACATGGCGAAGCTCATCATCCGCTTCATCCACGGCATCGCCGGCGTCGTCAACTCCAACCCGAAGACGCGCGGCAAGCTCTCGGTCGCGTTCCTTCCCGACTACCGCGTCTCGCTCGCCGAGAAGATCATGCCGGCCTCCGAGGTCTCCGAGCAGATATCCCTCGCGGGCATGGAAGCGTCGGGAACGGGCAACATGAAGTTCATGATGAACGGCGCCTTGACTGTGGGTACCTACGACGGCGCGAACGTCGAGATCCACCGCGAGGTTGGCGACGAGAACATGTTCCTCTTCGGCCTCAGGACAGAGGACGTCGCGAAGCTCCGTCCGACGTACGTCTCGAAGGACTGGTACGCGAAGGATCCCGAGATAAAGGCGGCGCTCGACATGATCAAGGCGAACGTCTTCTCGCTCCTCGAACCCGGCCTCTTCGAGCCGATCCTCCGCTCGCTCCTCGACTACAACGACTACTACATGCTTCTCGCGGACCTCAGGAGCTACAGCGAGGCGCAGGACCGCGTCGACGCCGCGTACCGCGATGCGAAGAAGTGGAACCGCATGTCGCTCGTCAACGTCGCGCGTTCGGGCTTCTTCTCGTCCGACCGCTCCGTGATGGAGTACGCTCGCGACATCTGGCACGTAAGCCCCGTAAAGCTCTGACGACATGTTCTGCAGGGCTCTGTCAGACGGGCGGGAGGTTTCGGTCCTCGGCTATGGGGCCATGCGACTTCCCACCGTCGACGGCGGCCATGCAAACAGCTGGGCGAAAAGCGGCTACTCCGAGTCGACGATAGACCAGGAGATGCTCGACCGGCAGATCCGCTATCTGCTCGAGCACGGCGTCAACTACTTCGACACGTCGCCCGCATACTGCCGCGGCGAGTCCGAGCGACGCCTCGGCGACGCGCTCGTGAAGAGCGGCTTCGCGCGGAAGGACTACTTCGTCGCGACGAAGCTCTCGAACTTCGCGCCGCAGCAGTTCCCCCTCGACGCGTGCAAGAAGATGTTCGAGAACTCCCTCAGGTTCCTCCGCACCGACTACATCGACAACTACCTCCTTCATTCGATCGGGAACGGCGGCTTCGAGACGTTCTCAAAGAGATATCTCGAGAACGGGGCGCTCGACTGGTGCGTTGAGCTTCGCCGCGAAAAGCGCATACGCAACCTCGGCTTCTCGTTCCACGGCGACCCGAAGGCGTTCGAGTGGTGCATAGAGCACCACGGCGACTACAAGTGGGACTTCTGCCAGATACAGATGAACTACGTCGACTGGCGCCACGCGAAGGAGGTCAACGCGCGGAACCTCGACGGGAAGTACCTCTACGAGACGCTGGCGGAGCGCAAGATACCCGTGGTCATAATGGAGCCGCTTCTCGGCGGCACGCTCGCGAGGTACAACGAGGCGCTGGCGAGGCATCTCGTCCCGCTCGACCCCGAGGCGTCGCTTGCGAAATGGGCGCTCCGGTTCTGCGCGAGCTTCCCCAACGTGATGACGATCCTCTCCGGAATGACGCGCACCGAGCACATCGAGGAGAACGTCGCGACATTCGAGGACTTCCGGCCGTGCACCGAGGAGGAGTTCGCCGCGCTCGAGAGGGCGGCGCTCGAGTACCTGAAGTGCGGCAACGTCCCGTGCACCGCGTGCTCCTACTGCATGCCGTGCCCGTACGGCCTCGACATTCCGTCGCTCCTCCGCTTCCGCAACGACGTGCTCATGAAGGGCGGGAAGGACGCGAAGACCGTCCTCGCCGAGTACGCGAAGGCGGTTCCCGAGGAGCTCCGCCGCGCAGACCACTGCACCGGGTGCGGCCTCTGCCGCCCGCACTGCCCGCAGCAGATAAACATCCCAGGCGAGATGGCCATGATCGACAGCCAGATCGACCTTCTCAAAAACGAGGTGGCCCGCAGATGAAGAAGATTCTCAAAATCGTCGTCGCCGCCTTTATGCTTTATGCCGTGACAGCGGCGTTCTTTGGCTTCGACACCTCATCCAGTCAATCGTCAACTGGATCTTCCACCCGAAGACGAAGGTCCGCCGCGTCTGCACGCGCCTGCCCGAGACGAAGGCGCAGCAGACCGTCCGCTGGACTGTTCTCGCAGTCGTCGCCGTGTTGATTGCGACGGGCTTTGGCGCGGTCGGCTGGTTCTTGACGCCGTATTCCATCTACGGGAAGACGTTGACCATGTTCTGGCCCGGTGTCGCCGTCTTTGCGGTCGTCGTGGTGCTCGCGGCGGTCGGGAAGGGCCGCGTCTGGTGCAACTGGGTTTGCCCTGTCGGGACTCTTTTCAATCTTCTCTCCAAGAAAAGCGTCTGCGCCCACAAGATAGGCCCAGGCTGTGCGAACTGCAGGGCGTGTTTTGGGAATGGGGGAAAGTTGGAGGCTAAAGTTGGAGATGGAGAAAAGGCGATTCCACTCTCCAACTCCAACTCGGAACTCCAACTCGGTTCTTCTGCGACGCGCCGCGAGGCGATCAAGGGAGTTGCGGTTCTCGCCGCGGCCGAGGCCGTTGAGAAGACGACTGACGGCGGTTTCGCGCCTGTGTCTCTCCCCGGTGTGCCGGAACGTCCGGCGCCCGTTCTCCCGCCCGGTGCAGTGGATCGCGAGAAATTCAACGTCAAATGCGTTGCGTGCGGGCTTTGCATAGCGAACTGCCGCGGAGGGTGCCTTTCGCCTTCGACAGACCTCAAGCGCTTCGGCCAGCCAGAGATGGATTTCCGTCGCGGCTACTGTCTTCTCGGCTGCAACTACGCATGCGGGCACGTCTGCCCGACGATGGCGATCAACTGGATTCCGCGGCTCGAGCGCAAGAACGTTCACATGGGCCACGCGATATGGAAAAAGGACCTCTGCATCCGCACTGACGGGGTCGAATGCACGGCGTGTTCTCGCAAGTGCCCTGTAAGCGCGATACACATCGTCGAGGGCTTCCCTGTCGTAGACAAGGGCGCCTGCATTGGCTGCGGCGCCTGCGAGCATGTTTGCCCCGCGCGCCCGATGCCTGCGATTTTCGTCAAGGGCTTCGACCGCCAGCGTCTAGTGTGGCCGATGTCTAAGTAATCGTTATTGGCGGCGGCCGAAGGCTCCTCCTCGTGGACCCTCGGCGAATACGCCGTATCCACTCGCTCGGACCTTCGCTCCGCCGCCAATTCGATCCTTGCGAAGACTTCTCCTTGCGGAATTTCGGCGGATGCGTCGTATTCTGTCGCTCGAGTCTTCGGCCGTCGCCAAGCAATGCCGCCATGAATTACCGTTTGTCGGGTGTGCGCACATTTTGATATAATTTACGAAAGCTTATAGGAAAGGAAGGGCAAATGAACGACATCACCTTCGAACAGGCATGGAACTACGGCGGCCCGCTCATGTGGGTTCTCGCATTCTTCTCGGTATGGGCGCTTGCGCTTATGATATACCTCTGGTATTCGCAGCGCGCCGGAATCGTCGTCCCGGAGTCGGTCTCGCGCATCTGCGCGTCGAAGGACCCCGAGTCCGAAGGCGGCCGCATCGCGGACCGTCTCATGGCGCAGGTCGAGTGGCTTGCAGACCTCGGCGCGATTGCGCCGCTCGTCGGACTTCTCGGAACCGTGCTCGGCATGTTCCAGGCGTTCGGCGGCATCGCCTCCGACGTCGCGGCGGGCGCTAAGCCGATGGTTCTTGCCCAAGGCGTTTCGCAGGCGATCGTCACGACAATCTTTGGCCTCGTGGTCGCGATTCCGTCGCTTCTTGCCTACGCGTTCTTCCGCCGTCGCGCCCAGCGCCGCATCGCGGAGATCGAGGAGCGGGTCATAGAGCACTTCGCCTCCCAAGTAGTCTGACGTCGCCCACAAGGGAGAGGCCAGGAATGAAGTTCAAGAAGAGAAGCCAGCCGAAGGCGACGACGTTCGCCCTGACGTCGATGCTCGACGTGATCTTCCTGCTGCTCTGCTTTTTCGTGACGGTCAGCGTGTTCTCGCAGTGGGAGAGCGAGATTTCGATCAAGCTCCCCAACGCTAAGACCGCCGAGACGCCGGAGCGGCTCCCCGGGGAGATTATCGTCAATCTCTCGAAGGACGGCAAGATATCCGTCAACTCCGTCGCGCTCACGCTCGGCGACCTTTGCGCACGCCTTTCGAAAGTCGCGAAGTTCTATCCCGGCCAGCCGGTGATAATCCGCGCCGACAAGGAAGTTCGCTACGAGGCCCTTGTCGAGCTGATCGACATGTGCCGCGCGGCGGGAATATGGAACTTCTCGCTTGCCACCGACAACTCGGAAGGGAAGGAATGACGCTTTCGGCGATAGTTCTCGCCGCAATCGCGGTTCTCCCCGCCGACCGTCTCGCGATGGCCGACCGGCTCTTCAACCGCGGCGAATATGCCGCGGCGAAAGAGGAGTACGCGGCGCTTCGTGGCGAGAAGTCGGTTCCCGCCGACGAGCTCCTCTACCGCCTTGCCGAGTGCGACAGGGTTCTCGGGAAGTCAGCCGACGCCCGCAAGGGGTATGGCGAGCTTCTTGAGAAGTTTCCGACTTCCGCGCGCGCAGACCGTTCGCGTCTGATGCGTGCGCTCGCGGGGACACCCGAGGAACGCGTCTCCGAACTAAAGGTGCTCGACTCAGACCGCGTAGCGCCGGACATCCGTGCCGCGGCGCTCTACTACCTCGGTTCCGCCGCGAACGACCCCGAGATGCTCGCGCAGTCCGTGCGCCTCGACCCAAAGGGCAAGTACGCGCCCTACGCTGACTTCCACCGCGCCGCCATCCTCGTGAAATCGTCAGACGCGACAGTGCGTCGCAAGGCCGTCGAGCTCCTGCTCGGCATTGCCTTCGGCAAGGAGTCGGCGTTCTCAGAGGACGCGCTCTATCTCGCCGCCGTCCAGAGCTATAACGAGAAGAAGTACGGCGAGGCAGCGAGCATTTTCGGTCGCTACCTTAAGCGTTACCCCAGCGGGAAGCACGCCGCAGACGTGAGGACAATGACGGCGTGGAGCAACTACCTTGGCGGGAAGTATGCCGACTGCGCGGCGCTCTGCGGGGACGGCTCGACCGACGACTTCGCCTACCTGCTTGGCGCGTGCGCCTATGCGACTGGCGACAACGATTCGGCCATGCGCTTTTTCAAGTCGTATCTCGAGAAGTTCCCCCAAGGGCGCTTCCGCTCGAACGCAGAGTTGCCGCTTGCCCGCATGGGCTTTGATTCTGCGTCGTCGGGCGGGAACCAGCCAGGCGTCATAGAGAACGCGAAGAGGGCATACGCCCTCTCTGGGCTTTCGTGTGACTCTCTGCGGCTCGCTTGGGCCTACGAGTCGACCGGCAAGACGGCCGAGGCCGAGACGCAGTATGCGGAGACTGCATCCAAGTTCCCCGGGACCGACGATGCCGCGGAGGCGCTTTTCCGCAAGGCGATGATTGCCGCGCGTGCAAAGAAATGGTCTGCTTGCGAGCTTGCCCTCGCCGAGGCGCTTTCATCGGGGCGCAACGCGAAGCGCCGCGCGGAATCGCTCTACTGGCGCGGCGTCTCGGCGGTGCAGCTTGAGCACGAGCAGGAGGGCGCGGAGTTCCTTAAAGAAGCGCTTTCTGCCGGGCTTCCGCTCGACGAGTCGCGCGAGGCGCGGCTTATGCTTGCCGACTATGCCTGGCGCTCTGGGAAGACCGACGAGGCGAAGGCCGAGTACGCGAAGCTCGTGCGCGAAGGCGCGACCGAGCGCATGTCCGCTTCAAAGGCGCTTTCGGTAGGCAAGCTTCTCGGCGGCGAGGAGGCAAAGATCTGCGCGAGCCAGCTCATAGCGGGCGATTCCGCCGAATGGCGGCAGGCCGGGTATGTCCTTCAGGGAAATGTCGAGGAGAAGGCCGAGAACTTCACGAAGGCCGTCGAGTCGTACAGGAAGGCGATGGCCGAGGATGCGTGCATCGCCGACCTCGCGCCTGCCGCGCTCTCGCTCGGCAAGCTTGAGCTGGGTCTCGGCGAGCACGACAAGGCCGATGCGACGCTTCGCCGCGCCGTAGAGCTCAATTCAGAGTCTCCGCGCGCCCGCGCCGAGGCGTATGTTGCGCTCGCGAAGAACGCCGCCGCGAAGGGCGATGCCGAGACTGCGAGGAAGTACGCGACGGTAGTGACCGCGCTCTTTGCGGACGAGGAGCTTTGCGCAGAGGCGAAGAAGATACTTGACGAACATCCGGAGGCGGCGAAATGACGAGAGAGAGCAGCGAGAACCTGCTTGTCGTGGCGATCGTCCTTTCGATTGGGGCGCATATCGCGCTTATGTTCGGGATTCGCGCGCAGGTGATGACGCATGTCGACCGCTCTTCGCTTCATTCGCACCACCGCGAGGCGATGCGCGTCAGCGACTACGAAGAGATAGAAGACCCAGTGCGCATCGAGCGCATCAAGGACATAATGTCCGCGAAGGAAGCTCCTGAGGCCGAGGCCGACGAACCCGTTGGGCCTGCAACGGAGCAGATTCCAGACAGCGCCGAGAAGCACTGGGACGGCGATGTGCCGGCGCCTGCGGCGCCAGAGCTTTCGTCCGTTCCCGTTCCCGCCGAAAAGTTCGAGGCGTCGCCGCTGGAACTTTCCGAGTCTGCCGCGCCCGACCCGCTTCCCGTAGCGGAGTTCTCTGCTCCGAAGAGCCGAGCCCTCACTGCGCCAGATATTGCGCCAGGCGCCGTGTTCGCGATGCCTGAGTCGTTTGGCGTTCCTGAGGCGAAGATTGCTGTCCCGTCGTTTTCGGCCGCCCCCGTGGAGCGCACATCGATAGCCGCCGAAAAGAAGCCGGCGGCGCCGGAGTTCGTCCCCTCGCAGGAAGTCTACGACAGGGTCGACGAGAAAATAGTCGAGCAGGAGAAGGACGCAATTCGCGAGTTGATGAAAGTCGACGAGGCCGCGCCTCTTGAAAAGTTCGTCAGTCTTTCCGCGTCCAGGTTCGAGGACGCGCAGTGGACGTACTTCCGGCTTAAGGTCGCGCCGAAGCCGGAGCTTCCCGTCGTGCCGAAGGATGTCGTAATCATTCTCGATGCGTCCGGCTCGATTGGCTCGGAGCGCCTCGCGAGCTGCCGCCACGCCGCCAAGCAGATACTGCGTTCGGCGTTCAACACCGGCGACAGGTTCAATCTCGTCGCGTTCCGCAACAACTTCTCCTACGCTTTCCGTCGCTGGCAGGAGTGCGACAAGGAGTCGTTTGCGGCTGCCGACAAGTGGCTTTCGAATCTTTCTGCCTACGGACGCACCGACGTGTTTGGGACGATTCGCTCTGTTCTCACGCTTCCTCGCGACCCGGCGAGGCCGCTCATTGCGCTTGTCGTGACCGATGGCGACGCCAATGCCGGCGTCAGCGACACGGCGCAGATACTCTCGAAGTTCACCGACTTGAACGACGGTCTCGTTTCCGTCTATATGTATGGCGTCAAGGAGAGCGCCAACCGCGAGCTAATCGACGTCCTTACTCACGGCAACCGCGGCGAGAGTTTCATCTACGGCGGTCTTCGCTGGAAGGCGGGCACTGGGATAGAGAAGCTCTCCGACCGCTTCCGCGATCCCGTACTCTCGGACATCCGCGTCGTGTTTGCTGCCAATTCGCAGGCCGAGGCGTACCCGCGGCTCATCAGGAATCTCTATCGTGGCGATGCAGTGACGATAGTCGGGCGCGTTCCGAAGGGGCGCAGCGAAGTCGCGTTTTCGCTCAAGGGTCTCAACGGGAAGAACACATACGAAGCGTTCTTCAAGGTTCCGCTTGGAAAGATAGCCACGGATCCGACGCTTGCCGGCTCCTGGGCTGAAGAGGCCGCGATAGATGCGAAGCTGAAATGACCGCGCAACCCGTCGAGATCAGCGTCGTAGTTCCCTGCTGGAACGTGGAGCCGTATCTCGCCCGCTGCCTTGAAAGCGTGTTCGCGGCGCTTCCCGCCAATGCCGAGGTAATAGCCGTCGACGACGGTTCGACCGACGGAACGCTCGCCATTCTCGAATCGTTTGCCAAGGACGAACCGCGTCTTAAAGTCGTCGCCCGCCCGCACCGCGGCGTATCTGCCGCGCGCAACGCCGCGCTCGATGTTGCAAAAGGGCGGCTTGTGTTCTTCGTCGACCCGGACGATACGGTTCACCGCGACTATTTTTCCGCGATGGCGACTGCCCTTGAGCGCGATGGCGCAGATGTCTGCGTCTGCGCCTACGAGGGTTCGCCGCTGAAGGGCGACTACCGCTTCCACACAAACGCGGAAATCCGAGCGGGCTATTTGCCGCGCGTCTTCGGGTATTCGTTTGACGACGTCCGCGCATGGTATGCGGGGAAGCCGCTTTTTTCGGATCGCGAGATGGCGGGCGTGTGGAGATTGGCGTTTCGCCGCGAGCTTCTCGAGAACGTTCGCTTCGACGAGACGATTGAGCTCTACGAGGACGCGATGTTCGTCTCCGAGGTTCTTCTCCGCGCAAAGTCAATGACGTGTGTGCCGCAGGAGATATACTGCGTCACGGCGCGCGACGATGGCGCGATGAGGTCGATTCCTCGAGATGCCGCGCGGCTTTGCCGCAACAAGCTTCGCCTTCTCGCGAAGCGCCGCGCTCTCGACGAGGCGGAAGGCGGCGCGCTCGGGCCGCTCTACGCGGCGTCGTGCGTTTTCTCCGCGCTTGAGATCCTTTCATGCACGATTCGCGGCCGGCTTCCGCGTCGCGAGGGGAAAGCGCTTTTGCGCGAATACCTTTCCGATCCCTTTGTCCGCTCGTCCGTCAAGGCGTTTCCGCTTTCGTGGAAGAAGCCGATTGTGGCCGCCGCAGTCGTGGCGTTGCGGTTTATGGTATAATAACAAAGTTGAAAAGTTGAAAGGTTGAAAAGTTGAAAGGGCAGGAAATTTTCCTCTGAATGGGATGACAGATATCGCACAGGAATTTCTTGATAGGGTCGCCGGGGCGCTTGAGGTTCCGGACGTCTCGCCTGACACAGATTTCCGCACGGGGCCGCTTTGGGACTCGCTTACGGCGTTTGCGCTCCGCGTTATGATTCAGCAGCGCTTTGGCAAGGCGCTTTCGGCGGCCGAACTTGAAAAGTGCAAGACAGTCGCAGATCTTATGGCGGCTGCGGGGGTGGAGTCATGAAGCATCTTGTGATAGTCGGCGCAGGCGGCTTCGGCCGCGAAATGTTCGGCACGGCGCGCGAAGCGGTCGGCTTCGGAACGGAGTTTGACATCAAGGGCTTTCTCGACGCGAAGCCGACGGCGCTCGACGGTTTTGGCGGCTATCCGCCAATCGTCGGCTCGCCCGACTCATACGTTCCCGCGGCGGACGACGTTTTCATCACCGCGCTCGGCAGCATCGCTTCGCGTCGCCGCTGCGTCGCGGCGCTTGAGAAGAGGGGCGCTAAGTTCATTTCGATAGTCCACAAGACGGCTACGATAGGCCCCAACGTTGTCGTTGGCGAGGGCTCGTTCATCGCGCCGCATGTCTCGCTCACCGTCGACATCGCCGTCGGGCGGCATGTCTCCGTGTTCCATTCGAGCTCGGTTGGCCACGATACCGTCCTCGGCGATTTCTCGCATGTCTACGCGCAATGCTCGGTTGGTGGTGCCGTGAAAGTCGGGGAAGGGGCTATAATATATCCTGGCTCGGTCGTCGCCCCGCGCCGCAAGATAGGCGCAGGTGCCGTAGTAGGGGCGGGCTCCGCAGTTTTTGTAGACGTCGATCCCGGCGTCACGGTGCTTGGCAACCCCGCCGCACCGCTGAAATGAATTTACTTACCTAAGGAAAGGAAGGACAAAATGGCAGATGCAGTTGTGGGAATTGTGATGGGGTCGGACTCGGACTGGCCTCTTGTGAAGAAGGCGTGCGAGACGCTTGACAAGTTCGGCGTCCCCTACGAGACGCGCGTAATCTCCGCACACAGGACGCCCGATGTCGCTATTGAGTATTCTAAGACCGCCGAGTCGCGCGGGCTCAAGGTCATCATCGCGGCTGCTGGCGGCGCAGCGCATCTCGGCGGCGTACTTGCCGCGGCGACAGTTCTCCCTGTCATCGGGATTCCAGTCGCGGGCGGTGCCTTGAATGGGCTCGACGCGCTCTACGCGACGGTTCAGATGCCCTCGGGCGTGCCAGTCGCTACTGTCGCCGTCGGCTCTGCTGGCCCCACGAATGCCGCGCTTCTTGCCGTGCAGATACTCGGAACGGCCGATCCCGCGCTGCGCGAGAAGTTCCGCGCCCACAAGGAAGAACTCCGCTCCAAAGTTGCCGCGGCGAACGACCGCATTCATCAGTCGTGAGAAAGGTGTGAACATGATAAATTTGCAAAATAGATGGCTTTTGGTTGCTTTTGCAACGATACTTGGCATTGTGGCTGGTTGCGTGTCGCCTTGCACTGAGTCCGCGTTTAGCAAGTACGACAACGCGAAGGAAGTCGAGATAATCGACCTCGCTCGCACGTCGCAAAGCTGGGACGGTGCGGAGTTGCCCAATTACCCCGTCGGCAAGCCGCAACTTATCGTCCGGCGCTATATATTCCCGCGCGGCAGCAAGCTTGGATGGCACCACCATCCCGTCATGAACTACGGCATCGTGCAGCAGGGCGAGCTCACGATTATCGGGCTGGACGGCAAGGAGACGACAATCCATTCAGGCGAGCCAGTCGTCGAGATGGTCGGCACAATCCACCACGGCGAGAACCGCGGCGACAAGACCGTGGTCCTTGACATGTTCTACATCTCGCAGGACGGAACGCCCATTGCCGTCCAGCATCCGGAAATTACCAAGTAACGGCAGCTCGTCATGACTGTCGAGGCTTTCACACTGTCTACGGCTGATAGCTGACGGACATGTAACCTATTTTCTGGTTCCGTGTATACAGGGTGAGATGATCTGAACAAGGAGAAGTCATCCAAAAGGGGAAATATGGAGTTCAATGAATTGATACGGAAGTTCGCCGAAAGGTTCGGTATCGATGTTCCGGAAATTGTGGACGACGCCGCGGCATTTGACGCCGACGGCATGCCGTTTTTCATAATGCGGGCCGCAAATGAGGACGGAAGCGAGTATCTCGTGGCTGCCGCAGACCTCGGCGAGCCGCCGCCGGAGCGTATGGAAAAGCTATACGAGGCCCTGCTTGACGCAGGCCACGCCTTCGCCGGGGCCGGCGGCGGCGTATTCGCGCGGAACCCCGCCGACGGACACATCTGGCTGCAGCTGCGCGAGGCGTATGCGTCGATCGACGTCGAATCCGCAATTGCCAAGGTGAAGGCGCTTGGCGAGGCGGCGGTGAACTGGCGCGACATAATCAGGGAGTACCGCGAAGGGGCTTCCATCCCCGAAGCCCAGATGTCCGGCGGGCTGCCTGACGACGGCACCGGCGCAGATAGCCCGCCTGGCCTCGTCATGGTGTAACCTTTTCGCGAGCCGCGTGTATACAGGCCAAAGAAGAACCTGGACAATCTAACCGCACTATTCACAAAACCGCGAAAACGAGGGAATTTAGCTATGAATCTTTCGATTACGGACTTCCAGAAGATATCCAACGGCTACCACAACGCCGGGGACATAACCCTTACGGGACGCGGCAAGCTCGACATGGTGAACAACCACGTCGGCATCCTGAAGGGCTGGAACACCAAGACGATCAGCGCAGCCACGACGCTTGAGGTGAAGAACGCCTTCGTCCAGGCGCTGAAGAACGCCGGCGTCGATGAAGCCGCGCTCGCCGGCGTCCGCGAGGAGCTCGGCCTCCCGCAGAGCGGCGACACCAAGGGCTTCGACCTGTTGAGCCTGAAGCCGCTTTCGCGCGCCCAGACCCGTGAAATCCTGGACCGCTTCGCAGGAGTCATCAACGAGAAGGCCAAGGACACCGTGGTCTCGAACAAGTGGGACGCTCTCAAGGCCGCGGACATCGTGCGTTACAAGAACATCCTCGCACGCGCGGCGGAAGTCAACGAGCAGTCCGCTGCGACGCGCGCCGCCGCGCAGAGGAAGCTCGCCTTTGACATTGTAAACTACGGCGCCGAGGAAATCCCCTCGAACATCCGCAAGTCCGCCACGTACAGGAATCTTTCCGAGGTGGACAAGAACACGTTCGCGAAGACAATGGCGTACATCATGTTCTTCCGCGGAGGAGCCGACGTGGACAGCATTGCGGCGGAGGCGATGAAGAAGGTTCTAATGGCCAAGTACGGAAACGGCATCAAGAACGAGGCCGAACGCGACCTCTTCAAGGGGCTCGCCCTCAGCCGCCCGGCCACAACCGACCTCGCGCGCATCGAGCAGGACATGAAGGACGCGAAGAAGGCCGCCGCCGCCGGCGTGAAGCTCGAGTACGGCAGCGAAGGGAAGGAGATGAAGGAAGTGGCCGACTATCTCCGGAACTTCGGCGGGCTCGGCTTCTACGTGAACAAGACGGCGGAAAAGTCCACTTCCAAGAACTTCGTCGCCAAACTCGCCAATGACATTTCGGGGAACACGGCTTTCCTGAAGGAGATCGTTGCGAAATTCGGGTCTCACGTAAAGGACCTCGGGACTCTCGAGCTCGGCGGCGCGCCGGACTGCAAGATCACCCAGCTCAAGAACGGAAAAGCGGAGCTTCTCTTCACCATCAAGGCGGGCACAGTCGGCAACAAGGCGTTCAATGGCGAATGCTGCCTGAAAATTGAGGTCGATCCGAAGGACAAGTCGATTCAGAAGACCGAGTGCGCGATGAAACTCGAGCCCCCCAGGTTCACGTTCAACGACAGCAAGCCGGCAGAATCCCAGAAGATGCAGATGCTGGGTAACATCAAAAACCTTGGCATCACCAAGAACTCGCCGTTTACCGACGAAGAGATGAAGTCTGCGGCCGACCAGATGTCGAAATGGCAGAACATGCGGCCCGGGCAGATGAAGAACTTCGAGAAGTGGCTCGCGAACGACCTGGACAAGTACGTCAACAACTGCATTGCGGGGATAGACCAGACGGGCAATCAAGCCCTCATGACCTTCGACGAAAGGGGAATCGCCTCCCAGTTCAGAGACGACAACTACCGTTCCCAGGTCACAATCGGCAATAGGACGTATGCACCACAGGGATTCGAAAACAAGGAGATCAACAACGAGATATGCAGGGTGCTGCCCAATATTGCCGACCGCAAGTTCATCACAGGGCTCATGAACCAGTCTTCGGTCGCCACCATGGTGTATCTTTACTTGAACGCCCCGGATCCGCAAAAGGAGAAAGACCCGGATGCACAGCCCTTGAGAATCATGGACCCGGCCGGCGAGCACGTGGCGAACTTCGACATGAACAGGGGCGATCCGATCGAAATCGCGCAGCCGAGGAACCTGGAAGAGTCCCAGTACGAGCTGAAAATAGACAACAATAGCAAAACGGCCACGATTACCCTTAGGCAGAGCTACCACATCAAGGTGGGCCAGACCATGCACGAAGGCTTGTTTGCCATGGACGGCTATGGCGGACAAAAGGTCGGCACGGTCCAGTACTCCTATCAGATCAATGTCTCCGGCCTCGGAAGCGGCAACCCGCATATCGCCTCTGTGGACTTCGGACAGGAGATCAGGGCGGAGGATATGTAGGTTGAAAAGTCGACATCGGCGTGTAGCCGGCCTCCCGCCGGCTTTATGCACATTCTGCAAAAAAGGGTCTGCACGATTGGGGGGAATTTTGATATAATGACTGTCAAAAAATTTGAAGAGCATGCAGGAGAAAACAAAAATCGTTGCGAAAGCAACAATCTGATATAAAATTGGAGTGCAAATGATGAAAAGACACAACCCGACATCGGTCGTGCTTGTTGCTGCTTTTGCGGCTATGACGGTCGCGGGCGCCGCCGTGGCCGCGAACTTCCCGGTCGGAACACACCTCGTCAAGGGGACGCTGAAGGACTGGCAGAACAATGTTCTGACATCGTCCGCCGCGGTGACCATACAGGCTGTCGCGACGAACGGAACGGTTCTCGCCTCGACGCCTGTTGACAACCCATCGGCGGATGGCTATAACTTCGTGCTGCAGATTCCGCTCTCTACTACGGCCACGGATTCAACAGCGGCTGTCGGCGACCAGCTCAACTGCGTCCTCATCCAGGAGACGGGGCTTGCACTCGCGGCAAGTCCAATTACCGTTGGCAATGCCAACGCCGTCTCGTCGCTGGTGCTGGAGTTCGTCAACATGCAAAGCTACACGAATTCCGCAGGCGCGACCGTCAACGTGCCGGCGGAATATGTCGACACGATTGCCGCCATGCTGGAGGACGAAGGGATAGAGGGCGAAGACTACGATCCTTTTGCCGACTACGACCATGACGGCGTATCGAACTACAACGAATACCGCGCTGGAACGGATCCTTTCAATCCGGACGACAAGCTTGAGGTCAAGGCCTATACCGCGTCGCAAAGTGCGCCCCACGCAATCAGTTTCGAGTATGTCGGCGGACACATCTATGGCGTGGAAACAACGCTCTCGCTCACGAATCCCCAGTGGGCGCTCCAGAAGGTGAAAAAGACCGAGACGGATAGCGAGCACGAGCAGATAATGCCGTCCGACGACGAGGAAGACGTGGGTCTCGCAACGATCTACGTCGTGCCGGCTGAGGGCGCGACAAGCCAGTTCTTCAAGCTGGAGGCGAAGTAAAGTTTAAAGTTTGAAGTTTGAAGTTGAAAGTTTAAAGTTATGAAACAGATTACACGATACTTGTTGCTTCTGTCCTTTATGTCTCTTGTGTCGCTTTCGGCATCGGCTGCGCACATCAGGGAGACGATGACGCTGAAGAACGGATGGAATGCGATTTACCTTGAGTCTACGCCGACGAACGCACTCTGCGATGCGTTCTTCGAGGGCGCGCCGGTGAAGAGCGTCGCGTCGTACCAGTCCGACGCCTATTCATCGACGCGTCAGCTCGCGGACGACGGAACCGAGATTGCCCAGAAGCCGCTTTCCTACCGCGTGTGGGTTCCTGGTGACGACGTGGCGTCCGGGATGAGCGCACTCTCAGGTGGCCACGTCTATATGATCTATGCGACAAACGCCTGGTCGAAGACGTTCGTCGGCGTCCCGTCCGCTCCGAAACAGACTTGGCGCGCCACGTCGGGCGACGTCGGCTTCATGAACCTTGTGGGCGTTTCGGCGGACACGAACGCCTCCATGACGGCAAAGGCGTATTTTGGCGAGGGTCCTTTCGGCACCGCCAATGGCATCGCCTACCAGATCAAAGGGACAAAGGAGTCCGATCCTACCTTCAGCAAGTTCCTCAACGCGCGCGTGACGATGCAAGGCGGCAAGGCGTACGCTCTCACGGCTACGAAGGACAGCGACTGGCCAGGCGTGATCGGCGTGCAGGGCGATGGGCTCGTTTTCGGCTCGGATGCGAACTTCGCGTCCATTCGGATACGGAACTGCGGCACGACCAACCATACGTTCCGCTTTACGGTGGAGCGTTCGGCGCTTGACGCGGATACGCAGCTGCCGCCGCAGTCTCTCTCCCGCCGGTTGCCGCGCGTCGATGCAATCAGTGAACCGGACTACACGAATGTCGAGGAGAATGTGGAATGGACGGTTACTCTCGCGCCGGACGTGCTTTCGGAGCAGGTGTTCAAGATTGACCGCTCCAAACTCGACAACGGGATCACATACGGCGCAATCCTGACGATTGAAGACCTCGGCGTCAGCAAGATGCGCGTCCGCCTGCCGATTGTCGTGCGTCATGCGGCGACGGGTGCGGTTGCCTATCCGGCAGGGCTCTGGGTTGGCGAAATCGCGCTTTCGCAGGTTTCCGAACTCGGCGACACCAATCGCGTGCCCGTCAAGGCCGGCGGAACGCTGAAGATGAGCGTCATGATGCACGTTGACACGAATGGCACGTGCAGGCTGCTTCAGCGCGCAGTGGCGGGAGTGGATACGAACGGCGTGACGCGTCTTTTCAAGAACCCCGCAGGCGTTCCTGAAGATGTGGAGGAATCACGGCGCATCTCGACCGTGATGATGAGTGTCGATACGCCTGTCGTTCCGGCGACGGCGAGCACGAATCCGAAGTTTGGCGAAGATGTCGATTTCTCGTGGGTTGTCGGCGCGACGGCGAGCGACAATCCGTTCCGTCACGCCTGGCACCCGGATCACGACGGCAAGAAGGCCGATTATTCGGATTATCTGCCATCAGGCGACGACTTCTCGCTCTATGCAAACCCGATCAAGCCCGAGCTTTGGAGCATCTCGAACCGCCTCGACTTCTCATGGCACGAGCAGGGGAATCGCGCGCTGCCGGAGCACTTCCCCTATAATGCCGACGAGACTACGTCGGGCGTGGTGACCTGGGAAGTGGGAGGGCTGATTTCCAAGGGTCCGATCAAGTCGGTCGGCACGTTCACGCTCAGGCGCGTCTTCAAAGCGGCGGAGCTGGAGTAAGTTTAAAGTTTATAGTTTATAGTTGGGAGGATTAAAACAATGAATAACAAGTGCAAGATATCTCTTTTATCCCTTCTGTCCCTTATATCTCTTTCGTCCTTTGCGGACGTGCCGCAAGTGCTGACATACCGCGGGGTGCTGAAGAGGACTGGCGGATACGAGCGCGCAACGTCATTGGAGCTGACGTTCCGTCTCTATGACTCGAAGATGCCCGATACCGCGCTTTGGGCTCGGACCATGCGCGTGCCGGTCGATACGAACGGCGTGTTCTATGCTGAATTGAGCGACCGCAACGGCAACGACCCCGACGGTATCGGCTACACGTTCGCGGATGCTATGGGCGCGATCAAGGGAACGCCCGAAATCGGCCTCACGCCGCCTGATTCTCCCGAATTGAAGCCGCGCCAGAAACTTGCCACCGCGCCTCGCGCGGCGCGTGCCTCGCGTGCGAAGGCGGCGGATGTCGTCTATGCGCCGACAGGGGCATACGCCCAGGGCGTGAACATCGACGTGGCGGCTGTCGCCAGTGTTACCGTGCAGGAAGGCGCATCGCTCGCGGCATTCCCGCCCAATTGCTCGCTTACGAGTCTCGAGAAGGGGACGGTGCGAGAACTTGGCGGCGGCAAGACGCAGATCGTCGTGCGAGACGTGAAGGCGTCGCGTCCCAACTGGCCTGCTTGCTTCACGCAGGAAGGTCTCAATTATACCGCCGGTTCCGCGCCTTGCGACATGATCCTCACCTACGAGGGCGCGGACGGCGCGTTCAACGTGATTGTGCCCGCAGGCGGCAAGATCAACGACGGGAACGCCGATGTGCAGACAATCTACGGCACGGCGTTCGGGAATCCGTAAATCTTTATTAGACAGGATTAACAGGATTGACAAGATTGAGAAAGTTCGGTTAAGTCAGATAAATCCTGTAAATCTTGTGAATCCTGTCTAAAAGAAGGAAGAAAGTCTTAAAGAGAAAGCGAGAAAGAGATGAAAAGAAGTTCGATTGTTTTGGTGCTGGCGATGATGGCGGCGGTCTCGGCGCGTGGCGATATGGCCACGGGCACGATTAACGGGCCGATGGAACTTGTCGGCGGCACGATCTATACCATCGAAAACAACGTCACGATTCAGGCGGGCGCCGGCCAAAGCGCGCTAACGGTCAAATCCGGCACCGGTGCCGCCGGCAAGTGCGTTGTCATTGACATTCCGGCAGGGAAAGAACTCAACGTCACGGGCGGCAATGCGTCTGGCAGGACAGGCGCGGGCGCCGGCATCGCGCTCCCTGCGGACATGACGCTCTATATCACCGGCAGGGGCCGCCTCGTCGCAAAGGGCGGCAAGGCGGCAAACGGCGGCAACGGCAGCGGCGGCGGCAATGCCGATTTTGACGACGATGGAACCAACCACTTCAAGAACGGTCCGGGCGGTGCCGGCGGCGAAGGCGGCGGCGGCGCGGGTGCCGGCATTGGCGGCGGCGGCGGCAGCGGAGCGAGCGCCGGAAGCGGCGCAGCCCAGTCCGATTGGAGGTATGCAGACCACGGCAAGAACTTCCCCGCCGACGGAAGCGAGGGCGGTTCGGGTGGAAGCGGCTCGAATGGAAACGGGTGCGGGAGAGTGCTCATTCTTGGCGACGTAACCGTGAACGTGAGCGGCGGAGCGTCCGGCGCGGCTGGCAGCGCATCGCGGTCTTGGGGTGCGACCAAGGACGACATAAAGACCGACGACTGGCATGCGGGCGGCGGCGGTCCTGGCGGCGGCGGCGGTGGCGGCGGCGAGGCGATGGCCATCGGCGGCGGCGGCGGTGGTGGTGGTGG
>CACWJS010000068.1 GCA_902761275.1 uncultured bacterium | reverse complement strand
GCGGCAGTGAGGCGGTGGAGCGAAAGTCCGAGCGAATGGATACGGCGTATTCGCCGAGGAGGAGCTTTCGGACACCGCCTTACGGATCCTTTTGCGAGTGGTTGAGTCGGAGTTGTAGGACCACGGATGTGGGATGGTTGTGTCGAAATCGTTCTTGGATTCGACACGAAGGATGGTTGAGTCGTGGTTGAGGGATGGTTGTTGGATGTTTTGGAAATGGTTGTGTAGCAGTTGAGTCGTGGCTGATAGCGGCTATTATGACGAATGGTGGATGGGGCGTGTGTGTGGGCACTGCCGCCCGTTCACGGTGTCGCCTCGACTTGAGCCAGTTCCAAGTGCCCCCTGACGGGGGCATTTATGGTATAATGTCCGAACACTTATGAAAGTTCGGGAACTCCATGTGAGAATAGCGCTCATGGCGGGTGTCTTTGCCGCCATGCTATGGGGTTTTCAGGCGATGATCCTGCATCACGCGCCCGACATGTTCCGCGCTCCGCAGGAGGACATGTCGTTCGGGTGGTATGTGCCGCTTTTCTCGCTCTACGTTGTCTGGACGGAGCGTCGAAAGATTCTCGACTCGCTTGGGGCTCCTTCTTGGGCCGGGCTCTTGGCGGCGTTGCCGTTTCTCGCGCTCGGTTTTCTTGGTGTCAGGGGCATACAGCTCCGTTTCGAGATCGTCGCTTTCGTTGGGCTCTTGATAACCGTTCCGTGGGCGTTCTTCGGCAAGGAGACTGCAAAGACCGTCCTTTTCCCGGCGCTCTTTCTTCTCTTCTGTATCCCGCTTGCAACGTTCCTCGACGTAGTGACAGTCCACCTTCGGCTTCTTGCGAGTTCGACGGCGTTTGCGGTTGCGCGCGGCGTTGGCGCAGACATTGTCCAGCAGGGCACGATGGTCGGCGCGGCCGACGGGTCATTCTCCATAGACGTGGCCGATCCTTGCAGCGGGCTCCGCTCGCTCTTTGCTCTTATGGCGCTTACGGCTGGATATGCGTATTTTACGCAGCCGACGTGGCTTCGCCGCGGGATTCTTTTCGCGGCGTCTGTGCCTATCGCCATCCTCGGCAACGTAATGCGAATTCTCACTATCGTGCTTGTCGCGAACTTTGCGTCTTCGGATTTCGCCACTGGTTTCTATCACGACTACTCGGGCTTTGTCGTTTTTGCGGTGGCGATCTTGCTGATGGTGGCGACAGGCGAGGGGATATGCAAAGTTTGTGAGTTGAGAGTTAAGAGTTGTGAGTCGGGGGAACGGGTGATGGACACCGGCGAGACTAGCGTGGTCAGGCCCACACGGCGTTGTCAGCGTGGCCTGACCCCATGGTCTTCGTTGCTTGTCGCCGTTCTTGCCTTTGCGCTTGTCGTCCCGTTGATGTTCTTCCAGGCGGCAACGCCCGACGTGACGGTCGCCGAGGCACCAAACGTCCACCTTGCAGAAATTCCCGGTTTCTCGTCGGAGATCCTTGAGCCCTCCGAGGCCGAGTTAACGGTCCTTCCGTCTGACACGATTATCGAAAAGCGCCGCTATGTCGCCGACAGCGGTGACTGGATGGTCGTCTCTCTCGTCGTCGGCGGAAAGTCAAAGAGTTCGATCCACCGTCCGGAACTGTGCCTCCCGGCACAGGGGCTTCGCATGGAACGCCCGCGCACTCGCTCCGTCGCCGGGCGCGACTGGCGCTTTATCGACCTTGCGTCAAAGGATTCGCCGACATTTGGCTTTGCCTACACTTTCTTCAACCAGGAGGGCTTCAAGACGGCGAGCCATGTCTCGCGCATTTTCCGCGACGTAGTTGACCGCAGCGTCCTCAACCGCATAGACCGCTGGGCGATGGTGACCGTCAATGCGTCCAGGAGCGACGACATCGGGCTTTCCTATCTTCTGTCGCGTTTAGAACTTGATGGAGGTGATGCGAAATGACGAATCTTCTTCACCGGCTTGCTCCGTTCGCCATAGTCTTCTTCGCGGCGCTTGCACTGACGCTTGTGCTGACTCCGATAGTGCGCGAGATAAACCGTCGCCTTGGCATGGTCGACAAGCCCGATCCGCGCCGCATAAACAAGGTGCCTATCCCGCGCGGCGGTGGTGTTGCGCTTTTCCTCGGCCTCTTTGGGTCGTTTATTGTGTACGTCCTTGTCACGGGAACGCGCTGGGTTGGCTCTGGTGTTGGAACGCATCCGATGCGCCTTGCTGCGCTTGCGCTCGCCGTGTTTCTTATTGGGCTTGTAGACGACAAGTGGAGCCTGCCGCCGAAGCTCAAGCTTCTTGGGCAGATCGCCGTCGCCTTCGCGACGTGGGCATGGGGAGGGCTCGGTTTCCATACGCTTTGGCCTTCGTTGCCCGCTGTGTTTGACTGCGTCATCACCGTCTTCTGGGTCGTTGGCGCGGTGAACGCCTTCAATCTCATTGACGGGCTCGACGGGCTCGCGTCGGGGATTGCGCTTATCGCAGTTCTCGGCATGGCTGGGTCTCTTATGTTTCTCGGCTCGCCAGACCAGACGATTTTCCATTTCGCGTTTGCAGGAGCACTTGTCGGGTTCCTCAGGTACAACTACAATCCGGCGTCCATCTTCCTCGGCGACTCCGGGTCGATGCTGATCGGTTTTTTGGTGTCGACGTTGCCGCTCGCGACGCAGACTGCAAATTCGTTCCTTGTGTCCGTGGGCGTTCCGATGCTGGCCATGGGCGTGCCGATCTTCGATACGTCCCTTGCGATTTTGCGGCGTTCGATAAGGCACCTCATCTTCAAGCGCGAGAACCGTGTCGCGGCTGCGGGTGACAGCGCCCAGGTCATGACAGCAGACCATGACCACCTTCACCACAGGATACTGCGCGCCACGGGGCTTGACCAGCGCAAGACGGCATGGATACTTTACATGATTACGCTGGTTGCGGTGTTCTTCGGGCTTTCCGGCATCGTGCTTAAGTCTCGCGCCGCCGGCCTCTGGATCATTGCCTTTGCCGCCGCCTGCGTAATAGTCTTTCGCGACATGGCACGCGTCGAGCTCTTCGACGCAGGCAAGCTCCTCGCCTCGTTTGCGCACGACAGGGCGAGGACGACACGTCGCCGCTGGGCTAAGCTTATTGTGCCGTTCTACGTAGTGTTCGATGTAATGGCTCTTGTCGGGACGTTTTTTGTGACGTTCTACGCGATGCAGTTCCCAGTGACCAAGACTGTTTGCCGCGTGGCGCTGCCGATCAACGTGGCTGCGACCTTTGCCGCGCTCGTCTTCTTCCGTACGTATGTAACGGTATGGTCTCGCGCAATGGCGTCAAACTTCGTGCGACTTCTCCTTGCGTGTGCGTTTGGCGCGGTTATCGGCGGTGTTGGCGTATACTATGCGCCAAACACGCTGCCGAGCCACATAGCGACCTCAGAGATGTTTGGTGCCGTCCTCGTAAACTTCCTGCTTTCGTTTATCCTCATCGCCATGGCTCGCCTTGCTCGACCCGTGGTCCGCGACCTCTTCTATGCCCTCGACTGCTCGCGGCTGAGGGGCAGGAAGGACGTCTCTCGCGTACTCATCTATGGCGCCGGACTAAGGTATCGCTCGTTCAGGCGCGAGCTGGTGAGGAGAACCACTGCGAACAACCGCATAATAGTCGGGCTTCTTGACGATGACGTCCTGATGCGTGGGCAGTACATCGGCGGGATCAAGGTCTACGGCACTCTTATGGAAGCCCCTGAGATAATCAACGTGGTAAACGCAGACGCGGTAGTCGTCGCGTGCGAGGTTTCGGACCAGTGGCTCAATGTCATTCGCAAGACACTTGCGCCCACGGGCGTAAAGATAACGCATTTCAACTTCATCGAAAAGGAGATATAGTCATGGCTTACGACAGGGAAGAAGTTCTCAAGTACCACATCGGCGGGAAGGTTGCGGTCGCGCTCCCGAAGCCGCTCAAGACGAAGGACGACCTTTGCCTCGCCTACACGCCTGGCGTCGCGCACGCAGTCAAGGCGATAGCGGAGAACAAGGACGCGGCGTGGGACGTCACGGCAAAGCGCAATCTCGTAGCTGTAGTCTCGGACGGCACGGCGATTCTCGGGCTCGGCGACCTTGGTGCTGCGGCGTCCGTTCCGGTGATGGAAGGCAAGGCCGTTCTCTTCAAGGCGTTCGCCGACGTGGACGCGTGGCCAGTTCCGCTCGCGCACTGCCGCAAGGACGGCAAGGACACGGGGCCCACCGATCCGCAGCGCGTCATCGACGCTGTGATGGCCCTTGCCCCTCAGTACGGCGGCGTCAATCTCGAGGACATCGCCGCGCCCGCCTGCTTCGAGATCGAGGACAAGCTCGACAAGGCGCTCGACATCCCGGTGTTTCACGACGACCAGTGGGGAACGGCAGTTATTTCGCTCTCTGGCGTGATGAACTACGCGAAGCTCGCCGGCAAGGAACTGAAGGACCTCAAGATCGTGATGAACGGCGCGGGCGCGGCTGGCATCCGCATTTGCGAGATGTGCAAGGCGGCCGGAGTCGTCGACGTCACGATGTGCGACTCGAAGGGCACGATCCGCAAGGACCGCACCGATCTCAATCCCTACAAGGCGCGGCACGCGGTCGACACGACGGCGAAGACGCTCAAGGAGGCGATCGCCGGCGCAGACGTCTTTATCGGCGTGAGCGCCGCGAACGTCCTTTCCGGCGAGGATGTCGCCAAGATGGGCGATTTCCCAGCAATCTTCGCGATGGCGAACCCTGACCCGGAGATCGCGCCTGCTGAAGTCGCAAAGGCGCTGAAGGGCAGGAAATACGTAATGGTGACTGGCAGGAGCGACTACCCGAACCAGATCAACAACGTGCTCGGCTTCCCATATCTCTTCCGCGGCGCTCTCGACGTCAGGGCGACGACGATCAACACCGAGATGAAGGTTGCGGCTGCGAACGCGCTTGCGATGCTTGCACGCGAGCCCGTCCCGGATGACGTGAAGGCGCTCTATCCAGACGAGACGCTCGAGTTCGGCACCGGCTACATCATCCCCAAGCCGTTCGACCGCCGCCTAAAGGACATCGTTCCCGCCGCGGTTGCCGAGGCAGCACGCCGCACCGGCGTCGCGCGTCTTTGATGCTTGTCAGATGAGTCAGACGGAACTTCTTTCTCCCGCTGGGGATTTCGAGACGGCGCTTGCGGCGTTTGACGCTGGCGCGGACGCGGTATACTGCGGTCTCGCCGACTTCTCAGCGCGGGCCTTTGCGAAGAACCTCTCGTTCGAAGATCTTGGGCATCTCGTCCGCTTCGCGCATGCGAAGGGCAGGAAGGTCTACGTCACGTTCAATACGCTCGTCGACGAGGTTGACGTCGAGCAAGCCGTCGAGACGCTTTCTCGGCTTGAGGAAATCGGCCCGGACGCGCTCATCGTCCAGGATCTTGGCATCGCGCGTCTCTGCCGTCGCCATTTCCCGGGGCTCGCTCTCCACGCCTCGACGCAGCTCGTTGCCCACAATCTCGAAGGCGTCCTCGCTCTGAAGGATGTCGGCTTTACGCGCGTCGTTCTTGCACGCGAGCTGTCGCTTGCAGAAATCGCCTCCATCTCCAAGCGTTGCGGCGGCCTTGAGCTCGAGTGCTTCATTCACGGCGCGCTTTGCTACTCGATTTCAGGACTTTGCCTCTTTGGCGCGATGGAGAAGGGCAGAAGTGGCAACCGCGGCAAATGCCCCTACTGCTGCCGCATGGGATATGGCCAGCCGGTCAACCCGTACATCTTCTCCATGAAGGATCTGCGGCTTGGCGAGGATGTTCGGAAGCTCGTTGACGCTGGCGTCGTCTCGCTCAAGATCGAGGGACGCATGAAATCGTCGCTCTATGTCGCGGCCGTCACTAAGTTCTATAGACAGATACTCGATTCTCGTGGAGGGAAGGGCGTTACGCTTGCCGACCTCGAGACGATCTTCTCTCGCCGCACGACGGAGCTATATCTCGACGGCAAGGGCAAGGAATCGCCAATCGACCCCGAGTCGCTTGGTCACCTCGGCGCGCCAATCGGAACCGTGAAGCGCGTCACGAAAGACCGCGAAGGGCGCAGATGGCTTCGCTTCCACACGGCACGCGCCCTTGAAGTCCACGACGGGCTTCAGTTCGACACGATGGCAGACGGCAGACACCTTGGGCTCGGCATACGCGAAATGCGCCCTGCGATTTCAAGGACGCCGGTTTTTGAAGTTGCAGCGGGAACGGACGTTGAGATAGAACTTCCCGAAGATTTCCCGATCCGCGAGGGAGAGAATGTCTACTGCTCGATGTCGAACGCCGTGAAGCGCATGTTCCCGATCCCAAGCTCCCGCCCGAGCGACTATCCGGGCAACATCAAGATCGACCTCGAAGTGACTATCGCCGCCGACTCGATTTCCGCTGCGGCGAACGGCGTTACTGCGTCGATCCCCGGCACTTTTGTTTCTGCGAAGAATCCTGAAAAGACTTACGACGCCGTTGAAAAGGCGTTCTCGAAACTTGGCGAGACGAATTACGCGCTTGGAAAGCTCTCTCTCGTCGATCCCGACAGGCGCTTTGCGCCGATGAGCGTCTTGAACGATTTGAGGCGCGATCTCGTCGAGCAACTTGACGAGGCCCGTGAAAAGGCGAGAAGGGCAAAGGTCGAGGCGGCGCTTGCGGATGACGGGGAGTTGTCCGGAATTTCACAAGGGAATGTTGCTGCGCGTCGGCTTAAGATCCGCGTCGGCCAGACTGTTCCTGCAGGGGAGTGGGACGAAATAATAGTCGCTGTCACGGCGTCGACGAATGACGTTGAAGTCGGTTCATTCGCCGCTTCTAAGGCGCGACTCGCCTTGCCTGTTTATACCGCCGAGCCAGACTTCAACAAGCTGCGCGTTTTCGTGAAGCGGCTTCATCGCGAAGGTTTCGAGAAGTGGGAGGCGAGTGATCTTGCGACGCTTCGGCTCCTAAAGGCGGCTGGCGTCTCGGACATCACTGCCGACTGGACGCTCTATGCATTCAACTCCCACGCACTTGCCGAGCTTTCTTCGCTTGGCGTGAAGCGCTTTGTGGCAAGCCCCGAGAATGTGCGTGAGAACCTCTCCTATCTTGCCGAGAGCGGATACGACATTGAATTCCTCGCCCAGCAGGCAACACCGCTTTTCGTTTCGCTTACCAAGCCCGCCGCAGAGCAGGCCGATGGTCTTGCGATCTATCGCCGCGACAACCTCTGGGTAACGACGCGCCCAGTTCCTCGCACCTTCGATGCTCCCGCCGGTGCATCCGTGCGTCTCGACCTCTCCTGGAACCCACCGGAATGATAGCAGATGCACTAAAGAAACTTGCGCGGCTTTTCTGGCTTTTGCCGGGATTCCTCCTGTGGGCATCGTTTCCGCCAATGGCGGAGAAGACCGACTGCGTGTTTGCTCTTGCACCGCTGATCTGGTTTGCCCGCAACAGGGATTCTAAGGCGAACTTCCGCCTCTGGTTCCTGAACGGCTTTGTCTTCTGGTTCGCTACGCTTTCCTGGATGCCGGCAATCGTCAAGAATGGCGGGCCGTGGCCGCTCGTTGTCCTCGGCTGGGGCGCTCTCGCCGCTTATTGCGCGCTTTACTTCGGTGCTTTCGGCTGGCTCTCTTCAAAAGTCTGGGCGTGGGTCAAGGACGAGGGCACGGCGTGGCGCAAGCCGCCGCGCTTCCCCTACGTGCGCCGACTCTTCGCAATCCTCGTCGCCGAGCCGCTCCTGTGGTGCGGGCTTGAGCTCCTCCGTTCGCGTCTTTTCGGCGGCTTCTCGTGGAACCACCTTGGGCTTCCGCTCGTCAACGCCAACCTCGGCTCTCCTGCGGCCTTAGGCGGCGTATATCTCGTAAGCGCCGTAGTAATTCTCGTCAACGGCACGATTGCGGGCATTGCCGAACGCATAATGAAGCGTACGACCCGCTGGGCGTCGCTCGAGACGCTTATTCCTTTTCTGCTCATTTGGGGGATTTACGCCTTGGGCGGAATCTGTATGCTGCGCATTGCCACCAACTCGTCCGAAGGCGGCTGGGAGACTGAATCGAGGACGGTCGCGATGGTCCAGCGCAATTTCCCGTGCGTCTTCAAGCCGACGGAACGTGAGGACCCGATTGCCGTCTACTCCAACTTGCTTGCGAACGTCGCCTACACGCGTCCAGATCTCGTGGTGCTGGCGGAGAGCGCGCTAAGCGAGTTTGGCGCGGCGGATTCGCCGCGCTCGCTCGCCTTCGCCCGTTGGGTCGCCAAGTCGACAGGCGCGCGTGAGGTGATCGCCGGTGGCGGACGGTTCGCTGACGGCAAAGAATACAATTCGGCGGTGCTGTTTTCTGATTTTGGCTTGGATGTGCGGCAGTCAGGATGCAGTATGCAGATCTACGACAAGGTCCACCTTGTGCCATTTGGGGAGTTTATCCCGGGCGACAAGTGGATCACTGCGCTCCAGAAACTTGCGCCTGTCGGGAGCTGTACTCCTGGCGAGCTGAAGATCCTTGGCGACTACGGCGTTGCGATTTGTTACGAGGACACAGATTCCGCGCAGATGCGCGCGCTGTCGCACTTGGGCGCACGTGTGCTTGTCTTCATCACGAACGACAGCTGGTTCTCCGATTCTGTCGAGGCCGAGCAGCACGCCTGGCAGTCGGTCGCGCGCGCCATTGAGACTGGTCTTGCGGTTGTGCGCGTCGGCAACTCTGGCGTAACGGGGACTATCACCAACGACGGCAGGGCGAATTGGCTTGCAGATGCGACAGGACGGCCGCTCGTCGATGTGCGCGGCACTATGTGCGACAGGGTGGAGGTTCTATGCCCGCCATGCCCTACAATGCGCCCCATGACAATATATTGCCTTTTTGGAGACATACCGCTCGCCGTCTCATTTGCACTTCTCATCGTATCGATGGTTTTGGTAAAATATAGGAACACCTATGAAAAACGAAGATACCTGTCCATGTAAGAGCGGCAAGACCTTTGGGGAATGCTGCGGTCCTATCATTTCCGGCGAAAAGAAGGCCGAGACTCCCGAGGCGCTTATGCGCGCGCGGTATTCGTCCTATGTCACAGGCGATGTGCTGTTTTTGAAGTCCAGCGCCACCGAGGAAGTCCAGGCCGAGTTCGACGAGAACGCTTCCAAAGCGTGGTCTGCGGCTGCCGAATGGCACGGCCTCGAGATCATATCCACAGAGAAGGGCGGCCCGAAGGATAAAGAGGGCATTGTCGAGTTCCGCGCCCTCTATACCGCGAACGGCGAATTCTGCAACCACCACGAAGTCTCGAAGTTCGTGCGTCAGGGCAAGGAGTGGAAGTTCGCGGACGGCGAACTCGTAGGCGAGACGCCGACGGTGCGCGAGGAGCCGAAGATTGGCCGCAACGACCCGTGTCCTTGCGGCTCGGGGAAGAAGTACAAGAAGTGCTGCGGCAAGGACAAGTGATTTGAAGCCGGCGGCGTTCCTCTTCGATCTCGACGGGACCTTGGTCGATACCGAGGCGCTCTGGACTAAGGCCATAGTCGATTTTGTCGTCTCGCGCGGAGGGAAGACGACATACGAGGAGATTCTGCCGTCCGTAATCGGGCGCAACTGGCTTGACATCGACCGTTCTTTGCACGAAAGGTTCCCCGAAATCGGGGAGTCGTCGCCAATGGAGGATGCCGTGGAGCTTCGCAGGTTCTACGACGCATACGCGACCAATCCGTCGTCCATGCGAATAGAGGGGTCGATATCGTTTTTCCGCGCCGTTTCGAAGATTGCGCCGTGCGCTATAGTCTCCGGCTCGCCGCATGACGATGTAGTCGCAGCAGCGAAGCTCTGCGGCATAGACGACTGCCTCTCGCTTGTCCTCGGCGCGGGAGAGTACGAAGCAGGGAAACCCAGCCCGAGCGGGTTCCTCAAGGCGGCAGAACTTCTCAAGGTCGCGCCTGCCGACTGCGTTGTCGTCGAAGACTCGACTGTCGGCGTAAAGGCGGGTGTCGCAGCCGGCATGAAGGTCATCGCGCTTGACCGCGCGGCGCTTGTGCCGCAGACATTCAAGGGCGAGACGTGGAGAGTCAAGGATCTTTCGGAGATCGACGTCGGAAAGGAGTTTTCATGAGCTCGAATCCCGACTACGACCGCTGGTATGCCGCGCGACACGTTCGCATACTCCTTTCTCCGACGCACCGACTCGAGACGTTCGGCAATACGCTCGTTAACTACCATCTCATTTCCGAGCTCGACGACCATCCGGGAAAGATCCGCGTCCGCGAAGGACGGCTTGAGGCGCATCAGCCGCTCGTCATCGCGCCGCATTTCGCCGAAGTGACGGCCGAGGGTTTCAGCGACGAGGCGAAGGCGTACGTCGAGTGGCTCAAGGCAAACGAGGAGAGTCTGCGGATACTCCGCTACGGATATTGCCTTAAGACAGACAACTTTTCCGAGCAGATCGTCACCGATTCGCTTGCTGCCGTAACCGAGCGCGTGAAGAGCGAAGTCGTGGCGTCGCGCGACGGATTTGCCGCGGTGCTGCAGGGCGTTGACGAGCCGTGGGATGTCGCACTCGTCGAACTGTGGCGGCGCGAGGTGGACAAGAGCTTTTCAACGAACGTCAAGGAACTTGATGAAAACGGGAAGTTGTTTGGGTAGGAAAGTTGAAAGGTTGAAAAGTTGAAAGGTTGAAAAGTTGAAGGGTTGAAAGGGTTACGAGCTTGTTGATTTGAAGTTTCTTGTGTGATTGAAATTTGTGATTTTCATTGGAGGAAAGACATGGAAAGAAGAACGAAGATAATTGCAATCGCGAACCAGAAGGGCGGCGTCGGCAAGACAACGACAGTCGTCAATCTTGCGGCGGCGCTTTCGGCGCGCAAGCGCACTGTGCTCGTGGTTGATCTCGATCCTCAGGCGCACGCTACGCTTGGCCTTGGGCTCGAGAAGTGCCCTGGCGTCTCGCTTTATCCTGTCCTTCTCGGCGAAAAGCAGATAGCCGACGTCATCCAGCCAACCAAGTGGAGCTGCCTAAACGTGATTCCTTCCGAGGTTGATCTCGCTGGCGCGGAGCTTGAACTTTCGATGCGCGAAGACCGGCTTGAGATCATTAGGAACGCCCTCGCGCCCGTGAAGGAGTCTGGTGCGTTCGACTACATCATCCTCGACTGCCCGCCGTCTCTCGGAATCGTTATGACGAGCTCCCTCGTCGCGTCCGATGGCGTTCTAATCCCGATTCAAGCCGAGTTCCTCGCGATGGATGGTCTCGCCCTCATCACGGGCTCGATAGAGAGGATTCGCTCGGCGGCGAATCCCGCTCTCGAGCTAAACGGCATCGTCTTTACGATGGTGAATTCCGTCGCCAAGCTGACGCAAGACGTCATCAACGAGGTTAGGGGGCATTTCGGCGACAAGGTCTACGAGACTCTTATTCCCCGCAACGTTCGCGTCTCAGAGGCGCCGTCGATGGGAACGCCCGTCGTATTTCTCGATCCTCGCTCCAAGGGCGCAGAGTCATACAAGGCCTTTGCGTGGGAGTTTATGGCTAAGAACCCGACGCGCTTCGATACTGCTCCTGCAAAGGCGCAAAGCACTGGCGGCGAGCAGTTTTCAAGTGCGCCGATAGCGCCAAGCGACGCGCCAGCCAACTCTTAAACTCAACTCATAACTCTCAACTCCTCCACTCTCAACTCATCCACGCTTAACTTTCCATGACGCTATCCGTCGTCATCACCACGCGGAATGAATCTGCGAACATCGCGAACTGTATTCGCGTGTTTGACGATTTCCGCAACGATGTCGAGGTAATCGTCGTCGACAACGGCTCTACTGACGACACGAAGGGAATTGCCGCGTCGCTTGGCGCGAAGGTCTTGGACAAGGGGCCAGAGCGCAGCGCACAGCGTAATCTTGGCTGGCGCACTGCCGTTGCGCCGTGGGTCGTGATACTCGACGCAGACATGATTCTGCCGCGCGAGACGATTGAGGAAATGCTTGCCTGCGCTTCGCGCGGCGATGGGGTCGCCGCATACTGGATTCCTGAGGTTCGCACAGGCAATGGGATTCGCGTCAAGGCGCGCAACTTCGAGCGATCCTTCTACGACGGCACATGCATAGACGCGCTTCGTCTCTTCTCGAAGGAAGTCCTTGAAAAAACTGGCGGCTACGACGAGAACCTGATAGCTGGCCCGGAGGACTGGGAACTCGATATACGCGTTCTCGAGACTGGGGCTAAGTGCGAGGTACTGAAGAACCATCTGATACACAACGAGAAGCGCCTGACGCTTAAGAGGATGCTTGAGAAGAAGGCGTACTACACCAAGAGCTTTGCCGCATACCAGGCGAAGTGGAAGGGCCATCCCGCGGTAAAGAGGCAGTTCTCGCCGTGGTATCGCTTTGTCGGGGTGTTTGTCGAGAAGGGGAAGTGGAAGCGTCTCCTTCGCCACCCCATTCTTGCATGCGTAATGTATTTTGAGCGCATTGCCGTAGGATTGGTTTATTTGGCCAATAAGGGATGAGTGAGGAAAGTTTAACACGGAGACACAGAGACACGAAGACACAGAGTTTTTTGAAACTCTCTGTGCCTCTGTGCCTTTGTGCCTCTGTGTTAAATCAAAGTGGTGTCGAGTATGGCTGATGGGACATACGAACGGCGAGGCCCGCGCGAAGCGGAGTTAAAGCGTCTTCAGCGCCTTATCGACGAGCAGCACAGCAAGGCCGAGCCCAAGAAGACAGTGAAATCCTCCCGCTAAGTGTCCTAATTCAGAAGCGATGTCGTGTTGGCGAATTTCTGTAGGCGGTGGGGGTCGTACTTGTTTTCTTCTTGAAGTAGCGGACGAAATGTGCGTCTGACGAGAAGCCGACCTTTAGCGCAATTTCGCGTACAGAGGCCTTTGTCCGTGAAAGGAGCGACATTGCCGCCTTAACGCGCATGTCGAGTATGACGTCACGCAAGGACTTGCCGTGCACGGTACGGAAACGCTCGCGTACGAGCGAATGCGATGCGCCCAGGTGTTTGACGACGTCGTCTACGCCTATGCCCTCGGTGAGATGCCGCCTGACGAACGACAGCGCCTCCTGGATTATGTAGCCGGAAGGTGGTACCGTGCGCGTCGAGTTGCGCTCGGTCACGCCGACCGGTGGGACAAGAACTGGCTTCTTCGGCGGCTTCACGCGTTTCGAAGACATAAGAGAATCAAGCACCTCTGCGGCGCGCCGTCCAAGCCCCGCGTCGTCAGTCCGTACGCTGGACAGCGGCGGCTTTGTCGCTTCGCACATCATCTCGTCGTCGTCGACTCCGAGTACTGCGATGCGCGAAGGAACGTCGATCTTTAGCTTGCGGCAGGCGGTCAGCACGTTGATTGCCTCGAGATCCGTTGCACCAAGGACTGCGGCTGGCTTTGGCAAGGACGATAGGAAGTCCTCGAGCGCACCGGACTCTTGGCGCCATACGACCGGTGCCGCCCCTTTATGCGCGAGCCCATCGGCAAAGCCAGCAAGCCGCTCGTCTGACCAGTTCGTCGGCGATGGCGTCGGTATGAAGGCGTATGTCCTGAACTTCGACTTGGAAAGAAAGTGCTCCGCGGCAGTTTGCCCCACGGCGCGGTCGTCGTTCTTTAGAAGGGCATAGAGCGTCCCGTGGCGTGGTATCGTTCCGTCGGGGCAGTGGATCATCACGACCGGCACGGGCTGATTGAGAAGTCCCTCGATCTGTGGCGTCATCACGCGGGGGCTAACGATTATCCCGTCAAGCCCGTCTGCAACGATGGCGTCCAGCGCTGCGCCGTTTATGTCGCCAGGATCCTGTACGAATCGGATACTCCAGTCGTGACCGTCGTTGACGTAGTTGAAGATGCCGGTGAGCTCGTTTCGGCCTGCGATCCCGTTGATAGTTGATATGACCAGGACTTTCCGCATGGGGGCATTATAGAAAATATGTGTCGAAAATGTCAATAGACTCTTGTCGAAAGATACAATGACTGCTGTTGACTGAGAAACAATGCGAGTGGTAGAATGGCGGCACGTAAACGCACTATTGCGACAACCCAAAACAAGGAGAAAATATGGATTTCATGAGTACGGTTAAGGGTTCCCTGCTGGAAGGTTTCTATCCGGCTGGTTGGGACATGAAGAAGATCGACAAGTGCTGCAGCAACAAGCCTGCGGATGTTTTAAAGCCGCAAAAGTTCTGGAACAAGGCGTTTAAGCCCGTCCAGTGCGGCGACCTCGTCGAGTTCGAGGTGAAGATGGGCCACGAGATCGCGTCGGAGATCCGCAAGGCGAAGGAGCGCGGCGAGAAGATCGCGTTCATCCTTCCCGTCGGGCCGATGGGCATGTACAAGTGGGCGGTCTACTTCCTCAAGGAGTGGAACGTCTCGTGCGAACACGTCTGGTGCTTCAACATGGACGAGTGGGCGGACGGCAAGGGCAACACGCTCGTCGGCGACGCGAGCTTCCAGTATGCGATGGAGCAGGCGTTCTACAATCCGCTCGGGAAGCTCACTGTCCCGAAGGACCACCGCAACTTCGCGACGAAGAAGAACCTTCCGACCTACCCGAAGAAGATCGCCGCGCTCAAGGCCGATGGCGCGAAGCTCGTCCTC
>CACWJS010000067.1 GCA_902761275.1 uncultured bacterium | reverse complement strand
GGCGGCGAATCGCGCAAGCGCGATTGCCTGTGGCGCGCCCCATCTCCGCTTGAAGGCCGCTTTCCAACTCCTCCACTCACCCACTCACAACTCACCCACCTTCCCCAGCGTCCTTCGCGGGATGGGCCGCGCCACAGCCAGCCCTTCGGGCTTTCACCGCCCGCCAAGTCACGAATGCGGCCTTCGCCGCACACGAACACGCCTGCTTCGCAGGCTACACGAATATTCGACTACAGAGTCACGCTACTGTCCATTTGATGTAATGGCTAAAGTCGAGCAGTGGGCCTTATGACATTATTCGTGTCCATTCGTGTCGGGCGTAGGCCCGCATTCGTGTCCGGGTGGAGCGGCAAGCCGACAGGCCAATTGCGGAGAAGCGGAGCGGGCGGAGGCGAATGCCTCCTGGCCATGCGACGGTTCGACGCGATTGAATCGCGAAGCGATTGCCGCGACAGCCCGGGGTTCGTGGTCGCGCGCTAGCGCCAACACCTCATTGACTTTGCATAAATAACACGCTGCGCCCAATATATCTCGGCGCAGACGAATGGAGTTGCCATGACTGCGTGTAGATTTGGTATAATATACGCATGAAAATTGCGGTGATTGGAGATGGCGGATGGGGAACGGCGAATGCGCTGCTTCTCGTTGGCTATGGGCATGACGTGACTGTATGGGGCGCGTTCCCGGACTACATAGAGGAACAGCGCCGCACTAGGCGGAACGAGAAGTTCCTGAAGGGCATTGTGCTGCCCGACGCGCTTAAGCTTACGGCCGACAGGGAAGAGGCGGTGAAGGGTGCCGAGATCGTCGTTCTTGCTCCGCCAAGCAAGTTTTTCGCGTCCGTGATGGAGGGCTTCAAGGGGCTTATTACCGACGACCAGCTCGTCGTCTCGCTCACTAAGGGGCTTTGCGAATCTTCAAACAAGCGCATGACGGAGCTCGCGAAGGAAATCCTCGGGCTGAAGAGCGTCGTTGCGCTCGCAGGACCCACTCACGCCGAGGAAGTGAGCCGCGGCATCCCGACGACAATCGTCGCCGCGTGCGAGGACGAGGAAAAGGCAAAGAAAGTCCAGCGCGTTTGGTCTGGCCCCAAGTTCCGCGTCTATACTTCGCCAGATCCAGTCGGTGTCGAAATCGGCGGGGCAGTCAAGAACGTCATCGCGATTGCCGTTGGCTGCTCTGACGGAATGGGCTTTGGAGACAATACGAGAGCTGCTCTCATTACGCGCGGCCTCGCTGAGATGAAGCGCTTCGTGCTCGCCTACGGCGGGAAGCCAGAGACGCTTTCAGGGCTTGCTGGTATCGGCGACCTCATCGTTACGTGCACTTCGGTTCACTCGCGCAACCATTCCGTCGGCGAGCGGCTTGGGAAGGGCGAGAAGATAAAGGACATTCTCGGCTCAATGCAGATGGTGGCCGAGGGCGTCTGGAATTCCAAAGTCGTCCACGACCTCGCGGCGAAGCTCGGCGTCGAAATGCCGATCTGCGACCTCGTCTATGCGCTTTGCTATGAGGGCTTTGACGCTCGTAAGGCAGTCGAGGCGATGATGGGCCGCGAACTAAAGAGCGAGTGACATGAGTCAGAACGCCAACATCCTCAAAGACCTTGTGCCGATACTGGCGTTCTTCAGCTTTTGGCTCGGCGCTTGCATCGCTTCGTTCCTGAATGTGGTGATCTGGCGCGCGCCGAGAGGCGAGTCGATTGTTTCGCCGCCGTCGCACTGTCCAAAGTGCAACGCGCTGATCAAGTGGTGGCAGAATATCCCGATCCTCTCGTGGCTTGCGCTGCGCGGGAAATGCGCCAACTGCAAGGCGCCGATCTCGCCGCGGTATATCTTCGTGGAGTTTCTGGGCGGATGTCTTTTCCTTGCGGCGTTTTTCCGATACATTTATGTCCCTTCTTCCGGGCCGGTGTATTGGACGCCGATGGTGGGTTCTCTGCTCGTGGCGTGGATATGGATATCTCTCATGATTGCTGGGTCGTTTATCGACTTCGACCATCAGCTTCTTCCAGACTTTACGACTGTCGGTGGAATGGTACTTGGCGTTGTTTGGGCCATGGCCGAGGGAGTCTGGAGTATTATGACCTTCGGCCGAAGCTATATGGCTGCGGCATTGATGCCCATCGCTTTCTCGGTCGGCGGCCTTGTTTTTGGTTTTGGTCTGCTCTGGCTCGTCCGGTGGCTTGGCTCAAAGGCGTTCAAGCGCGAGGCCATGGGGATGGGCGATGTCTTTCTCATGGGCGCGGTTGGGGCTCTCTTCGGGCCTGTCGCCGTCCTTGTGACGCTTATCCTCTCGTCGGTGTTCGGGAGTATTGTTGGCGTTGTGCTAATCCTACTCTCCAAAACGAAGCTTGGCGGCTTTACACCGATACCATACGGCCCGTATATTTGCATGGGCTGCCTTGCATGGATGTTCTACGGCCCGCAGCTCGTCAACTGGTACGTCCATTTAGTCACCCCATAGCCCAACTCTTCAACCTTTCAACTATTCAACTTTTCAACTATAAAAAATGCATACAGTCCTTAATCACCCGCTTGTCCAGCATCGCGTCACGCTGATGCGCGACATCAACACAAAGCCAAAGCAATTCCGTGAGCTCGTGAACGAGATTACGGAATTTCTTGCAATCGAGAGCTTGAAGGACCTGCGTACTGTCGAGATTCCAGTTGTCACTCCGGTTGCCAAGACTACCGGCGTCAAGATCGAGGACTCGATAGTGATTGTGCCGATTCTTCGGGCTGGCATGGGCATGCTCGACGCGATGCTGCGTGTCCTTCCCTACGCAAAGGTCGGAGTCCTCGGCATGCAGCGCAACGAGGCGACGGCCGAGCCGATTCCCTACTACGCAAAAGTCCCGCCGGCGAAGAACGACGAGCTTGCGATCGTGATCGACCCGATGCTCGCGACTGGTGGCAGCGCATGCGATGCGTTTGCGCAGCTAAAGAAGCTCGGTTACAAGCGCATCGTCTTTCTCAATCTCATTGCCGCGCCAGAGGGGATCGCGAAGGTCGAGAAGGAACATCCTGACGTGCCTGTATTCACTGCGGCGAAGGACGAGCGTCTCAATTCGCATTTCTACATCGTGCCAGGGCTTGGCGACGCTGGCGACCGCATCTTCGGAACGCTGTAAGGCGAGAATATGTTTGAAAAGATCTTCGGACTAAGCAAGAACGGAACGACTGTCCGCACGGAACTTGTCGCGGGTATTACTACGTTCATGACGATGGCGTACATCCTCGCCGTGAACCCGAACATCCTCGCGGCTGCTGGCATCCCGAAGGGCGGGGTGTTTATGGCAACGGCAGTTGCCGCCGTGGTGGGAACGCTTCTAATGGCGTTCCTATCTAACTACCCGTTTGTCCTCGCTCCTGGCATGGGGCTTAACGCGTTTTTCGCCTTTGGCGTCGTTATCGGAATGGGCTACAGCTGGCAGTTTGCACTGCTGACGGTATTTGTTGAAGGGCTTATCTTCCTCGCGCTTTCGCTAACGCCGGTCCGCGAAGGGATTTTCAATTCTATACCAATGTCGCTAAAGCGCGCGGTTGCGGCAGGCATTGGGCTTTTCATCTGCTTTATTGCCCTCCAGACGGCAAAGATCGTCGTCAAGGACGATGCCACGTTTGTCGCGCTCGTGAATTTCAATCATGTCGACTTTCACACTCACGGCGTTACCGCGCTTCTTGCGCTCGTCGGGACGCTTTTGACCGGCGTCATGCTGGTCAAGAAGTGGAAGGGCGCGATCTTGCTGGGAATCTTCGTGACATGGGCGCTCGGCATGCTCGCGCAGGCGTCGGGCATTTACGTTCCCGATCCTGCAAAGGGCTTCTTCTCAACGTATCCGAGCTTCACGATTGGCGACGTCGCAAATTCGTTCAAAGAGTTCGGCTCGACCATCGGCGCCGTGTTTAAGTCCGAAAGCTGGACGCACACGGTGAAGGGAGAAGTCCTTGGCTCGGGTTGCTCGCTTGTAAAGTCTCTCGACTTCTTTGTCGTGATGTTCGCTTTCTTCTTTATGGATCTCTTCGACACGCTCGGCACCTTGATCGGCGTCTCGCTGAAGGGCGGGTTCCTCGACAAGAACGGACGGCTCCCTCGCATTTCCGGCGCACTATGCGCTGACTCAATTGCTACTTCTGTTGGCGCGGTGCTTGGAACCTCTACGACCACGACGTATGTCGAGTCGGCTTCGGGCGTTGCGGTGGGCGGCAAAACGGGACTTACCGCTGTCACTGCGGCGGCGCTCTTTGCGCTTGCGATACTCTTTGCGCCGATCTTCCTGGCAGTCCCGGGCTTTGCTACGACCCCTGCGCTTATCATCGTTGGCTACATGATGATCTCTTCCTGCGCGGACATCGAATGGCGCGACGCGGGCGAGGCGGTGCCGGCGTTCCTCTCGATTACCGCGATGCCGTTCACCTACTCTATCTCTGACAGCATCATGTTTGGCGTCATCTCCTACACGGTCATCAACGCGCTTGCGGGCAACTTCAGGCGCATCCACTGGATAATGTACGTCCTCACGGCTGTCTTTGTCGCAAAGTTCGTCCTCATGTAATCGATTGTGATCTACACGTTCTACACGGCTTAAAAACACCTCAGCAAAACGCAAGAAGATTGAACATGAAAAACCTCGACAACTACGTAAAGGCGATTCCCGACTTCCCGAAGCCGGGGATCCTGTTCCGCGACGTCACGGGGATTCTCGAGTCGCCTGACGGCTTCCAGCTCTCCTTGGACAAGGCCGTAGGGATTCTCGCGGACGTTGAGTTCGATCTCGTCGCAGCGCCCGAGTCGCGCGGGTTCATTTTCGGCGCGGCGCTTGCCGACCGCTTCAGGACGGCGTTCGTGCCGATCAGGAAGCCAGGGAAGCTCCCTCGCGAGACGATTTCCGAGTCCTATGACCTCGAATACGGAACGGCGACGCTGCACATGCACACCGACGCCGTGAAGCCGGGCCAGCGTGTAGTTATCGTCGACGATCTCCTTGCAACAGGCGGTACCGCGAAGGCGGCCGCGAAGCTCGTCGAGCGACTCGGCGGAACGGTCGTCAAGATGTTGTTCCCGATCGAACTCGAGGGCTTCAAGGCGCGCGAGGGCATCCTCAAGGGCTACGACGTCGATTCGCTCGTCAAGTATTCTGGAAAATAGGGGGCGGTTATGGCGATCACCGACAAGCGTTATCTCTCTGGCGACGAATACCTCCGCGATACATGGCGGCTCGCGGCACAGGTGAGGGAGTCTGGATGGCAGCCCGACATCCTGATCGCCCTCTGGCGCGGCGGCGCGCCTGTTGGCGTTGCGATGCACGAGTATTTCAAGGTCTCCGGCTGGAATGTCCGCCACATCCCGGTGAAGTGCGAGAGCTATACTGGCATAGGCGAGAACGCCGGCGCCGTAAAGTTCACCCACGGCGACATTGTATTTGGCATGCTCAGGAAGGGCGACAAGGTGCTTGTCGTGGACGATGTCTTCGATACTGGCAAGACCGCCAAGGCGGTGAAGGAGCAGATCGGTGCGACCGGCGCGGAGATGCGACTCGCCTGCGTCTACTGGAAGCCAGGCAAGAACACGACCGACCTAAAGCCCGACTACTTCTACCGCGACGTCGGGAACGAATGGATTGTCTTCCCGCACGAGATAGAAGGGCTCACGAAAGAGGAAATCGCGGTAAAGGATCCGCTCCTCGCCTCACTCCTTGGCTCCGCCTGATGGCGAGGCCTGCGCCCGACCTGCTCGCCCGACCCGCAGTTTGTGGGCACCCAGCCGGCATGATTTTGACGCGCGCGCCTTCACGCGCGCCCTTTACGTCGGCAGTCAAAATCACGCCGGGCCCGCAAACGTGCTCTCGTGCGCCAGTCGGCTCTCCGGCCTCTGCGCTTCGCTCCGACCATCGGCTCGCCCTCGCTTTCGCTTCGGGTTGGTTCGTGCACCGCACGAACCACCGACAAGCATATCCCCCAGCCGAAGGATGTCCGCTAAGCGGATGCTCTGGCAGGGGTGCGGTTACCGGCGCGGCGATAGCCTCGCGACAGAAAACACATGCCGCTAAAACATTCCCGCCGCATCCGCGCTTTTTTCCTCGCGGCAAATTTGCCGCGCTCCGAGTTGGGTGGATTTGTGGTATAATGTCAAACATAGGAGTTGCATGTAGTATGCGGGATTCAAAGCACATAGAATCGATATGGGAACGGAGATGTAGCATATGACATTTCGGAGTATGGCAAAGCGATTCTTCCGCGTGGTGTTGATTGCGCTTGCATGCTTTCTTGCCCTGAATGTCATGATGTGGTCACTATATTTCGGGGTGAGGTTGGCCACTACATCTTATTCGATAGATTGGGTGGTTTTGGAGAAGGTAGACTACGTGGCCAGTAGGAATTCCTGGTGCCCGCACGGTTTGGAGGAATGTCGGCATTTTGTCCATTTGAAGGACGGCAGGAGACTTGCGATTGAGTTTGATCGGTGGGGGTACCATAAGTCAAGGCGTGATCGTTATATGCTTGAGATATGTGGTGGTGCAGACCTTGCGTTGCTTGATGAATCCGTGCGGGTCAATGTTTCCGGCAGAGAGGGAACTGACATGCGAATTGAATTGCATCGGGATTCTAGGTGTCCTTCCGAGTCGGGTGTGCGGTGGCTCGCCGTCTTTCCAAATGAGCTGACTCCACGAAAGGAGGGCGAGTCTCTGAAGATTCGGTTCAGCGTTCGCGGTGCAGACAGTTCTTCGGAGATAAATGAAATCAAACTGGAGTTTCGCTCGTTTTCGGTTTGCCACTATTTCAATATCTTTACCGACATTACATGAGGATTGCGATTTATGCGAATTGCGGTCATAACATTCTTTTGCAGTCTATTCATCATTTTTGCGACAATAGTCGCTGGCATTGGTGTTGTTGTTAATGGACCGTTAAATGTGCAGAAATTCTTCATTGAAAGTGTTCGGTCTGAATTTAATGCTTGGTCTCAACGGCTAATCAAAGTTGATGACAAGGAATATTATGATAAAGGGTCGTGTCCAGATGAGTTGCGTCAATTCATGGAGCGCTTCGGGATACTGTCAGTGCGGGTTTCTCAAGCTGAATCTATAGTGGATTGGTTGCTGGATGGCAATTTTCGTGTTCGTCTGCATTATATTTGTTCGCTAAACGATGGCGAGCGATGGCAAGATGGCGGTGGATCTTGGATATTTAAACTTGAAAATGAATCTACCTCGCCTGAAACTCTTTTGTCAATCCTGAATATTCGACGGGACAAATGCAAAATATGGATTGTGATATTATGCTTTTCCTTGTGTGCCATAGTGGGCTTTTGTCGCCTCAAGGTTTTTCATCGCATTAGGCAGATGGTGCCATACTTTGTGTGGCTTGTTATAATGTATATTGTCTGGAGTGTCGACATATTTGTGGTTTGCATTGCTGGAATGAGCTTGTGGATTTTAGTGTCGGAGTGAATGAAACAATTTAACAGGCGAGGATAGACCCCGTGAAACCGTTGTAAAAGGCCTGTTTGCGCGTTTGCGTGTTGGATTTGCTGCTGCTGAAGTGGGCGGGGACAACACAACAGACCGTGAGGTTTGTGTGGTATAATATGCGAAAGCGAATGTGTGTACGAGGGGAATTTCAAGAAAACATCAGAATGAAGGCGGGAAAGAGCAATGACAAAAAGGGTGTCTCACCAGGAAATCACGAAATCAGACATCGTCAAGAATGAGGAGTTCATCGGCGAACACCTCGAGACGCTGCGGGAGTTCGCGGAGCGAGGCGATGCTAGCGTCATGTACCTACTGGGCTGCTACTACGATGGTGGGGTCTGCGAAGGAGGTGGCAACGATCCAGATGAAGCAGTCAAGTGGTACAAAAAGGTGTCTCGTCTGGGGAACACTCATGCGATGAACAATCTTGGTGTAATGTACCTGTGCGGACAAGGCGTCCGAAAGAGCGCGGCAAAGGCTTCGAAATGGTTCAGAAAGGCCGCCGAGCTCGGGAGTGTCGTTGCGCAGAAGAACCTAGCCGAGATGTATAGATACGGAGACGGCGTCAGAGTCGACTCGGCCGAGGCGGCGAAGTGGTACAGAAAGGCGGCCGAGCAGGGCGATGCCGAAGCGCAGGGCATTCTCGGAGTGATGTACTACTATGGCGAAGGTGTCCGAAAGAACGTGGCTGCGGCGGTTAAATGGTATCGCAAGGCCGCGGAACAGGGTGACTGCGGCGCGCAGAACAATCTTGGTGTGTGCTACGACAAAGGCACAGGAGTCGCGCAAGACTGGGCTGTGGCCCTGAAGTGGTACAGGAAGGCCGCGAGACATGGGAATGCATGTGCGCAGACCAACATCGGCGAGATGTACGAGACAGGTAGGGGTGTTGCGAAGAGCGCCGTTCGGGCGGCGAAATGGTACGAGAAGGCGGCAGCGCAGGGCTATGCCGGAGCCCAGTACGACCTTGGCGAGCTTTATGCCAGCGGCAATGGAGTCGCAAAGGACTTGCATGCGGCGGAAATGTGGTATCGCAAGGCCGCCGAGCAGGGTAATGCAGAAGCGAGGAGGAAGCTTGCCTCGACTTGAGGCAAGCCTTGTGGCCGATTTGTATAACAGTTGGTGGCAATGACTCATAAAACATTGTAAAAGCCTGTTTGCGCGGCGAATTTGCTGCGCGGTTGATTTCAGCGTGGTAGTTTCGCTATAATATGCCTCAAAGCTGTTGAAAATGGGTAAAGTGACGGAAAATAGCGAAATAGGCGAGAAAAAGAGAGGTGCCAAAAGGGTGATTGTCCGGTTGCTCCGTGAGCATCTGTTCGGGATTTCAATTCTTGCGTGTGCCGCGATTGCGTTCGCGTTTCCCTCGGCGTTCACGGAGTGGGGCGGCGTAAAGCTTACTTCTCTTGTCGTTCCTGCGATACAGGTCATCATGTTTGGAATGGGCACGACGCTTTCGCTTGCCGATTTCTTGCGTGTTGCCAAGCGGCCGTGGGCTGTCACGACTGGCGTGGTGCTGCAGTTCCTCGTAATGCCACTTGTCGGGTTCCTGATTGCGAAGACGTTTGGCTTTTCAGGCGAACTGGCCGCCGGATGCGTCCTCGTCGGGTCGGTTGCCGGCGGCACTGCGTCGAACGTGATAGCGTTTCTCGCAAAGGCCGACGTCGCGCTTTCCGTAACGATGACATGCTGTTCGACGCTACTTTCGCCGTTTTTGACACCATTTGCCATGAAGGTTCTCGCGGGCTGCTTTGTGGAGATCGACGCGGCGAAAATGATGGTCGAGATATTGAAGGTCGTAATAGTCCCGATTGCGGCGGGCGGGTTCGTGCATTGGCTTTTCAGGGGGCTTTTCAAGAAGCACAAGGCCGTCTGCGACCGCGTTCTCTCTGTTCTCTCAATGACGGTCATCTGCTTCACGATGCTTGCGCTCACTGCGCCGAGTCGCGCCACGTTCGCCTCGGCAGGTGTCCTTATCATCGTTGCCGCAATCATCCACAATACGATCGGCTACGCAAGCGGCTACTGGCTCACGCGGCTTATCGGTCGCTTTGCGCATCTTGGCGAGTCCGAGGCGCGGACGGTCGCCATCGAAGTCGGAATGCAGAACGGCGGCATGGCAGGGGCTCTCGCGGTCGGCGTTCTTGGAAGCGCAGTCGCAGCGCTCCCCGCCAATGTGTTTTCCATCTGGATGGACTTCTCCGGCTCTATCCTCGCAAACTTCTGGAGCCGACATCAACCGGGCGGCGAATGATGTTTGGCCACAAAGAACAGGAGAAGACAGGAGAATTGCGACGATGGTAGAGCGGATTTGCCGCGAACTATAAGCCGCGAATTAAAACAAATCGGCGTGTGTGCCGGTGCGGGTGAGGGTTAGGACGAGCACGTCGTTTTCAATGCGGTAGAGCAAAAGCCAATCTGGCGTGATGTGGCAGTCTCGAGTACCGGCCATGTCGCCGGTAAGCGCGTGGTCGCGGTATTGGGGAGGCAGGGTCTTCCCTTGCGCAAGCATCTTGACGACGGCAGAGAGCTTGGATCGATCTGCTCCGCGCTTGAGCATCTTCTTGAGTTCCTTGCGGAACTTCGTGGTCTGACGAACGGCGTACTTCATGAGAAGAGGAATTCGTCAAGCTTATTGATGTCGGTGCAAGACGGCGCATTGGGGTCATGGGCGATGCGCTTTGCCTCTTCAATGGCTTCAAGAGTTTCTTCGCGGGCGGACTTCTTGCGGCGGCTGATGGTAAAAGGCAGTGCTTCAAGGTCGAGCGTCTTCTTAAAGAAACACGTAATTGCCGTGGTGAGGTTAAGACCGAGATCTTCGAGAAGCTCCTCGACATCTTCCTTTAAGTTGCGGTCAATGCGTATGGAAAGCGTAGTTGTCATGACGATTACTCCTTTGTTTGCTAAAAACATGAATATTGTACGACAAATGCCGTGCGTTGTCAATGCGGCTTGCAATATTCTTCTAAATTTATACAAATTACCTGCTGTTGTTTCTGAGATGTGAAATTATGCTATACTATCCTGCAAATGGGTAAGCTCTTTATAATCGACTTGATGCCTTTTCTTTATAAAGGCCATTTCGTGTTTCTCAGGAATCCGCGGATGACGTCGACTGGGATAAACACGTCCGCGCTGTTAGGGCTCGCGTCGGGACTTCAGTCTATTTTGAAGCGCGAACAGCCGACCCATGCCGTCCTCGCCATGGACCCAGGTGGGCCGACTTTCCGCCATGAGGCATATCCGCAGTACAAGGCGCAGCGCGAGAAAATGCCAGAGGACCTTGCGGCGTCGATTCCCTACGCTTTCGAACTCGCCGAGGCGCTAAGGATTCCCGTCGTGCGTGTTGAGGGCTTTGAGGCAGACGACGTCATGGGAACGCTCGCGGTGAAGGGCGCAGCCGCCGGTTTCGACGTCTATATGGCGACGCCCGACAAGGACGCCGCGCAGCTCGTACAGCCCGGTATACGGCTCTACCGCCCCGCGCACGCCGGCGACTCTGCGGAAATCTACGACGAGCAAAAAGTCTGCGAGCATTGGCATCTCCGCGATCCAAAGCAGATGATCGACTACCTTGCGCTCGCCGGCGACTCTTCCGACAACATCCCCGGCATTCGCGGTGTCGGCGAGAAGACGGCGACTGATCTTCTCTCTAAGTTTGGCGACGTCGAGGGAATCATTGCCAATGTCGACAAGATAAAGGGCAAGCTCGCGGAGAAGGTGTTCGCTGGGCGCGACGACGCTACGATGTCGAAGTTCCTCACGACGATTCGCACTGACGTTCCGATAGAGCCCGACTGGGATGCTTATAAGCTTGATGGCATTGATCGCGGCAAACTTGCCGCTGTGTGCGAGAAGTTCGAGCTTCGACGATTGGCGAAAGAGCTACTTGGGGAGGAGGTAGGCGGACGCCTTGGAGATGCGCCCCTACCAATGAGCAACGGACGCATCGGAGAGGCGTCTGGGCAACTTTCAACTTTAAACTTTAAACTTTCAACTCTGTCTTCGGCACCGCACGACTACCGTCTCATCACTGACGAGCCGGCGGCGCAGGCGCTTCTTGAAGAGCTTATGGCCGCGCCGCGCGTCGCGTTCGATATTGAGACGGCTGCGCGGGAGCCGGGCTTAAGCGCGACTGACGCGAAGACTTGTCGTTTGCTGGGACTCTCGTTCTCTACCGCTCCAGGGAAGGCGTGGTACGTCATAGCCGATCTCGTCGACGTGTTCCGCCCGCTCTTTGCGGACAAGTCAAAGATTCTCGTCGCGCACAACGGTAAATACGACCGCACCGTCCTTCACCGTTACGGAATCGGCTTTGCGTCGACGCCGCGCGACACGATGCTTGAGCACTACTGTCTCGACGCCGCGGCGCGCCACGGGCTCAAGGAGCTTTCGGAGCAGTTGCTTGGCTACCGCATGATCCGTTTTGAGGATGTAGCGGGAGAGCAAGAGCGCGGCAAGCCAGAGCCGACGCTCGCTGGTAAGGACTTGCAGCTCGTCTGCGACTATGCGGCGGAAGATGCTGACTTCACGCTGCGGCTTGACGACGTTCTGCGCCCGCAAGTGCCTGTCGCGCCATCGCCGCTCCCGAACGTGCTTTCCGATGTCGAGGAGCCGCTTGTTAAGATCCTCATCGACATGGAGCGCGAGGGCGTTAAGATTGACGTTGAGGCGCTCAAGGCATACGGTCGCGAACTTGACCGCGAGATACTTTCGCTCACGCAGCAGATTCTCTCCTACGCCGATCCCGGTTTCAATCCTGACAGCCCCAAGCAGCTTGGCGCGCTTCTCTTCGGGAAACTTGGGCTCGCAGGCGGCAAGAAGACGGCGAGCGGACAGTTCTCGACTGACGAAAAGACGCTCTCGAAGCTCGTCGGCGAGCATCCGATAATACCGCTCATCCTCGAATACCGCGCGTGTTCGAAGCTCAAGTCCACATACGTCGACAAGCTGCCGACGCTCATCGACGAGAACGGGCGCGTCCATACGACATACTCGCAGTCGTTTACCGAGACGGGACGCCTGAGTTCGTCTGACCCGAATCTCCAGAACATCCCGATTCGCACCGAGCGCGGCAAGCTCATCAGAAAGGCATTCGTCGCGCGCGACGAAAAGCACGTGCTTATCTCGGCCGACTATTCGCAGATCGAATTGCGGCTCATGGCCGCGATGTCGGGCGACGAGGCGATGCTTGCGGCGTTCAGGAACGGCGAGGACATTCACCGCGACACGGCGAGCCGCGTCTACGACGTTATGCCGGCGTTCGTCACGCCAGAACAGCGCTCGAAGTGCAAGATGGTGAACTTCGGCATCATCTACGGTATCTCCGCGTTCGGGCTCTCGCAGCGGCTTAAAGTGCCGCGCAAGGAGGCGGCGGACTTGATCGAGACCTACTTCAAGCTCTATCCGAAAGTGAAGGTCTACATGGAGTCCGCGATCGCCAAGGCACGCGAAAAGGGGTATGCGGAGACTATTCTCGGCCGCCGCAGAACCCTGCGCGATATCAATTCGCGGAACGCTACGGCGCGTCAGGCCGCGGAGCGCGATGCGATAAATACACCGATCCAGGGGTCGGCCGCCGATCTCATAAAAGTCGCAATGGTGAAGGTAGACCGGGCGCTCAAGGCGGAAAACCTTCGTGCGAAGATGGTACTGCAAATACACGACGAACTTGTCTTCGATGTGCCTCTCGGCGAGGTGGAGAAAGTCAAGGAAATCGTGACGCGCGAGATGACGACGGCGCTCGATTTCGGGGTTCCACTCGACGTCGGGATCGGCGTCGGCGGCAACTGGCTTGATGCACACTAACGGAAAAAATGGTACAATTTCACTGGAGGCAAAGAAATGAAGAACTACCTGGCAATAGATATCGGGGCGAGCTCGGGGCGTCATATCATCGGACGCGTCGTTGACGGCAAGATTACTCTTGAGGAAGTCTACCGCTTCGTGAACTCGCAGGTTCGCAAAAACGGACACGACTGCTGGGACATAGAGAAGCTCGTCGCGTCCGTGAAAGCCGGCATAGACGAGGCGATGAAGAAGGGGGCCGTTGAGTCGATCGGCATAGATACTTGGGGCGTCGATTTCGTGCTCCTCGACGAGAAGGGCGAGCTTTGCAGCGACTCTGTCGCCTATCGCGATGCGCGCACGACTGGCGCGGACGTGGAAATTGAGTCGCAGGTGATGTCCTTCGAGGAGCTTTATTCGCGCTGCGGCATCCAGAAAGCGCCGTTCAACACGATCTACCAGCTCTGGGCCTTGAAGAAGGAACATCCCGAACAGCTTGAGAAGGCGGCGAGCTTCCTCACAGTTCCGGAATACCTCAACTACCGCCTGACGGGGAACATCGTCCACGAATATACCGATTCGTCGACGACTTCGCTCCTCGACGCGGCTAAGAAGGACTGGGACTTCGATCTCATAGAAAAACTTGGACTTCCGAAGCGCATTTTCGGAAAGCTTGAGATGCCTGGCGCGACTGTCGGCGAATACAAGGGCGTCAAGGTCGTTCTCCCCGCGATGCACGACACGGGCTCCGCGTATCTCGCCGTTCCCGCGCGAGACGACAGGGCGGTATACCTTTCTTCTGGCACCTGGTCGCTTCTCGGCGTCGAGAACGAGAAGCCGATTACCACGAAGGCGTCGTGCGCCGCGAACTTCACGAACGAAGGCGGCGCATGGGGTCGCTACCGCTACCTCAAGAACATCATGGGTCTCTGGATGATCCAGTCGATCCGCCGCGAGCTCAATTGCGTAGAGTACGTCGAGGGCAAGGGCGGCGACGCGACGAAGGAAGCGCTTGCGACTCTCAAAGACTACGAGAAGGGACGCGAGTATTCCTTTGCCGACCTTTCGATGATCGCACGCGGGCAGAACTACAACACGACTGTCGACGTGAACGACTCGCGCTTCCTCAACCCGGCCTCGATGATCGGCGAAGTCACAAAGGCAGCGTCCGAAACTGGCAAGCCGCCGACGACCGTGGGTGAGCTTATGCAGTGCGTCTACCTTTCGCTCGCGGAATGCTACGCGAACGCGATACGCAACCTTTCCGAGATAACGGGCAAGGTCTACACCTCGATCAACATCGTCGGCGGCGGCTCGCAGGACAAGTACCTGAACGCGCTTACCGCCGAGGCGACGGGGCTTGAGGTCTTTACGGGCCCAATCGAGGGGACTGCCATCGGCAACTTGATAGTCCAAATGATCGCCGGCGGGGAATTCGCAGACCTCGCCGCGGCGCGCGCCGCCGTAGTGCGATAGTCTTTAACAGTACAAAAACGAAAGGAGTCATTCCTCACGGAATGTAGTCGCAATATGAAAACCAACATGAATCGTCGTGATTTCCTAAAGGGAACTGCTTGGATGGGCGCTGCGGCCATGGTCGCCGGTTGCCAGATGAACCGTTTCGGCTTTGGCCAGGGCGGACAGATGCAGGACTACGCCTTCACGGGGCTCAAGGGCAAGAAGATACGCGTCGGCTTCGTAGGCATCGGTAGCCGCGGTTCGGGTGCGGTTCACCGCGTTTCGATGATTCCGGGTGTGGAGATCGTAGCGCTCTGCGACAAGGATCCGGCTGCGGTCGAGCGCAACCTCAAGTGGCTTGCCGACAGCAAGTACAAGACCGTTCCGAAGAAGTACGTTGGCGACGAGGCCTACAAGGAACTTTGCGATTTCGGAGAGTGCGACGTCGTCTACTGCGCGACGCCGTGGGCGCTCCACCAGCCGGTCGCGCTCCGCGCGCTGCTGGGCGGGAAGATCGCGCTCGTCGAGGTCACGTCCGCTCTCACGGTCGACGAGAGCTGGGAGCTCGTCGAGGCCTCGGAGAAGTGGCGCATCCCGTGCATGCAGCTCGAGAATTGCGTCTACGGCGAGATCGAGCTCCTCGAGCTCAACCTCGCGCGGCTCGGAATGTTCGGCGAGATCAACCACGCCGAAGGCGCGTACATCCACGACCTTCGTGAGGTCATTCCGTCCGTCGGGACACACTATAATACCGAGTGGATATGGCGCTACGGCGAAAACATGGCGCACAAGGGCAACCGCTACCCGACGCACGGTCTCGTCCCGATCTGCCAGACGATGGGCATCAACCGCGGCGACCGGTTCGACTACCTCGTCTCGCTCGAGAACGGTCCGCACAACGTCAACTACGAATACTTCAAGAAGGAGTTCCTGACGGACGCCGATCCGCGCAAGAAAGACCCGCCTGCGGCGATGGGCGACATGAACACGACGCTCATCAAGACCGTCAACGGCAAGTCGATTATGGTCCAGCACGACGTGAGCTCCCCGCGTCCCTACTCGCGCATCAACCTTATTTCGGGCACGCGCGGCATCGTCCGCGACTTCCCGTTCCAGTGCGCGTTCGAGGACAAGTGCTTCGACGGCAAGGCGCACGGCTGGTTCTCCGACGCGAAAGCCGCCGAGGTCCGCGAGAAGTACATGCACCCGATGTGGCGCGATGTCTCGGACATGGCGAAGAAGGTCGGCGGGCACGGCGGAATGGACTTCATCATGGATCTCCGCTGGGTGTGGTGCCTCCAGAACGGCGAGCCGCTCGACATGGATGTCTACGACCTTGCGGCGACGAGCTGCATCTGCGAACTCACCGAGACTTCTGTACGGAAGGGCTCGAAGCCGGTGTCGATCCCCGACTTCACTCGCGGCAACTGGCGCAACGTCAAGCCGTGGGGCGTCGTGAACGTCGACCTCAAGAAGATGGGTCTCGACTCCGGCGGCGTCAAGAAAGACGAAGCTGCGCTCAGCGTATAACTTGCTGATTGCATAGCGATGTGAGATTGCGGCACGGACTGCTATTGTGATTCGTCCGTCCCGCCATGTCTCAACTGCTACTCAACCATGCCCAACCATTTCCCATCCATCCAACAACCACAATTCAACCATCCTTCGGGTCGAATACAAGAACGACACGATTTCGACTAAACCTTCCTACATCTCTGATTCGTCAACTCCAACCGATACTCAAAAACAATTCAACCTCAACCACATAAAAGAGGGCGCGTCAAATGTGCCGCGCTGTCAGGAAGTCTGGTCTTGGCGGATTGTGCTGCCGAAGTGCCGCTTGTAGATGCGATAGAGCTGGTTCGCGGAGGTGAAGAACTTGCCAGGCCTTACGGTGTCGAGATGCCAGTTCAGCTTGTTCGACATTTCGTCAAGAGTGCCTACGAACATGTCCCTGCCGGCGAAATACCTAAGGTAATACACGGCCAGGACGTTGTAGTGGTTCGTTCGCTTTTCTCGGCTGGCTTTCCTCTTGGAGTTCATGGCGTGTATTATACACCGCCCAGCCGAGCAGGGCAAGGCGGACTCGGCTTGTTTGTGGAAAAAGTTTCATTATTCGCAGAGGATGAAAATAAGTGAAACTTGCCACTTGCCGTGAGAAGAAAAATTTGGTTTAATATTGGCATAAGTTGCGAGGATTATTATCAATGAATGATAATGTTGATAACGAGAAGTGCGAGAAGCTGACATCTTGGGTGCATAGGCGACTCATCTCGGGACGTCCGTCGTTCACACTTGAAGAGGCGTTGTCCGCATCGTCATTGCGGCGCCCTGTGTTAGCCACGGCACTGCATCGGCTTAAGACTCGGAAATTGATTGTCTCGCCGATGAGAGGTTTTTATGTCTGTGTGCCTGATCGTTATCAACTCAGGGGCGAAGTGCCGCCCAGTTTCTATGTGGATGACCTCATGCGACATCTGGGGCGCCGGTACTATCTTGGCTTGACTAGTTCGGCTGCGATTTGGGGAGCAGGACATCAGCGCATTCACAAGGATTTCGCAGTCGTTACATTGCCGCGTATGCGCGGGGGCGGACTTGCCCATAACATGCTTCGGCTTGTCTATCGAGAGCGGATGCCGGAGGCGCACATTGTAACTCGTAATGCCGATGGCGGCGTAGTGCGATTTGCGGATGCGGTGTTGACGGCCTTTGACATAGTGAGACATGCAGACTTGATCGGCGGCATGTCGTCGGCAGCGACGATACTTTCCGAGTTGATGGAAGAGGTGGATTTCGCTTCCGCGTCCGATCTTTGCGCCTTTGTGCCGTGCGTCGTCTGGCAGCGACTCGGCTACATCTGCGAGGAAGTCCTCGGAGAGAACGAAAAGGCGGATGTGCTTTACCGCGTTTGGCGGCCGCTCGGGCTGCGAACAGTCAACACGCCGCTTAGTCCGTTTGAGAATAATCGCGGCGGAGAGTTGAATCGTCGTTGGCATGTCAAGGTTAACTTGGATCTGGAGTTGGATGATTTATGATAGCCGAACGTTATATCACGGAGTGGAGCAAGAGCTTTCCGTGGACAAAGAACTCGTTTGTCGAGCAGGACATGGGTGACGTTGATCCACTCTTGAGGCGTGGGGTCACGTTCAATCCCCACGAAGCCTATTCGGCATTCAAGGAGATTGTCTTGCCGCACATCTGAATCTCCTCCTCAGAAAATTATCTAGACAACCGAGGCCTTGTGGCAGTTTATTTGGTATACTTCACATGAAAGGTAAAATGGTGCGAGGAGACGCTTGCAGACGCGCTTGAGTTCACGCTGATGACCGACTTCCACTACCGATTTCTCATTATCGACAACGTCGAGCTGCACGGGCTCGGCTTGTCCATCAACTGCCTCGGCCGTCGCGTTACTTCCTACACCACCCGCGACGCGAAGGAGATCGCGAAGTTGTGGGCAATGCTGCCATGAGCGCTGCCCGCGGCGTAAACCCTTGCAAAATTGGCCTTTCGTGGGGTCTGTCCCTGCCCAGTTCGCTTGTTGCCGATCATTCCTTGCTTTGGATCGCATTATAGGTACACCATCATCTACACGCTGATGCCGATGCTGCCCTGAGGACCGCGGGCAACCGGGTGTCGGGCGTGACCACACGATGGAATCGCGAGTCAGGCGCCGGCTTGGCGGATGGTGTGGCCGAAGTGCCGCTTGTAGATGCGGTAGAACTGGTTTGCGGATGTGAAGTGCATGGACTTCACGATTTCATTGGCTGTTGCACCGCCTTTGAGCCGCCGCTTTGCCTCTTCCATTCTCGCGTCTTCAATCGCCTTGCGGATTGTCTTTCCGCAGATCTGCGAGAAGCGGAGTTCCGCGAGCTGGCGTGAGCAGCCGAGATGTCTTGCAACATCTGCCGGAGCGATTTTGACTGCTCGGTTCGCGGCGATGAACTCCTGCGCCATGTTGACGAGCCGTGTCGCCGATACTGACCGTGCCGTCGACTCTCCGGCGAAGACGTCTTTCGCCGGGATCAGAATCTCGTGCGGACGTCCGTGCCATTTCTGGTGGCGGAACAGGAAGTCCAGCTCCCGGACTGCCTGCCGTCCCATCATGTTCATGTTTAGGACTACGCTTGAAAGGCTCATTCCGCATGTCTCGTGCTGTGCCGCATCGTTGTCCACTCCGACGACGGCAACCTGCGTGGGGACGGGAATGCCTTCTGCTCTGCAGGCGTTTACAACGTCCGCCGCGCGCATGTCGGAGACGGCCATCACGGCCGCCGGCTTCGGGAGCTTGCGCACCCATTCCCTCAGCCTCGCCTGGAAGTCGCTGAAGTCGTCACCTTCTGGAAATTCCTCCGTCTTGATTCCCTTGCGCTTCATCTCTGCGCGGAAGGCTATCATGCGCTCGGTGGAGTAGAACTGCGGCTTCAGCTCGTGAACATACCCCGCAGACTTGTAGCCGCCTCGGTCGAGAAGGTGCTTTGCCGCGCGTCGGCCTATGTTGGCGTTGTCGGTCCATACCGAAGATACGGATTCGCTGCGCGCTGCGAGCCTCTTGTCGGTGATGTTGACGAGAACGGTTGGAGCCTTTGCAACGGCGAGGCGCTTCATCACGGCGTCGGTGCCGGGCATGGTGAGGATGTAGCCGTCGAACGGCTCTCCGTCCTCGTTCGCAAGTTCGCGTTCGGAAAAGAGCCGCCCCGGGCCTGCCATGTCGAGATGCCAGTTCTTTCTGTTCGACATCTCCTCGAGCATGCCCATGAATATCTCGCGCCCCGCGAAATCCCTCAGCATGCAGACTGCGAGGACGTTGTAGTGGTCTTTCCTCTTCATGCGCCGCAAATTCTACCACGCCGCGCCGCAGGGTGTCAACCACCAGGGCGGTACCGACTCTCTCTGCTTCCCCTCCCGCCGCTTTCGGGGGTGTTAGTGGAAATGGAATATTGAAAAGTAGGAAGGGGCACTTGCGCACTATCACAAATATTTGATACAATACCAACATCAAGCCGCAAGACTCGGTCTACGCGGTGCAGAGCCTTGGCCGAAAGGTCAAGGCTCTTGCAGTCTTGATGATACCATGAAACGGACAGTTGCATACATTGACGGGTACAACCTATTCTACGGGCTTCTAAAAGGGACCTCGTACAAGTGGCTTGACCCAACTCGGCTTGTCTCCGCACTTCTTCGAGACGACCATGAACTTGTTTCTGTAAAGTACTTCACCTCTCCTGTAAAGACATATCCCCATGATACGTCTGCCCTTGATCGTCAGAAGATCTATATTCAGGCATTGACCACACTTCCGAATGTTGAGGTTATACAGGGGTTCTATCGCAAGGATGCCGTTCTCATGCCCGTACACGAAGAAGAATGCAAGACGTGTCCTATCGCCAAGAATGGCTTTGTCAAGGTAGTCAAGCTTGAAGAGAAGCGCACGGATGTGAATATTGCATCTTCAATGCTTCTTGATGCGTTTAACAACAATGCGGATGCGTTTGTTCTCGTGAGTGGTGATACAGACTTCATTGCTCCCGTTAACATTATCCGAAAAGATTTCAAGAAGACGGTGATTGTGTTCAATCCGCGAGAAACAAAGTCGTGGCTCAAAGACTACGCGTCCTATTATCGCGATATTCCGCGTAACCTACCTGCCGAATGCCAATTGCCCGATACCATTCCATACGGCAAGCGCGGCGACCGGTTTATCCATTGTCCAGATGCATGGCGTTAAATTCCGCGCGCATTTGGATGTAATGACTCTCTGCTTCCCCTCCCGCCGCTTTCGGGGGTGTTAGTGGAAATGGAATATTAACGTTAGCGAAAACGGAATAGTAAGCATTGCCTTTTCGCCGCTGGGTGTGGTATAATCCCATCGTCAAAACTGCTGATGTCTTGATGCCGAGGCAACAAGGATCTACAAATGAACAGCAAGAGAGAAATTCTGCTTGTGGCTACCGTCTTCTGTGCCAGTTGCGCAGTTGCGACAGAACTGCCGTCGTTTGATGTGCCGACAATCCCAGGCTGCGGAGAGAAGATAAAGGCGCTTGCCTCTGTTGCGGGGCCGGACTGGCGCGCGGTCGCAGAGAAGAACCTCACGACGGGGCTCGAAACTTGAGGTGGATTTTGTTCGTGCGTACGACGTGGAACATGATAAAGAACTTTAGTCACCAGAAACAACAGAAAGGAAAACAACGATGAAACGCAAATGCATTGGTCTTGTAATGGGCTTGCTGACGTCCCTTGCAGGCGTGGCAGTCCAGACATGGACAATACAGAACGCCGTTGTCGATGGCATGACGCCGTCGCAGCAAATTACGAACGCGGTGACGCAGGCGGCGAACGGCGACACGATTCTGTTCAAGCTGGGAACGTATCAGCTGGACGACGCATCGTTCATGCAGGAGGAGACATCCGGCACGATTACCCGCCGTAGCTATGTATACCTCACCAACAAGGCGCTGAACTTCGTCGGCGAGAGCGACGGAAAGTGGAGCGATGGCGTGGTGCTTCGCGGCAACGGACGAGAGCGCTTTTTCTTCATCAACAACAATGATGGTTCAACATTCCGCAACCTTACGTTCGAAAACTTCTGCGCCAACAATGACGCGACAGTGGTGCCTGGAGGCGGCGAAACTGGAGGGTATGCCGTTGGAGGAGCGGGCTTTTTCGCAATCTACCGCGATGTGAATGTGCTGTCCAACTGTGTGTTTCGCGACAATGTCGCGAGGACGGGCGGAGCAGTCGGATGTGCGAATGCATTCGATTGCATGTTCACGAACAACGTTGCGAAGAAGTACGGCGGAGCAGCATTTCTTTCGCGCCTTGCCAAATGCAGCTGTCTGGACAACAAAGCCACAGAGTCTTCCGGGGTTGGAGGAGCTGTACATCTTCTTAGAGAAGCCGTCGATAGTGTTTTCGTCGGCAATCAAGCTTCTGATTATGGCGGCTGCTTTGTTGGATCGGCCAATGCTGTCGTGAGCAACTGTGTGTTTCGCGAAAACAAGACGACAAACGGCACTCAA
>CACWJS010000066.1 GCA_902761275.1 uncultured bacterium | reverse complement strand
CATCTGCAAGGGATTCGGAATGCGAGTCATCGCATACGACGCATTCCCGAATCCGGCGACGGGGCTTGAATATGTCACGCTCGACAGGCTTCTCGCCGAGTCGGACATCGTCTCGCTGCATTGTCCGCTTCTGCCCGAGACCAAGCATCTCATCAACGCGGAGGCGCTTGCCAAGGCGAAGCACGGCTTCACTCTCATCAACACGTCGCGCGGCGGACTCGTCGATTCGGAGGCATTGCTCTCGGCGTTGCGCAACGGAACGGTCGGGGCGGCCGGGCTGGATGTCTATGAAGAGGAGAGCGAATGGTTCTACGAGGATCGTTCGGACGTTACGCGGCAGAACAAGACGCTCTCGCTTCTCGTCTCGCTGCCGAACGTAATCGTCACCTCGCACCAGGCGTTCCTTACGCACGAGGCGCTTGCCAACATCGCCGAGACGACGCTCAAGAACCTCGATGACTACTTCTCCGGCGCACCGCTCGCAAACGAAATCTGCTACCGCTGCCTCGGCACGGGAGGAGCCAAGCCGAACTGTCCGCGCCGCGCCAACGGCCGCTGCCACTGATTAGATAACGATAGTCACCCATGTCACATTTAGACTGACAGGACGATCTACTTTTTACACCTGACATCGGATACGTCTCTGAGGTGTCATTCGTACAGACGAAATGATATACTATTGGAGCAATGCGCGGTAGCGCACCAAGTCCAAGACACAACGGAGAGTTAGCAATGTCCACCAAGAAGACAATTAAGAAAACCAAGAACGTCCTGATCATTTCGGCGTCGTTCCGCCCGAACTCCAACTCCCACGCGCTCTGCCAGGAGGTCGCGAAGGGCGTGAAGGCCGCGGGCAACAAGGCCGAGGTCATCCGGCTCAAGGACAAGAAGATCGGATTCTGCACCGGCTGCTATGCGTGCCAGAAGCTCGGGAAGTGCGTCGTCAAGGACGACGCCAACGCAATCGTCGAGAAGATATGCAAGGCGGACGCCGTCGTGTTCGGTACGCCAGTCTACTACTTCTCGATCGCAGGTCAGCTCAAGGCGCTCTTCGACCGCTGCGTCGCGAAGTGGCCCGAGCCGAACGGCAAGCCGTACTATCTCGTCGCGACGATGGCCGAGAACATGGACTGGGATCTCGTGAAGGCGCCGCTTCAGGGCTTCGTGGACTGTTTCGAGGGCGCGAAGATCAAGGGCTTCCTCAAGGCCGGAGGCGTCTACGAGCCCGGTGCCGTGAAGAAGACGAAGTTCATGAAGGCCGCCTTCGATCTTGGCAGGAGGATATGAGGACACCCCATGCCCGGCGAACATGCGCGAAGCATCAACCTTGCAAACGCCGTCTCCATCGCCGCGTACGAGTGCTACAGGCAACTATCAAGAACATGACAGCCAAGATGAAATCTGTGCCGCCGCGGCTCCGCAACTCCGCACGAGAACCCTCATTGACTTTCATCGGCGTTTTGATATATTACTGTCCACACAAGCCGCAGAAACCGCGCGGCGAAGCGAAAACGAACAAGGGAAGACAAATATGACAATGGAAGAAGCCCAGGCCTATTTCTCGGAAGACCGGTTCGCCACCGAGAACGGAATAACGCTCGACGAGCTTGACGGCGAGCATGCCGTGACCTCGATGACTCTTTCGCCACGCCACAGGAACGCCTTCGGCGGCGTCATGGGCGGCGCTATATTCACCCTTGCCGACTTTGCCTTCGCCGCGCTGACGAACGACCGCGAAAGAGTGACGGTGGCCCAGCAGGTCTCGATAAGCTACCTCTCCGCGGCAAAGGGCAAGCGCCTCATAGCGACGGCCCGCTACAGGAAGGACGGCCGCAGCTCGTGCGTCGTGAACGTCGACATCTCAGACGACACGGGTCGCGACATCGCGCAGTTCGTCGGCACCGGCTTCAAGCTGAAATAGGCGGCTATTCGCCAGCCAAACCTACATCACATACCAGAGGATGCAGAAGAAGTGGCAGATCGTGCCCGCAAGCACAAAGAGATGCCACACCATGTGCGCGTAGGGAAGCGACTTCCAGAGATAGAAGACGCAGCCAAGCGTGTATAGCCCGCCGCCAAGCGTAAGCCACATCGTGCCAAGCCCGTGGAGCGAGCGTATGAGCGGAACGATCGCGAGGATCGCCACCCACCCCATCACGATGTACGCCAGGGTCGACACGACCCTGAACCGCCCCGTCGTCCATATCTTGAAGAAAATCCCCGCAAGCGTTCCGCCCCACTCGATGCCGAAGATCGTCCACGCGAGCCCCGGATGGTCGGGCCTCAGCGTGACAAGGCAGAAAGGCGTGTAAGTTCCCGCTATCAGGAAGTATATCGCCATGTGGTCCATCTTGTGCAGGACCCTCTTCGCCGGAAGGTACGTCACCGTGTGGTAGGCCGACGATATCGCGTAGAGGAGAATCATCGAAAAGCCGAAAATCGCCCCGGAAGTCGTCTTCCACGCGACGTCTACGCCGCTTGTCGCGCCCTCCCAGACGAGAAGCGCAAGCATCGCAGCGCCGAGGTGAGAGCCGACAACATGCGTAACGGCGTTTGCGACTTCCTCGCCTGACGTGTATGTTCTTTCTTTCCTCATTTAGCAGCGCAGAATTTACCAAAAACTCGCCCAACAAGTCAATCGGATTTGGTATAATTTACGTATATGTCCAACGAGACCCAGAAACCCGCCGCGAAGCCGGACGGGAACAGTATCGGCGCGATGCGATCGTGGATCATAATCGCCGCCGCCGTGGCGTTGTTTTTCACGTTCTACAAGACGAATCCCGGCGAGCCGGCCGTGCACGAGCTGACGCAGACAGAATTCTACAAGGCGCTCGACGAAGGGAAGATCGTCGAGCCCATCGTCCGCTTCCTCGACCGAGACGAGGGCGTGACATACTTGACCGGCGAAATGGAAACCGACGAAGTCGACAAGGACGGCAAGCCGATTGCGGACAAAGACGGCAATCCCGTACGCGTCAAATACCGCGTCCCGCTCGTCCCAGGCGAGAACGAGAACCTGATGGAGGATCTCTTCACCAGACAGCTCCAAGTCAAGGTCAAGGAACGCAGGAGCCCGCTTTCGCCGCTCGTCATGAACATCCTCTTCTTCGGCGGCATGATGTTCCTCTTCTACTGGTTCTTCTACCGCAAGATGGGTGGCGACGGCGGTGTGTTCGGTTTCGGCAAGTCGCGCGCAAAGCTGCTCGACGGCAAGGCCGAGAAGGCAAAAGTCACTTTCGCCGACGTTGCGGGAGTTGACGAGGCGAAGGAAGAGGTGCAGGAAATTGTCGCCTTCCTCAGAGAGCCCGCCGCGTTCCGCAAGCTCGGCGGGCGCATCCCGAAGGGTGTCCTTCTCGTGGGCCCGCCCGGAACTGGCAAGACGCTTCTCGCCAAGGCAATCGCGGGAGAGGCGCAAGTGCCCTTCTTCGCGATTTCTGGCAGTGACTTCGAGGAGATGTTCGTCGGCGTCGGCGCGAGCCGTATGCGCGACATGTTCGCGGAGGCGAAGAAGAAGGCACCCTGCATCATCTTCATCGACGAGATCGACTCCATCGGCATGAAGCGCACAGGCGCGGGCGCACTTGGCGGCAATCGCTACAACGAACAGACCCTTAACACGATGCTCGTAGAGATGGACGGCTTCTCGCCGAACGAGGGCGTGATCGTCATCGCTGCGACGAACCGGCCCGACACTCTCGATGCCGCGCTCCTGAGGCCTGGCCGCTTCGACCGCCAGGTGATGATCGACCTTCCGACGCTAAAGGGCCGCGAGGAGATTCTCGCGCTCCACGGCAAGAAGATCAAGTTCGGGCCAGACGCCGACCTTTCGCGCATCGCACGCGGCACGCCCGGCTTCTCGGGCGCAGACCTCGCGAATCTCCTGAACGAGGCCGCGCTCATGGCCGTCAGGAAGAAACTCGAGGCCGTCGACATGGAGACGCTCGAAGAGGCGCGCGACAAGGTTCTCTGGGGACGCGAACGCAAGAGCGCGGGCTATTCGCAGAAAGACCGCGAAATCACGGCATGGCACGAGTCGGGCCACGCAATACTCCAGCTTCTCGCGAAGAACGCAGACCCCCTCCACAAGGTAACGATCATACCGCGCGGGCGTGCGCTTGGAGTCACCATGTCGCTTCCCGAGCGCGACATCCTCAACCGCACGAAGAGCCACTTCCTCGACGAACTCGTGATCTGCTGCGGCGGCAGGATAGCGGAAAAGATGTTCACAGGCGAGATCTCGACCGGCGCCGCACAGGACATCGCGATGGCGACCGAGATCGCGCGCAAGATGGTCTGCACTTACGGTATGAGCGAGAAGTTCGGCTTCCAGGCGTTCAACGAACCAAGCCCATACGCCTCGATCGAGGCGATGCCGCCCGCGTTCAGCGAGGAGACTTCGCGCGCAATCGACGCCGAAGTCGCGAAGCTTGTATCCGATGCCTACGCAAAAGCCGAAAAGGCCATTTCGGAGAACAAGGAGAAGGTCGAGCTTCTCGCAAAGACCCTTCTCGAACGCGAGACGATGGACGGGCGCGACGTGGCGAAGCTCGTCGGGCTCGAACAGGAAGAACCGCCGCAGGACGGCGAGCAGACGGGAGGCGAAGAGTCCAAATGATGAACGCATCGGCCATAGTCCAGATCGCGATACTCTACTTCGTGATCTACGCGATCCTAAAGGGAGCAAAGGGATCGCGCTTTGGCCAGGCGCTCATGGGCTTCGGCATACTCGCCTCGCTCCTCATAGCGTTCGCGTATCTCTTCCACTTCGACGTCCTCACGCGCATCGTCCAGTTCCTGCTCATCTACATCGCGGTCTCAACAGTCGTCATCTTCCAACCAGAAATCCGCCGTATCCTCGCCACGGTCGGCGCGTTCGGTTTTCTCGAAAAGCCAAAGTACGGTCCTGGCGACGCCGCGACTCCCGATCTCGTCGTGGATACGCTCATCTACCTTGCGGACAAGCGCATTGGGGCGCTTCTCGCCTTCGAGCGCGGCATTTCGCTTAGGGGCTACGAGGACACGGGCGTCCTGCTCGACGCAGTGTTCTCACGCGGGCTTGTGACGAGCATATTCACGCCGCCCCTCCCGTTGCATGACGGCGGCGCGGTACTCAGGAACGGCCGACTTGCTTCTGCCCACTGCATCTTCCCCGTCTCGAACAACCCGAACCTCATCGTAAGCGGCATGCGCCACCGCGCTGCTGTAGGTCTTTCCGAGGAGACAGACGCGCTAGTCATAGTGGTCTCGGAGGAAACGGGCGACATATCGGTAGCGCGCAACGGAAAGCTCTTCCGCTACTCCGGCGAACAGAGGGCCGAGTCGCTGCACCGCTGGCTGGCGAGAGCACTTCCCCGCGCAAGCGGTGGCGCGTCGCGCCTTGGCACGCTGAAGAGATGGCTTGGCAAGTCGGTAGACCCCCTCCAGAAAGGAAACCGCAAATGAAGGCCGAAGTGCAAAAGCCTGGAATCTTCTCAAGGGCGGCGTCGGTGCTGACCTACAACTGGGGCCTGAAACTCCTGGCGCTCCTCCTGGCCATACTGGTATACTACTCACTCAAGACAGAGCGCACGCAAGTCCTTGGCGTCCACGCTCGCGACAACGGCATATCGATCCCTAAAGGCGAAGCCACAACAGACGGCAATCAAAAATGACAGACCCCTCTTCCAATGCAGACACAGGCCGCGAAAAGCACATCCTCGGATGGCTGCCCTTCCTAATCTCGCCCTTTCCCCTCGTGGCGCTCCTGACCTACGACTGGCGTTCCATCGAGGCGCTCCGCGTGCCCGCGCTTCCGTCGACGAACTGGGTTGGCGCGCTCGGCGATTCGTTCGCCTACTACGGCTACACCACGATTGGCCTTGCAGTGTGGATAATCCCAGTCATCTGCATTGTGCTCGGGCTGTGCCTCGTCGGTGGACATAGGTTGAACCTCGTCCGTCGAGCCCCATGGTTCGCAGTCTTCCTCGCCGCGTGTGCATGCCTTCTGCAAGTCGCACAGCACCACGCGCCCGGGATTTCCGCAGCGCTCGAGCGCGTCAACATCGCAAACGCCGGCGGCGTAGTCGGCTACCTCGTCATGACGCGGCTGGTGTCTCCGCTTTTGAGCGACTTCGGCGGCACCGCGGTGATGGCCATCATCGCCTTCGTCGCGTTTGTCGCGTGTATCGGCAGGAAGGCCATCGCCGCGTTCTTCGCGGGACTCTACCGCTGGGCCACGGCTGGCGGGCACATCGCGCCATCGCGCGAGGCCGCAGGCTCCGACGAGGAGTACGAGCAGCAACAGGCCGCCTATCTCGCCGCACTCCAGGCAAAAAAAGACGCGAAGGAGCAGGCCCGCATCGAGAAGGAACGCGCAAAAGCAGAAAAGGCGGCTGCGCGCCAGGCCGAGAAGGACGCGATCCGCGCCGCGAAGGAAGCGGCAAAGGCCGAACGCGAAGCGGCAAAAGCAGCCGCGCGCGCGCCGTTGCAGAACGAACCGCCGCCACCGGCCGCAAGGCGCGCTGAAACCGAGGACCAGCCGGAAGAGGAAGTCGAGGACAAGGGGCCGTACATCCTGCCGTCGCTCGCCCTGCTCAATCCGCTGCGCCCGAGCGCGGCCGACCACAGCGATGTCGGAGAGATGAGCCAGCGACTCGTCTCCACGCTAAAGCTCTTCGGCGTGGACGCGCAGCTGAGCTACACGGTGCAGGGGCCAGTCGTAACGAAGTACGCGATCGAGCTCGCCCCCGGCACGCGCTACTCAGCCGTCACAAACCTCACCGACAACCTCAAGGGCGCACTGCACGCAAAGTCGATCCGCATCGAGGCGCCGATCCCAGGCGAAGACAGGATCGGCATCGAGGTCCCGAACCGCAAGCCCGCGGGGATATCCTTCCGCGAGGTGTTCGAGTCCGAGGCGTGGCGCGGCGCCAACGCCGAGCTTCCCCTTCTCTTCGGCAAGCGCGCCGACGGCAAGGAACTCGTCTCCGACCTCGCGTCAATGCCGCACATGCTCGTCGCAGGCGCGACCGGACAGGGCAAGTCGGTGTGCCTCAACTCGCTCATCTGCGGCCTTCTCATGACAAGGACGCCCGAGCAGCTGAAACTCATCATGGTCGACCCAAAGTCCGTCGAGTTCACTCCCTACGCGACAATCCCGCACCTCCTCGTGCCAGTCATCACCGACAACCGCAAGGTGGTATTTTCCCTCCACTGGGCAGTCGCGGAAATGGAGAAACGGCTCAAGATGTTCGCAAGGGCGCGCGTCAGGAACATCTACGACTTCAACCACCGCAAGACGTTCACGCAGACCGACATGTTCGGCAGCGACACCGAAGTCGGCTCTGACATGCCAAAGACGGTTCCCTATATCGTGATAATAATCGACGAAGTGGCGGACCTGATGAGCCAGTGCTCGAAGGAAGTGACGCCCGACATCTCGCGTCTGACAGCAAAGGCCCGTGCCGCCGGCATCCACCTCATCCTCGCGACCCAGCGCCCCGACGCGAAGATAATCACCGGCACGATCAAGGCGAACATCCCAGGCCGCGTCGCGTTCAAGACCGCGTCGTCCGTCGACTCGAGGACCATTCTCGACGACACGGGAGCCGAGAACCTCATCGGCAAGGGCGACATGCTCTTCAAGGGCAAGGACGGGCTTCTCATCCGCGCCCAGGGCGCTTGGATCTCCGACGGCGAAATCGCCAACATCACGAACTTCATACAGGAGCACTCGAACACCCAGTTCGACGAGAAGTTCGCCACCAAGCTCGGGCGCGTCAAGGAAGCTTCGATTGAAGATCCGTTTGCGTCGAACGAGGACGATCCCGACAACCAGCCGGGCGGCGGCGACGTGCCGAGCTCAAGGGAGATGGTAAAGGCGAACGAGGACGCAGACCTCTTCAAGCGCGCACTCGAGTGCATCATCAACACGAACCGCGCATCGGTCTCGCACTTCCAGAGGCGGCTAGGCATCGGCTACAACCACGCAGCGAAGCTCTGCGACAAGCTCGAGGACGCCGGCGTCATCGGGCCTCAGCAAGGAGCAGGCCCGAGGCCGATCATCATGGACCAGCAGCAGCTTCTCGCCATATTCAACGGCAACGGCGAAGGCGGCACAACAGACGGCGAGGCGGGCGGCGCAGCACCCGAGACCGCGCCAGACGGTGAATTTGCAAACCAGGAGGAACCACAATGATTGAATTCGGAAAGACATTGCGGACGGCGCGCGAAGCCAAGGGCCTCACGCCCGGACAGATAGCAGAGCGGACGCACATGATGATCCAAGTTGTGGAAGGACTCGAGAACGAGGACTTCTCCAGGATCGTCGCGCCCATCTACGGACGCGGGTTCGTCAAGCTCTACTGCGAAACCGTGGGGCTTGAGCCGAAGCCGCTCGTGGACGCCTTCATGGAGATATACGGCGGGCGCGGCACATCTGCCGCGAAGAGCACGCCAGCTCCGGCCGTGCCTTCTGCGCCGAAGCCTGCGCCTGTCATGGAGGCGCAGACAGAACCGCCGACACCCGTTGCACCCGAGCCCCCGAAGAACGTCCAGTCAATCATCGATTTCGATACGCCCGCAAAGCCCGTCGAACCCGTGAAACCTATCGCGCCGGAACCGGCGCAGACAGTTTCGCGCTATGCGGCGCCGATGCCGGCCGACGACGGGTTCTCTATGCCAATCGTCAACTGGCGCATGGTCGCTCTCGCCGCCGCAGCCGTTGCGATTCTATTGATTGCGATTCTCGGCGTCCGCGCGCTATACCGCGTGACGATGACAGCTCCAGAGGATGAGGTCGAGACAACGGAAGTCACAGCCCCCACTCCAACTCCCACTCCCACTCCAACTCCCACTCCAACTCCAACAGAAACTCAAGCTCCAGCGAATGTGGCAGTTGACAGGAAACCCCTTCCACTAAAACCTTTTTACATTGATTCAAACCACCAAACAGAAACGGAGAAATAAACATGGAAGTCGTAATCTGCAAGACGAAAGAAGAGGCCTCAAAGCTGGCCGCCGACATGATCACCGCCGCGGTGAAGAAGAACCCCAAGACGGTTCTCGGACTCGCGACAGGCTCAACGCCTGTACTCATGTACACCGAGATGGCAAAGGCCGTCAAGGCGAAGAAAGTGAGCTACAAGCAGGTGAAGAGCTGGAACCTCGACGAGTACTACGGGCTCCCCGGCACGCATGACCAAAGCTACCGGTACTTCATGAACAAGAACCTGTTCGAGAAGATCGACATCAAGCTCTCGAACACGCACGTCCTCAACGGTCTCGCCAAGGATCCCGAAAAGGAGTGCAAGGCATACGAGGCCCAGATCAAGAAGGCCGGCGGCATCGACATCCAGGTGCTCGGCATCGGCTCTGACGGCCATATCGCCTTCAACGAGCCCGGCACTTCGCTCAACAGCCGCACGTCGATCGTCTACCTCACGCCGTCTACGGTGAAGGACAACGCGCGTCTCTTCTTCAAGGGCGACATGAAGGCCGTTCCGAAGAGCGCGCTTTCGATGGGCGTCGGCACGATCTGCGAAGCGAAGAAGATCATCCTTCTCGCCTTTGGCGCGAACAAGCAGGACGCGATCAAGGGCTGCGTTGAAGGCCCGATGAGCCAGTTCTGCACCGCCTCTGCGCTCCAGGCGCACAACGACGCCTGGATCTTCTGCGACGAAGCCGCCGCGAAGAAGCTCAAACTCAAGAAATACTACGCGTGGCGCAGCGCCACCAAGCTCGGCCTATGAACGACGATTGCTTCACAAGCTTCCTCTGCGACCACTGCCACACGGAGATAGAGGCCACCTTCGACCTTATCGGTCAGGAGACCGAATGCCCCGCGTGCGGTGCCAAGCTCACCGTGCCAGACACCCGCAATGACGGCGTCACGCGCCATACGGCCGATGACGTCGATCCAAACCGGACGCAGGCAATGAAAAGCCGCACGATCCGCATCGAGCTCGACAATCTATGAGTGCGAAGCGGCGGAAGAAAGGCAAGGGGTCGCGCACGCGCAAAATCGCGTACGCGGCCCTTGCCGCCCTTTTCGCCTTTGCGGCGGCCTTTGCCTTCACGGCAGTCTGGTTTGTCCACCATCCAAAGGCTTGGCTCGACGAGCGAAAGGAGTCGTGGCCCGGATTTCTCACCACGTCGCTCTTCTGGGCAGGCAACGGGCTCGGCGACGTTACAGACGCGCTCGACATCACCGGCCATGACGCGGTATACGAATACGACGTAGAGCCGCCGGAAGGCAAGGTGTTCTTCGCAGGCGCGCCGCGTCGCGTCGGAAACGTGCAACCGGCCGACATAACGGTTCTCGACCGCGGCGAATTCGCCGTCGGCTGGTCGCCATCACTTCGCCGCCCCGTCTGGTGCGCCTACCACGTGACTACGCAGAAGCTCTACGAATCAGGGAAGCGTCCACTCTTTGCAAAAGACAAGGAAGCCCCAAACTCCCCCGACCCTTCAGACTACAAGCGCAGCGGGTACGACCGCGGCCACATGGTTCCGAACCACGCGATAGAGTCACGCTACGGAACTCTCGACCAAAAGAAAACGTTCCTCATGTCAAATATCGCGCCTCAGACCCCCGCCCTCAACCAAGGCGTATGGCGCAATGTGGAGCACCGCATAGCCGACTTCTGGCCGGCAAGATACGGCGAACTGTGGGTAATCGTCGGCACAATCCCGAACGGACTGGGAGAGACCCTCAGCGGAACGGACATCGAGATACCGGGGCGGTTCTACCAAGTCATCGTCGCCCAGGAGGGAATGGACGTGAGGGCACTTGCCGTCGTCTTCGACCAGCACACACCGTGGCACGAATGGGCCGCGCGACACATCGTGTCGATAGACGAACTCGAGGAAATGGCGGGACTCGACTTTCTGCCTGACCTCCCGAAGTTCATACAAATCCCGCTCGAAGAGGAAAGGCCCTCGCGGCTCTGGCCGATAAGGGCGCGCGACGTATTCAAACTTATTCTCCTGAACCTCGAGTAACCTACCAGGCAATTGCTCCGAGCGCGTCGGAAATTAGGCGCGAGGCATGCTCGTCGCGCTCCTTCGCCGAAGAAGACCCAAGCACAACAGCTACGGTGCGCTTTCCGCCGCGCGAGCCGGTAATCACAACGGATGAGCCGCCGGCATCGATGTAGCCGGTCTTAAGCCCGTCAATCGCCTCGCGCCCATCGGGATTGAATATCTTCTGCTTGTCCTTCACCATCACGTTGTTATGGTTGCAAAGATTCTTGACGATGCTCTCGCCGGGCGCAAGCTCGGTCCTGCGCAATGGCTCGTTGACACGACGCGTGACGGATGCACGGTACCCGCCCTTCGTCTTAACGAGGTCGCAAGTCTTGACGGAAGTGAACTCAAGCGTCTCTGGCATCTTGAGAAGCGCAAGTGCGAGTTTCAGCTGATCGGCAGCCGTCGTGACATTAAACGACTTCCACGGATAGCGCTTCGTGGAATTTGGGGGTAGCCCGTTCGGGTTGTAGTAGCGCGTCCTCGTCATCCCGAGTTCCGTGGCACGTGAGTTCATCTTTGCAACGAAGTCGTCAAACGACCCGGCAGAGTTGACGGCGAGGACTATGGCCGCGTCGTTCGCGCTCTCGACCATCAGCGTAAGGCATAAGTCGCGGATTGACATCGACTCCCCCACCTTGATGCCGATCCAGCTCGCTTCGCAACGGTTGACGTCTGGAGTGGCTACGGCCATTGAGTCAAGGTCGTATTTCCCCGCATGAACATCCTCAAGGACGAGAAAGAGCGTCATAAGCTTCGTAACGCTCGCCGGATACGCCTCGGCATCGGCGTTGTCTGTGGAGAGTATGCGCCCCGTCGTGGCATCGGCACAAATCGCACCGACATACGGAGAGCGGCGATGAGCCGTCTGCACTGGTGCGGCGACAGCGCGTCGCGACGCAGTGGCCGGCTTCTTCGCAGGAGCCGCGCAGGCAATGACGGCGGCAAAGACTGCAAACGCCGATATGGCGGTGCGAAGCGTCACTTAACGGTGTGGCGAGTTGCCTTGACGAGCGTCTTCCAGAGAGCTGCCGCATCCTTCGAGGCGACGGCAGACGCGCGGACGTCCTTCTTAGAAAAGGCCTGCGAGAGCCCGGCCATGAGACGCAAGTAGAACGCGCTGACAGCGACAGGAATCGCGGAGAGGAACACGAGGTGCACAGTCTCGCCCGCCCAATCAACGCCCTCCTTGGAGACGCCCATCGCGAGAGTAAGCCCGCCGCCTTCTACGCCCCTGACGTGCGGAAACGCGACGTCGTCCATCGCGGTCGAAAGCACCGCCTCGCGGTCCATCGCGGCCGTAACGAGACTGTCGGCATTGGAGATGAAATGGTGGTCTTCCATTGCCTTGGCAAGCGTGGCAATCGCGTCTTCGCGCGATACCGCGCCAAGGTCGACGATCATAAGCTCCTCGGCGGAGAATCGCGAGATGCCAGTCTTGGGCTCGTCGCGATCGCCCTTCTCGGCGACGTTGCGCGCCGCGTCGGCGTCGTCCGCAAAGAGGATGCGCCCGCAGCTCGAGCACGCCACGAGATGCTGGCCGAGCTTGACCTGCTGGGCCTGCGCGATCGGAACCTGCATGCCGCATACGCTGCAGCAGCCGTTCGACATCGAGGCGAGGACGATGTGGCTCTTCTTGTAGAGCCGAGAATAGAGCCCGGCGCTCTGCGGGTCGAGCTTCTTCTGCAGCTCGTCTATCGACTCGTTGAGGGAATCGAGGTGGCTGCCGTCACCCGTCTGGTGATGTTCGTCACGTGTGAGGACGAGCTCCTGGAGCTGCCTCATTATGTTTATCTGGCTTTTCATTTGCTTTTCTCTGTATATGCGCGGATCTTGTCAATCGTCTCCGCCGAAAGGATGTGCTCCATCAGGCATGCGTCCCTGTCGGCGATACGGCGGCTCACGCCAAGCTTGACGAGGAACGACCTTAGCAGCTTGTGACGGTTGAGGACGTGCCTTGCGACCCTCTCGCCTTTCGGCGTGAGGTTGATCGGAGAATACGGCTCCTGAGTCACGAGCCCCAGCTTCTTCAGCTCGTGTATCGCCTTGACGACGGACGGCATCTTGACGTCGAGAAGCCGAGCGACGTCGCGCACCTGCGCGGGCTTGCCCTCGTCAATCAGGACAAATATCGTCTCAAGGTAGTCTTCGAGGCTCTGCGTCATCTTCGTCACTTTCCAAACGGGCTAGTCTTCTTCATGAGGTGCGCGAACTTGACCGCCTCGATCGACTCCTCGAGGGCGAGCGGGAACGCCGCCGCCGTGCGCACCGTGTCGTAAACGTGGCGCCAGAAGGCGCTCTGGCCGTGAAGCGTGCCCTTCGGCAGCGAGACGGGAATCTTCTTCACCGGAACGTCTTCGTGCATGTCGACAATCTCGGGCGTCCTCACGGACGAGCGACGGCGCGGGAACGAGAAGTCGGGGTCTATCACGGTGAGCACGCCCTCGGTCGCGCCGGGGAGAACCTTGAAGGTGCCACGCGAGCCGCGTATGACGAAGGAAGGCATCCTATCGTCCGCAAGGACGCCGCCGTTGAACTCGATGTCGGCAGACACCACGCCGCGGGTCTTCAGGCAGACGTGTACGCAGTCCTCGGCATCGCCAAGCGACGCGACGCGCTTAAGCTCGCTCCACATCTGTATCGGGGGAAGCGGCAGAAGTCGCAGTGCCTGGAGAACGAGATCGGGCATTGCGTAATAGGCCGCACCGCCGCCAAGCCGCTTTACCGTCTGCCAGTCGTCGCGACGGATAAAGTCCTCACGCCTGATGCACACCTGGTAGATGTCGCCGAGCCGCGTGTCAGACATCGCCATCTTCGCAAGCAGGAAGTCGGGGGCGAAAAGACCACGCTGGAAGACAAGCAACCTGTTTTTCGCTTTCTGCGCAGCGCCGCGCAGCACCTGCGCATCGTCGAATGTCAGCGCAAGCGGCGTTTCAAGAAGCGTCCAAAAGCCCTTCTCAAGCGACATGAGAGCGTGGTTCACGTGGTCGATCGAGCAAGTCGCAATGTCGACGACGTCTATGTCGCGCTCGTCGAGCATGTCGGAGAACCTGCGGAACATCTTGCAGTCGGGAAAGTCCTTCGCTATGATGTCGCGGCGTTCCTTCATGAGATCGCACGCGGCGACTACCCTGAAGAGCGCGGGATGCGCCTTGAAGACGGAATAGTGGTCTTCGAACATTGCGCGGCCAAGCCCCATTAGGGCCACGCGCACCGGTGGTCTATGGCTTTCGGCGTTCACTTCTTCACGATCTCCGTTATGGCAGACAGGAACTGCGCCACGTCCTTGAACTGTCGGTAGACGCTCGCGAAACGTATGTACGCGACTTCGTCGACCTTGTGGAGCTCGTGCATCACGAGCTCCGCGATCTTGTCGGCCGACACCTCGTCACCCTCGAGGTTTGCGACGACGTGGTCGATCATCGTGCGGATCTGCTCGTCACTGACCGGACGCTTGCCGCACGCGATCCTGATGGCCTTGTCGACCTTGGAACGGTCAAAGGTCTGGCGCGTGCCGTCGCGCTTTATCACAAGAACCTCGTCGCGGTCGATCTCCTCGTAGGTGGTGAACCTGTAGCCGCACTTCATCATCGCTTTGACACCTCAGGCTTTCAGCGTTCCAGTCATCAGCCTTTCAACATTTCAACCTTTCAACTTTTCAACCGTCTCTTTCCCCTTGCCGCACATCGTGCAGTGGCGGCAGTCGAGGTTCACTGGAAGCGGCGCAGGGGCGCCGTGGCGGCGCGCGTTCCATTCGCCGATGCGGTTGATGAGAGCGAGAAGAAGCCCGAGCGTGATGAACCCGCCCGCAGGAAGGATGGCAAGCGTGACGGGACCAGGGTTAATGCCTTTGATGGCGATGTCGCCCCAGACAGTAAGCGTACCAGCGCCGACAATTTCGCGAACAGCTGCGATGAGGGCGAGGGAAAGAGTGAAGCCGATGCCACTCCCAAGGCCGTCAGCAAGCGAGTCGACGATGCCGTTCTTCGAGGCAAACGCCTCGGCGCGGCCGAGAATGATGCAGTTGACGACGATCAGCGGAATGAAGATACCGAGCGAGGCCGAGAGGTCTGGGAGATACGCCTGCATCAAAAGATCGATGGCCGTGACGAACGTCGCAATAATGACGATGTAGCAGGGAATGTGGACGGCGGGCGGTATTACCTTCCGTAGCGCCGAGACAAGTCCGTTAGAGCAGACGAGCACAAACGTCGCCGCAAGACCCATGCCGAGCGCGTTTTCAAGGCTCGTCGTAACGGCAAGCGTCGGGCAAAGGCCGAGCACAAGCCGAAAGATTGGATTGTTCTTGAAAATCCCATACCAAAAGGAAAGCCATGTTTTCATACGGGTATATTATAGATGAAAACATAGAAAATGGCAAGTGCGAATTCAGAAGTTTATTCTGAACTCGTTCTTGCGCCAGGAGATGAGCCCGCGATCGCGCAAATGACCGAGCGAACGCGAAAGCGCCGGACGGGTCACGCCGAAGTACTCGGCCATACGTTCGCGATCGAACGGAACCTTGACAACGCCGGTCTTCCCCGTCTCGTTGTCAAGCTCCGTCAGGTACATCTGAATCTTCGCCTCAATCGTCGGCGCGTTCATCACCGTCATCTTGCGCCAGGCCGAGAAGAACTCTCGGGCGAGGATCTTCGACACGTTCGACGAGAATCTCGCCATCTCCGGTGCGGCCATCTCCATCATCTGGCGCACGACCGACATGTCGAGCGAAATGAGGAGGCCAGGTTCGGCAGCCACGACGGTGCCGGGCCAGCAGGTAATCTCAGGAGTGAAAAGTATCCAGAGCCCAAGGACTTCGCCGACGCATATCTCCCTGACGAAGATCTGGTGATCGCGAGCCGTCTTCTCGTAGACGCGGAGCCGACCCGACACGACAACGAAGAGCCGCTTCGCCTCAAGCCCCGCGAGCGCCACTGTCTCGCCCTTCGCAACCGCCTTCTTTACGCCGCCAAAGCGATACAGGAGCGAGTCCACCTCAGAAGGAGAAAACCCCCTGAAGAGATCAGCGCTTCTTGCGAGATCGACTATGGACGCGACGCCCATTTCAGCCATTCTGGAACCTGACGCGCGGATCAAGCGCCGCGTAGGCAAGGTCCGTAACGAGGTTGACAAACTGGTAGAGGAGAGCACCAAGAACGACGACCGCCCGAACGACGGCCATGTCGGCGGAGTGTATCGCGTTGATCGAGACCGACCCAAGCCCCGGAATCCCAAAGAACGACTCAAGGAGGAGCGAGCCGGTGAAGAGATAGGGGATCGCGAGCGAAATGTAGGTGACGATCGGGATGAGTGCGTTCCTCAACACGTGCTTCACGAGAATCGCCGCGCCAGAAAGCCCCTTCGCGCGCGCAGTGAGGACATACGGCTTGTAGAGCTCGTCAAGTATCGCCATGCGGAAGAACCTGACGTCAACGCCGAGCGAAGAGACAACGCCGATCAGGACGGGGAGCGCGAGATAGAACCAGCTTCGATAGCCCCATATCGGGAAAAGCCCCAGCTTGTAGGAAAGGAGGAACTGGCCAGCAAGCACCCACACGACGTAGTTGACGCTCATAAGGACGGTCGAGCAGAAGAGAATCGTCTTGTCTGGGAACCGCCCTCGCCACGCCGCAGCGACAAACGCGAGGAGAAGACCCACGACCGTGCCGCCGATGAGAATCGGAACGGTGAGCGAAAGACTCGGCCCAACGCCGCGCTTCAAGATGTCCACGACGGGTTCTTTCATCTCGACGGAATAGCCGAGGTCGCCCTTGGCGAGATCGCCGACAAAGTTGAAGAGCTGGCTGTCGAAGAGCCCCTTAATGCCTGCATCGCCCCAATCGCCGATGATAAGCGGCTTGTCGTAGCCGTACTTGTGGTTGAAGGCCGCAATCGCCTCGGCAGTCGCGTTCTTGCCAAGAATCGCCTCGGCAGGCGAGCCGCCTACGATGTTGAACAGTGCGAACGCGAGCAGGACTATTCCCGCCGTAGTGGGGATTACCTCCAGGATTCGCCTCAAGACATACTTCAGCATAGCTTATCTCCCTCTATCGCCGTGCGGAGAACGGCGGCGACCGACTTGGGATCGCACTGGTCGAGGCGTTCTAGCGTCTTTGCCCAGCGATACGCCCCGGAACCGGCAACGTCGAACGGACGGTGCACGAAAAGCTCGTCAAACGCCCTGCGGCGGTCGCGGTACTTGGCCTGCACTTCTGCAAGCTTGCGCTCGAAGGCCGTGACGTAGGCGTCGGTAAAGGCGGCCACGTCTGGCACGAACTTCGCGCGACGGCGGATGACGTTCGCGTAGGGGGCTACGGAATCCTCGAACGTATGCAGGTAGTTCACGAAACTTCCCGCGTGGTCAGTCGCGACGACCTTGACGGGAAGTCCGTCCGGCCCGAACTGCACGACCTCGTAGTTCTTGTCGAAGAGGTTTTCCTTCGTCTCCGACGAGCGGCGGCCGACGATCAGGTCGTGTGCCGCGGCCTCGCCCATCAGCCACGCGAACGCGAGGGCGAACGCAGGATTGCGGAAACGCGCCGGCGGGATCTTGTCGGAAGCCGTACCGGAAACATAGTCGCGGACATACCCGTACGCGCGCACCGTCGTTCCGTTGTACTGGTTGTGGCCACGGTACGTTTCGGGAAACTGCGCTATCGCGACGCGCGGGGGAAGGTTCATCCCGAGCTGGCAGCACATAAGACGGCGGTCGAGAATGTAGTCCGCGTATTCATTCGCCTCTATCGTCGCCTGCAGAATGTCCTTGCCTTCGTCGAGATGCTCGGCGACGCCCCATTTCTGAAAACGAAGAAGGACAAGCCGCACTTCGTCGGATTCGGCCGTCTTGCACTGGATGACATAGACGCTGCCGTGGCGAGAGCCAACGATCGGAGACCTCGCGAGCGAACGGGCGATGCGCCCAACGTTGACGAACTCTATGTCGTTGAAGAGGCGCATCAGGTTGAAGATGATGTTGCGGACGTGGAAGTCGCATAGCGGTGCGAGCGACGGATCGCGCGTGCGCTTGAACTCGTCCCATAGCGGATCGAAAATCACCTCACCGCGGTCGATGCGCGCCCCGGGAAGCCACTCGATCTGGCGGTAGAACTCCGGCGAGATGCCCTGGATGAGATCCTGCTCGGCGGCATTCGTCTCGTTGGTGCCGGCCGTGACGGCGGAGCACATCGCGTTGCGCCAGTCGAAGTTATCGACCGACTCCTCGCGCAGTTCGGCGGGGAGGGACATGCGCCAGTCGAGGGCTATCTTGTCGACCGCCGCGCGCAGCTCGGCATCGCCCAGCGCATCGACGTCAAGGTCTCTGAAGGCCTTCTTGATCTCTATCGGAGTGGTCGTCGGGAAGATGTCGACCTCGGGATGCCCCATCCTGTTGCGCTTCTTGAGGAACGAGACAACCTCCTTAATCTGGGCACGGTACTTGTCAGCGGGAAGAGCCGAGACGACGTTGTAGCCGCCTGCCGTCATGTAGCGGGTGCCGACGGCCTGGTTGTAGTAGTAGACCGGCTGCTCGCCTATCGCGACGCGCGCGTGTCCGACGATCTCCGCCATATCCTCCTGCGATATTGGCGCGCGCGCCATGCGCCAGTTCTCGCCGCGCGCCCTAAGCGCGTTCCTGACTTTCGCCGCATGAGTGTTGAGGAAGCGCACCTTGCGCTTGTTGACGAGCTTCTGAAGCTCCTCGTCTGCGCGGAACGCGAGATCCATATGGTCGGGATCGGGCCGAATGAGCACATGGTCGTCTGTGAAGATGAGGTCCACGGACTCAGCGAACTCCGCTTCCTCTTCGGCGGCAGAAAGCGGCTGAAGCCCGGCTGCGACGCGCGTTTCGTTGAGGTGGTCGATCCACATCGCGCGCTGCATAGCATGGACGCCGCGCCGCGTCACGAGACCGGGCGTCTTGAAAAACATCGTGCCGACGCGGCTCACCAATGCACCGTCCGGCGTTTTTGCGAAAATTGGTTCTCCTAAAATCTGCATAGGCATATTATACCAAACCTTGACCCTTCCATGTTGGGTTAGATGTCGTCAAACTAAACACAAGAGGACGCAGCCGCCGGCCACGTCCCCTCGCGTTTGATGGAAAAGCACTTGGCCGTTACCAGGCGTAATGCGCGAACGCCTTGTTGGCCTGCGCCATCTTGTGCACGTCGTCGCGCTTCTTGATGACGTTGCCCTGGCCCTGGAACGCATCGATGATCTCGGCTGCGACTGCGGCGGGCATGCCCATGCCGTGGCGCGCGCCGGCGAACTGCGTCGTCCAGCGGAGGGCGAGCGAGAGCTGGCGGTTCGCGGCGATCGGCACAGGAACCGGGTAGGTCGTGCCGCCAACGCGGCGGGTCTTGACCTCGACCTGCGGCTTCATGTTGTCAATCGCGGCGGAAACGACCTCGAGCGGATCCTCGAACTGCTTCTCGTCCTTGACAAACTTGGAGGGATCCTCCTTCATCTTCTCGGCGACCTTCTCGATCGCGCCGTAGACGATCTTCTCGGCGACGGTCTTCTTGCCGTCCTTCATGATGACGCGGATCATGTGCGCGACGAGCTCCGAATTGAACTTCGGGTCGAGAACGACGCGCTTGACGATAGTCTTACCTCTGCGGCTCATGTCTTACTTCTCCTCTTTCTTCTGGCGCTTCATGCCGTACTTCGAACGGCTGCGGTTGCGACCTGCGACGCCGAGGGAGTCGAGCTTGCCGCGGACGATGTGGTAGCGGACGCCAGGAAGGTCCTTAACACGGCCTCCGCGCACGAGGACGACGCTGTGCTCCTGGAGGTTGTGGCCTTCGCCGGGGATGTAGGCCGTGACTTCGACGCCAGTCGTAAGGCGCACACGGGCGACCTTGCGGAGGGCGGAGTTAGGCTTCTTGGGGGTCATCGTCTTGACGACGAGACAGACGCCGCGGCGCTGGGGGCAGGCCTTAAGCGCAGGCGACTTTGAATGCGACGCGAGGGGGCTGCGCCCCTTGCGGATCAACTGATTGATTGTCGGCATTTATCGTTTTTCCTTGTGCTTTTCCAAAGTGGGGGATAGTATATCATTAATTAGCCCCTCCTGACAAGGGGGCAAAACCAATTATCTGCAAAGCGGTGGAGCGAGGGTAAAAGGCCTGCGCCCGACCTGCTCGCTGAGCCGCGCCGCCCGATGGAGAGGCCTGCGCTTCACCCGCGACCATCGGCTCGGCGTGGCGCGGCCTACGGCCTCGGCTTCGTCCCCATGCATGACGGCGTATTCAAGCAACGCACTTGACCCGCCGTAGCCTCGGCGAAGGCGGTTCCAGCCGCTTGATTTCCTCAATCGTTTCGTCTCTCTGTGGCATCGCCATAAGCTTGTCTATTTGAATGCGTTTTCTATTTGCTGCGCCACAGTAAACCCATCAGGATCATCACCAAGTATTGTCGCATACACATACTTTGACGGATCCTGACTCGCCCACAGTTTGCCTATGGCAGTCTTTTCCGTGGTGTCATCGGTTTGCCCTGTGAGTTCTCCCTTGTATTCAAGCGCAAAGAGCCTGCCATCCACAAGTTCCCCAATGAAATCTGGATAAAACCAATCCGTCTTGCCTCCCATCGGTAAGCGGAATGATTTTGAGTCTGAGTCCTTGTTGCGAAGCCAATAGAGAACTTTCGCGGACGAATCAATAAGCTTGGCACACTCGAACTCTTCCCCCTCCCCAAACGGCTTCTTACCGTCAAACTTTGGTATGGCATACGTGCCAAGGTAATGTTTGTTGAAACGCCA
>CACWJS010000065.1 GCA_902761275.1 uncultured bacterium | reverse complement strand
GACGCCCACGACGAGGCCTCGAATCTCTGGGGCGCGTTCGACCGCGCCCGCCGCAATTTACCTCGAATCAGATTGCACTTCGCTTGCAAAGGACTCTGAACGGATGTGGGGATTGAAGGGTCAAAGCTTATCGACACAATAGCATTGATGCAGCTGGCGTTTTCCTTTGCGACCTTTGCGTTCTTTGCGGCTGAAACACCAGGGTCGTTTAGCGTCGAGCGGGGCAACGCTTTCTACACGATCTACACGTTCTGCACGGCTTCTTCTCCACATCTCCACCTCTACACGGCTAAGATCCACCCCGAAAATCTCTGCGTACTCTGCGCCTCTCGGCACTCGCTTCGCTCGGCTCGGTCGCGCGGGCTCTTGCGACCGCTTCGCGGCTCGGCCTGCGGCCTCGGCCAACCCGACGCCTTCGGCGCGGGCGCATCTCCCTATGGGTCGCGCCCACCCTCAAGGGGCGGTTACGCGTTAAAAAATTGTCATTTTCCCCCACACACGGGCGAATAATTGTGGTATACTATTCAAACCACTTGACAAAGTGCAGTTGGGTGGATTGTATACTGGAGCAACCATGGCGAAAGTGAAGAAGGCCCTGAAGAAGGCCGCGAAAAAGCTAACGAAGAAGCTGTCGAAGAAGCCCGAGAAGGGCAAGAAGAAGTCTGTTTCCGCAAAGACTCCTGCCAAGAAGGCGGGGTCGAAATCGACTGACGGCAAGAAAAAAGCCCCCGCAAAGGCGAACGGCAAGCGACGCCAGCGCGTTGCGTCCGACGAGTCGGCTGGCGACGATCTTCCCCCTGCCGATACCGTGGAAGAGCTCGACTCCGAGTCGCTTGACGACGAGTTGCTTGTCGCCGAGGTAGAGCGCGAGGAGGAGCCCTCGGACGAGACGAGGCCCGTCGACGCCGAGGACGCCGAGGCCGCCATTCCCCCGCAGCCGCTGCCGAGCTTCGGTGCGGACGACATAGAGGGAACAGAGACGATTCTTCCGTCGATGGAGGGAATGTCCATCCTCCGCGAGACAGAGCTAAACGACGTCATCGTTGACGTGAAGCGCCGCAGCGAGGCGAACGGCGGCTACATCACCTACGAGGAGCTTAACCAGATTCTCCCATCCAACATCGTCGACGCGATCCAGTCCGACCGCTACCTCAAGATACTCGAGGCGCTGGGCGTGCAGGTGCTTCGCGAAGAAGACGTGAAGAAGTGGCTCGAGGCGAAGAACCAGAAGGCCGCCGATCCCAAGGCGCGAGCTGCGGAGATGATCGAGGATCCGATCCGCATGTACCTCCACCAGATGGGCCAGGTTCAGCTTCTCTCGCGCGACGAGGAGGTCACAATCTGCCAGACCATCGAGGACGCCGAGTCGAAGACGAAGAACATGTTCAACAGGTTCCTCTTCGCCCCGAAGATGTACGCCGACCAGCTTGACAAGCTCGAGGGTCAGTACGAGCGCTTCGACAGGATCGTCACCGACAAGTTCGATGAGAACCGCGACGCGTACATTGCGCTCATACCGGGCTTCCGCAAGCAGATCAAGGACGTGGAGGCCCGTCTTGCCGAAGCGAGCTAGAAGTACCTTTCGACGATTGCGAAGAAGCGCCCGACTGCGGCCGAAGTGCGCGGCGCCGAGAAGAAGCTTGCGAACGCGCGCGCCGCGCTGAAGCAGTGCTTCATCGACCTCAGCTTCAAGCAGAAGGTCCTCGAGACGCTTTGCGCCGACGCCGACGAACGCATCTACCTGCCGTACCGCGCACTTGTCGCGAAGCAGTCTGCGCTTATGCAGGCCCGTCCGTCGAAGAAGCGCGACAACGACCTCGCGCAGGTCCGCGAGAGGATGTCGCGCCTCGAGGCCCAGTTCGGCATGCCCGCCGAGGAGTTCATGACGACGTTCTCGGAGCTGAGGCGCGTCCTAAAGGCGGGGCAGACGGCGCGTACGAAGATGGTCGAGGCGAATCTCCGTCTCGTCATCTCCATCGTGAAGAAGTACATGAACCGCGGGCTTTCGTTCCTCGACCTCATCCAGGAGGGCAACACCGGCCTCATGAAGGCGGTCGAGAAGTTCGAGTACAAGCGGGGCTACAAGTTCTCGACTTATGCGACGTGGTGGATTCGCCAGGCAGCGACCCGCGCGATCGCGGACCAGGCGAGGACGATCCGCATCCCCGTCCACATGATCGAGACGATCAACAAGCTGATGCGAGTCCAGAAGAAGCTCATCCAGAAGCTCGGCCGCGAACCTACCGAGGCGGAGCTTTCCAAGGAGATGGGGCTTCCCGCCGACCAGGTAAGGGCGGTCAAGAGGATGTCGCAGCAGCCGATTTCGCTGCAGTCGAAGGTCGGCGACAACGACGACGCTCACTACGGCGACTTCATCCCCGACCTCTCGAGCGAGAATCCCTTCGAAGTAACGGAAGGGCATCTACTCAAGGAGAGACTGAGGGACATACTGAACACGCTAACCGACCGCGAACGGCAGGTCGTCGACTTCAGGTTCGGCCTGACCGACGGCTACAGCCGCACGCTCGAGGAGGTCGGACGCCTGTTCAACGTAACGCGCGAGCGAATTCGCCAGATCGAGGCGAAGGCGCTCAGAAAACTCCGTCATCCGAGCCGCATGAAGTCGCTCGGTGACTATAGGAACAGCTAAAGGCAAGGAAGGAAAAACATAACAATGAACTGTATCAGTGGAGCTCTTGAACTTTTCAAGACCAATTCGTGTGCGGCTTGGACCATCGCGATTGCCGCATTTGTGCTTGGCGTCATCGTAATGTGCGCCATCTGCCGCATGTTCCGCCCGTGTGGCAAGAACGGCGGCTCCTGCGGCTATGGCAAGAAGCAGGGCCAGCGTCGTCAGGATCGCGGCGAGCCGAAGTTTGAGAAGACCCACCCCGCGCCTGCGGACGGGTCGATCGAAATCTACGTCGGCAACCTCAGCTACGACCTCACCGAAGAGCAGCTCCGCAAGGAGTTCGAGGCGTTCGGCAAGGTCACCTACGCCCGCATCATAACGAACCGCTACAACGGCAGGTCCAAGGGCTTCGGGTTCGTGCACATGCCGAACCGCGCAGAGGTCGATGCGGCCGTGAAGGCGCTCTCCGACAAGGAGATCCTTGGTCGCAAGCTCAAGTGCAATGAGGCCAAGAATGTCGGCTAAGGCTCTTGTGGTGCTCGCGGACGGCTTCGAGGACATCGAGGCCGTCACTGCGATTGACGTTCTCCGCCGCGGCGGGGTCGAGGTCGTTACCGCGGCGCTCGCCGAGGGTCCAGAGGTGCGCAGTGCCCATGGTATCGCCATGCTCGCGGATGCGCCTTTCGCGGAAGCGGAGAAGGACGAGTTCGATGCGATAGTCCTCCCGGGCGGAGGAGAGGGGACCGAGAACCTCAAGGCGTCAACCGCCCTTGCGGAGCGGCTTCGTCGCCAGAAGGAGGAAGGTCGGCTCCTGTGCGCGATCTGCGCCGCGCCGACTGTCCTCGTAGAAGCTGGCGTCCTCGAAGAGGGCCAGCACGTCACTTGCTATCCGACTTGTGCGCTAGATCTCGACCGCCCCTGCGCGGGAGTCCCCGTGGTGGCGGACGGCAACGTGATAACGGGTCAGGCCCCTGGCGCGTCCATGCTGTTCGCACTCGTCGTCCTCCAGGCCCTGACAGACGAAAAGACGGCGGCAAAGGTTGCGCGCGGCATGGTGACCGACGTGCTCAGCTGAGGTCGCCATGTTCAGGCGGCTTTCAATAACGAGCTGGAAATTTCTCCTTGCGGGGAAGGGTCTCTCGTTCCGTACTGGACAGTATTTCGGCGAGTCGATGCTTGTCGGCCTCGTCACAGGGTTCGTTGTCGTCGTCTTCCGATATATGATCGACTATGGCGAGTCGCTCCTTATGGGCGGCTCGTGGCTTGAAGGCCGTCGGTGGATGATGATATTCCTTCCGGCGCTCGGCGCGCTTGCTGGGTATGGCCTGATAAAGCGCTTCGCCAAGCTTGAACACGCTCGCGGCACCGACAGCGCCATCAAGTCGTACCACCAGCACGGTGGCTACATAACTTCGACCGTGATCCCCATAAAGTCGGTCGCTTCCGTCTTGACTGTCGGTTCCGGTGGGTCCGCCGGCTACGAAGGCCCCGTGACATTGATTGGCGCGGCCTGCGGCAGCTTGGTCGCGAGGTTGCTCAACCTCACCGTTCGTGCGAGGCGCATCCTTATGGCCGCAGGTCTTGCCGCCGGCATAGCTGCGCTTTTCCAGGCACCGCTTGCTGGTGCGATCTTCGGCTTCGAGATCTTCTATTCGTCGAGCGACGTTGAGTACGAGACGGTTCTTCCGTGCTTCATTGCCGCTCCGATCTCCTACACGATCTACGCCTATTTTTTCGGGTGGCAGCCGCTTTTTGCCATGCCGCCCTGCTCCTACGAAAATGCGCTGCGGCTTCTCCCCTATTTTGCGCTCGCGCTTGTGATAACCTTTGGTGCGCGATTCTACATAAGCTTCTTCCGAGGCACCGAGGAGACGTTCGCGAATCTCCGCATCCCCGGCTTTGCGAAGGTCGTCATTGGCGGTCTCGTCGTCGGTCTTCTCGGCTACTTCATTTTCCCGGGCGTATACGGCGCTGGCTATCCGATCATTCGCCGCTGCCTCGTCGAGAACGGAAATGCAGTCGTGTTCCTTGCGATGTTCTTCCTGAACGTCATATCGACCTCGTTTACCGTCGGTTCTGGCGGTTCGGGCGGCATTTTCGCCCCTGCTCTCGTCTGCGGCGCGACGCTTGGCGCGACTACCGGACTCTTCTTCGCTCGAGTCCTGCCTGCGTCGTGGGGCGTGCATCCTTCTGCGTTTGCTCTTGTCGGCATGGCGGGATTCCTCGCAAGTTCCGTCAGGATCCCGCTCACGGCGATCGTGATGGTCATGGAGATTTCCGGCAACCATCAGCTGCTCGCGCCCGCGATGTGGGTATGCGGCATCGCGTTCTGGCTCAACAACGGCTGGTCCCTCTACCGCAGCCAGCCCCACAGCCGCGAGACTTCGCCAGTCCACATAGGCGAATAATTTTTGATATAATACCTCTCTATGAAGAACTGTTGCATATTTGCGGGTCAGGGGACCCAAGTTCCGGGGATGGGCAAGGATTTCGCCGAAGCAGACGCCGAGGCGATGGCCTTGTTCGACAAGGCGAACGCCGTTCTCGGTTTTGACCTGAAGAAAATCTGCTTCGAAGGCCCGGCTGAGGAGCTGACGAAGTCCAACATCTGCCAGCCGGCCATCTTCGTGACGAGCTACGCGGCATATCTCGCGCTCCAGAAGCGCAGACCGACGGAGTTCGCGTGCGCGGCAGGCCTTTCGCTTGGCGAGTGGGGCGCGCTCTGCGCCGCCGGAGTCCTCGACTTCGACTCGACGCTCAAGGTGCTCGAGGCGCGTGGTCGCTTTATGCAGGAGGCATGCGAGGCTACGCCCTCTGGCATGATAGCAATCGTAGGCGCGACGGGCGAGCAGCTTGCGGCGCTCTGCGAAAAGACGGGTTGCACGGTCGCCAACATAAATTCCGCCGCACAGCAGGTCCTCTCCGGCTCGAAGGACGCGATTGCCCAGGCCGCGACGGTTGCCAAGGAACTTGGCATCAAGCGTGCGATTCCGCTTGCGACGGCTGGAGGCTTCCACTCGAAGTTTATGCAGCCCGCGCGCGAGAAGCTTGCGCCAATCCTCGACGGCATCGCGTTCTCCGCGCCGAAGTTCACTGTGCTTTCCAATGTTACGGGCAAGCCCCATTCGTCTGATCCTGGCGAAATCAAGGCGACAATGCTCGAGCAGGTGACAGGCACGACGAACTGGGCGGCGGACGTCGAGGCGGCGAAGGCCCTCGGCTGCGACTCGTTCGTCGAGTTTGGCCCTGGCAAGGTGCTCTCCGGGCTCGTGAAGAAGATCGACCCTGCGCTCGCCACGGCGAATGTCGCCGACCTCGCGTCGCTCGACGCGACTGTCGCCGCCCTCGCCTAACCACTTATCACTAACCACTAACTGTTACCTACTATGAACAACTTGAAAGGCAAAGTCGCAATCGTCACAGGCGCTGCTCGCGGAATCGGCGCGGCCATCGCAAAGAAGCTCGCCGAATGCGGCGCAGATGTCGCAATCTGCGACCTCAAGGAAGAATGGTGCGCCGAGACGGTCGCCGCGCTTGAGGCGATTGGCGTCAAGGCCAAGGGCTACGGCGTCAACGTCGCTGTGTCGGCCGAGGTCGATGCATGCGTGAAGGCCATCATCGCTGACTTCGGCAAGGTCGACATTATGGTCAACAACGCGGGCATCACGAAGGACGGGCTTCTCATGCGCATGTCCGATGAGGACTGGGACGCCGTTCTTAATGTCAACTTGAAGGGCACGTTCCTCTTCACTCGTGCTGTCTCGCGCCCGATGATGAAGAACAAGGCCGAGGACGGTACGCAGCTTGGCGGCTCGATCATCAACATCGCCTCCGTCGTTGGCATTATGGGCAATGCGGGCCAGGCGAACTACACGGCGTCGAAGGGCGGCGTCATCGCGCTCACCAAGACGACGGCGAAGGAGCTTGGAAGCCGCAACATCCGCTGCAACGCTGTTGCGCCCGGCTTCATCCAGTCTAAGATGACCGATGTCCTTCCCGACGACGTCAAGAAGGCGTATATGGACACGATCCCGCTCAAGCGCTTCGGCACGGCCGAGGACATCGCCAAGGCGGTCGCGTGGCTTGCTGGCGACGAGGCGGCTTATGTCACCGGCCAGATCATCTCCGTCAACGGCGGAATGATCGGCTAAGTTCGCCATTGACAACGGCGCGTCGATATGAGATAATACGCGCCACTTCTTTCTTATTGGGGATATAGCTCAGTTGGTAGAGCGTCTCAATGGCATTGAGAAGGTCAGGGGTTCGACTCCCCTTATCTCCACCACCTCGCAAGTGCGTTTTGCCCAATGGATTAAAGGGTAAAACGCATTTTTCGTTTTTGAAATCCATTTGTTCGGCGGTGGCCGAAGGCTCCTCCTCGTGGACCCTCGGCGAATACGCCGTATCCACTCGCTCGGACCTTCGCTCCGCCGCCGAACTAACTGCGGTGCACAGCGTCCGACCCCTACCATGGTAGGGGTTGGCGGATGGGCGGGAAAGTGGTAAAATACGATTGAAACTTTGGGAACCACAATATGAAATCAATCGAAATATTCGAACCTGCGATTGTCGCGGCGCATTTGGCGGGAATGCTCCTTTTGACGGCGATGCCGGCGGCAGCGGACGACGCGGCCCCGCCAGACATGACGATTACGTTCGACGTGAATGCGCCGACCTACATCGACCAGTCGAAGTCTACCTCCTTCCCGAACCTCGGCTACGCCGGCTGCATAGCCGACGAGGGGAAGGAGTATGCAGAGGAGTTCTTCCGTCGCACCCCAGACCACACGTGGGAGGTGTTCAAGGGCGCGGGTGCCTATCTTGTCAAGGAGTGGAACGCCGACGGGGCCTGGGAGCACGACAAGGAAATGGCCTATGACGTCTTCGCCTGGCGCAAGAAGCACGGCGTAAGGGTTCTTCTCTGCATCGAGCACTATTCGGGTCGGACAATCAACGATGCGCGGCGGCGCATTCTCGGCTACGTCAAGTGGATTGTCGACAACGACTTCAAGGATCAGGTCGCGGGCATCGAGCTTGGCAACGAGCCGTACTGGGGAACTTCGCCCGAGGTCTTCGCCGACCGCTGGGCGGCGATCGTGCCGGACATCAAGAAGATATGGCCCGAAGTGCCGCTTGGCTTTTCGATAGCGGAACTCTACGACGGTGACCCAGACATCGCCGCCGTGCGCTCGCGCTACACCGATGTCGACTTGCTGCTGAGCCAGGACTCCACGCTCGGGCTCAACAAGATAAACAACTGGTCTGGACGCTTCATCATCGCGTTCTCTAACTATATCCACCACTGCTCGCACGTCGTCTACCACTTCTACGGCGGGTTCGGGCACTATGGCTGCACATACAACGGTGTTCAGCGCATCCGCCGTTTCGCGAAGTCCTTCCCAGAGGTGGAGGGCAAGAAGGCGTGGATCACCGAATGGCGCTTTACGTCCGACATGGACCTAACGAGCCAGCAGAAGTTCCAGATCGCCCTCTTTGACGCCCTCTACATGTTGATGATCGTCTGTCAGCCAGAGGTAGAGGGCATTAGCGCCCACCAGTGCGGACAGCTCTCGGGCGGGTTTTATATCGCCGACGGCAAGGGCAAGTGGCGCGGCCAGCGCGCGCACGGCCTCGGCAACGACTTCTTCGTCGATCCCGACTGGACGGGACGCCCGCGGCTCGAGGTCGGTCCTGTAGGTCCCGTCTTCAAGCTTTACAACGAGGCGCTTCTCGGCCATCCGCACGTCCTCGCGCGCGGCCGTCGCCGCGACGGCTCGATCACGGACGGTCGCTACAACCAGATGATGAACGTCTGGCGGGATTCCGGCGAGGGCACAGTCGAATGGGTGCTTCTCGCGAACAAGGACCGCACGTCGGCCGCGCTGATGGTCTGCAACTGCTGTTCTGTGCCGTTCCGTCCGCCGCTGAAGACGGTCGGCTGCTCGCTCGGCAAGCCGCATTACCGGCTCTATCGCTGCAAGAAGGAGGACGTCTGCGTCAGCCAGATGCCTGGCGAACCGCGCTTGGCGTGGCAGGAGGAATACGACGGCGAAGAGAACGTCGTCGAGATACCGGGAAAAACGATTGCCACAGTCGTCTTCCCCATCAGGAAGGAGGCAAACTGATGAAGGGGCTTGCTACGGTTTTCCTTGCCGGCATGGCGCTTGTAGCCGTTGCCAAGGACTTGACGCTTTCGATCGACACCACGGCGCCGAAGCGCAACGCTTTCCCCTGCGACGTTCCATGCGTTGGCTATGCGGCCGATCCGCAGGCTGGCGACGAGGCGGCGGCACTCGCCTGTCGGCGGGCGGGAGCATGGCTTTTCCATACGACGCGCTGCGACGACGCGACGCTTGAGTTCTGCGACCTGTACGGTCTTCGCCTGTTTGTCGTGCTGGACGGCGACCAGAAGGCAGCCATCGCAACGGTAAACCGCCTTGCGCAAAGTCCTCACAAGGGCGTCGTCGCGGGGCTTCAGCTCGGCGCAGATCCGACTGGCGGGGCAGACCCCTCGATGTGGAAGAAGGTCGCGTCGGTTGCGGCTCGCCAGTTCCCCAAGGCGGCCGTTGCCTTGCCCGTCAAGAGCCCTGATTCGCCGATGCTTGCGGCGATGAACGTGGGGCTTGAATCGGTCACGCACCTTGTCGTCGACTTGCGCGACGCGACAGCGCCCTACGAGAGACTCGAAGCCGTCGCCAAGAAGCTGCGCAAGTCCTCGGACAAGCGCCTTGCGAAACTCCGCCTTTGGGCTGTCGGCCCCGGCCAGGTCGCGGGGCTTAAGGACGCGAACGCGGCCCTTGCGTGGCAGATGCACTGGATCATGTCCGCTTTTGCGGTCGACCGCACGGACGGCGTCTTCGTGGAACGCCCGTGCCGCGCCGACGATTTCGGGCTTGCGATGCGTCACTTCTGGGCGGCGACGACGGGCAACCGTTCGCTTGTCGGGCACGGCGAGGCCGCGACTTCCGCCCCCCGCGAGGAGAAGACGGCGAAAAAGCCGGTGGTTGTGGCTTCTATGGACGACGACAGCCTTCTCGGGGACGTCGTCGAACTTGGCGAAGACGAGTCGTATCGACCTGTGCCCGTTGCCTGCGCGAACGTCGCCGCAGGCAAGAACGGCGACGTCGAGTATCTCGTTCTCCTTGCGCCACCAGTCGAGAACGACGGCCAGCGAGTCTGCCTCGTTCTCGTCAATACGACAGGCGAGCGCGTGAAGCTTTCGATAGACGTCAACAAGAAGGGCGGCAGCGTAAGTTCCGGCTGGCGTCGCCGGTTGGTGCCTGACGAGGAGAAGGGCGTGATGCGCAATTCGACTCGCGAACGTTGGGGCAACCCGTTCTCCGCGACAATCGAGCAAGGCGAGGTGACGTTCCTCGATTTCAGGATCTGACAAGGAGGATAAAACAATGAACGTTCTGAAAACTTCCCTTGTCTGCATCGCGCTTTATGCCGGTTCGGCTGTAGCCGCGGAAATATGCGACTTCACTCTCAACCCTGAGGCGCGTGACGGCCATACGCCGGCGAATCCCGAGCGTTTCTTTACCGTCTGCGCGTCCGACCGCTTCGAGGCGCATCCATCCGTTGCAGTGCTGCCCGACGACAAGACGATGTTCGCCTTCTGGGATATCCAGCAGGCGGGACCTTGCGGCCCCGCTGCGATGTCGACGGACGCAGGCCGCACGTGGACTCGCATCGACGATCGCCTCCCAAAGGAGTTCTCCGAGTGCTATGACGAACCGAAGGCCTGGCTCTTCGTAGACCCGAAGACCGGCAAGAGCCGCATACGCGTGTTCGCCTCCTATGGCAAGGCCGGCGAATATGACTGGCGAGGGGCGGACGACCTGCCTCTTGACAAGGCGATGCCTTCCGTCATGAGCGAAGACGATGGCGCAACATGGAAGCTTATGCCTCCGCTTGGCCCTGACTTCGCCTGCGCCGTGGGCTTCTCCGGGATGGTGCGCCTTTCGGACGGTGCGTATCTCGGCGTGTTTTCGTGCGGGAAGAATCCGAACGGAATAGGCGGGAGCTATTGCGTTATGGGGTCTTTCACACGCGACGGGGGGCTTACGTGGGAGAAGCCGTTTGTGATTGCCGAGAAAAAGGGATGCTGCTTCCTCTTGCCGACGGTTTTCCGTTCCCCGGACGGGAAGGAGCTCTGCTGTCTTGTGGCAGATTGCTGGCGGGGGGGTGCGCCGTGGGCGAGCTTTTCCGCAGACGAGGGCAAGACCTGGTCTAGTCCGGTGCAGATCGACGGAATGCTTGCCGGTGCGGAACATTCCGTAGGCGTTCTCGACAACGGGCGCATCGTAGTCGCCTTTCGCAAGGGCGTAGAGCTGCGTGGATGGGTTGGCTCGTACAAGTCGCTTCGCGCCGGCGGCAAGGACGGCTTTGAGGCGCGTCTAATCTACAACTATGGCGACTGCAACACCGCTGGTGCGCCAAATCTCCACGTGCGGAAGGACGGCGAGATAGTCGTTGTCGCGCATTCGCAGTTCGACCTGCATAGGCCCATGCCGGCGATCGTAGCCATGCGCTTCACTGCGGACGAGATCGAGTCCACGATCAAGGAGCGTACGAAGGCGAAGACGGACTTCGAGGGATGGAATCCGTTTGCCGGCACTTCGTTCAAGCCGCTTGATTGCGTCAAGCTCTACGGTCCGTTCGCGCAGGAGCTCGTGATGAAGGACATGAAGGAGCGCACGCTCTATCCTTTCGACGGCTCGAAGCGCTACATCACCAAGGCCGCCGGGTCTAATCCGCGCGAGGTAATCTCGAAAAACGGCTCGTACGAGATAGCGAAGCATGCGAACCGCCAGAAGGGCAACGCCGCGATTCTGGTCTGGACGGTGGAAGTGCCGGCCGATTGCAAGGCCCGGCTGCGCCTCATCGCATCGCCGTCGGCGCGCTGCTGCGTAGGGAGCAAGGTGGTGCTGCCGCCCGTCTGCGCAGGAATTTTCGATTCGCGAACTGCCGAGATCTCGCTCAAGAAAGGAGACAACGACATCTCCTTGATGGTCTACAAGCCGCAGGACCGCGGCTCCGCCGAGCGTGGGTTTTCCACCCTGCCGCTTCGCGTGGCGGCCGCCCTTGATATCAAGGACTTCAAATGCAAGCGCCTGAAGCGAATTGAGGTCGATGCCGGCGACGAAATCTCGCTCGACCTTGAATGACCGTCGGCTTCTTTGCGCCGTCGGCAACGCATTTTTATGGTAAAATATTAGGCAATGCCTTTCAAGTCATAATCTCAAGGAGAATTAAAATGAGCTACAGCTGGAAATGGTTCAGGGCCGGAAGAATGCAACAGGTTTCGCTTACGTGCGGTGCCGATATCGCCGCCCTCGCGGAACTCGACCGCAAGCAATGGATTGCGCTTTCGATGCCGACGACTGGCGTCAGGTTCGACCTTCGAATGCTCGAGCTGATGGACACCGACCACGACGGACGCATCCGTACCCCTGAGGTCCTCGCGGCGATAGACTTCCTCAAGGCGAAGAACGTCGACTTCGATTCCCTATTCACCTCCGGAGAGGCCGAGGAGAAGGCGCTCGCGGATGTTACGGCGAAGCAGGCCGATCTCGCGGCGCTCGAACCGTCCGCCGACGACAAGAAGGCGCTTGCCGACTGGGAGGCGAAGGGTAAGACGCCCGAAGTCGCAGTCGCCGGCGATGCGACGACCGACGCTGACGCGGCGCTTGCTGCCGTTGAGCCGGTCATCGACGCGTTCTTCCTTCCCCCAGAGGACATGCCGCTCGTCACCGAAGATCCCGACAAGGAGCTGCCGCTCAAGGATCATCTCAACCCGAAGCACCTCGAGGCTATTCTCGCGTTTGCGGAGAAGTGCGTAAAGCCCGTGCTCGGCGAGAAGGACACGCTGTCGCGCCTCGAATGGAAGAAGGTGAAGGGTGCGTTTGCCGCCTACCGCGCGTGGGTCGCCGCGAAGCCGGTGATGAACGCCGGCAAGAAGGGCGAGCTTGACGACGAAGAGCGCGTCCTGCGCTACAAGCTGCACCTCGTCGAGTTCCTCGAGAACTACGTCAATATGAAGCGCCTCTACGATCTCGATGACCTCGCCATCTTCCAGACGGGCGTTCTCAGGATCGACGCAAAGGAGATGAACCTCTGCTTCCATGTCGAGAGCGAGGCCGCTCATTCCGCGCTCGCCGAGCGTTCGAAGTGCTGCGTAATCTACCTGAAGCTCTCGCGTCCGTCCGAAGGCGCGACTCGGCAGATCTGCGCCGTTGTCACGGCTGGAGCGGTAGCGCAGCTCTATGTCGGCAGGAATGGCGTATTCTACGATCGCGATGGAAAGGATTGGGAGGCCGTCGTCACGAAGGTCGTCGAAGCGCAGGTGTCGCTTCGTGAGGCGTTCTGGGCGCCGTGGCGCAAGCTTGGCGAGGGAGTCGCCGCAGCCGTCAAGAAGTTCCTTGGCGACAAGCAGGCAGCGGCGCAGAAGAACGTTGAGGCAGGTGCGCAGTCCGCGCAGGCAGGGGGAGCTGCGATGGCGAGTTCTGTAGCGGCTATCGGCATCGGCGTCGGCATGGTTGGCGCCGCTGCGGCGTCGCTTATGGCGGCAATCTCGAATATGACCGCGCTCCAGATTGCGATTTCCGTCGTGGCGCTCATCCTCGTCGTTTCGCTCCCGAGCGTGATCCTCACGTGGTTCAAACTCCGTCAGCGCGACATCGGCGCGATACTAAACGCGAGTGGTTGGGCGATCAACCGCCCGATGCGCTTCTCGATCAAGCGCGCGCGCGGCTTCACTATCTGCGCGCCGTGCCGTCTTTGCCGCGTCCTTTGCTGGCTCTTTGTGATCTTCGTGATTGTCGCGGCTGCGCTCTATTTCGCCTGTCCGTGCACGAAGTGCTGCAAGCCCGACGAGAATCCCGCTCCGGCGCCTGCTGCGGAGACACCGGCAAACTGAAGAGGAGAAAGGAACACTTAAATGGGCGGACTTTGCGGCGTCGTTTCGAAGGAGGATGCGGTAAGCGACCTCTTCTTCGGCACGGACTACCATTCACACCTCGGCACCCATCGTGGCGGCATGGCCGTCCTGGGGCCCTGCGGATTCCAGCGGTCGATACACAATATCCAGAACGCGCCGTTCCGCTCGAAGTTTGAGCATGACGTCACGCACTTTGCGGGCAACGTCGGTATCGGTGTCATCTCCGATACCGACCCGCAGCCCCTCGTGATGTACTCGAAGCTTGGCGCGTTCGCGATAGTGACTGTCGGGCTCGTTACGAACATCGAGGAAATCAAGGAAGAGCTTTTCGCGCACAACGCGCAGCTGCAGTACTCGACGACGAGCGGAATGGTCGGCCCGACGGAGGTGATCTCCGCGCTGATCGCGACTCAGGACTCGCTCGTTGCCGGCGTTCGCTACGTCCAGGAGAAGGTGAAGGGCAGCTGCTCGCTACTGCTTATTTCCGGCGACGGACGGCTCTACGCGGCGCGCGACCGCTATGGGCGAACTCCGATAGTGATTGGCCGCAAGGAGTCGGGGATGATCGCGCTTATGGAGAGCTGCGCGCTTCCTAACCTTGGCTATGAATATGTTCGCGACCTCGGTCCCGGCGAAATGGTCGAGATGACGCCAGATGGCATGACGACTGTCATCGAGCCGGGCGACAAGATGGCGATCTGCTCGTTCCTCTGGGTCTACTACGGCTATCCGGCGTCGTCCTACGAGGGGCGCAACGTCGAGATGGCCCGCTATCGCTGCGGCTCCGCGCTCGCGAAGCGCTATCCGACGCCGGTTGACGCCGCGTGCGGGATCCCCGACTCCGGCACTTCGCACGCGCTCGGCTATGCGCACGAGGCGGGCATCAAGTTCGCCCGTCCGTTCGTGAAGTATACGCCGACCTGGGCGAGGTCGTTCATGCCGCAGGACCAGCGCCAGCGCGAGAAGGTGGCGTCGATGAAGCTCATCACGATACCGGGGCTCATCAAGGACCGCCGCCTCGTCTTCTGCGACGACTCGATTGTGCGTGGAACGCAGCTCGGCAAGCAGGCTACAAGGAGGGCTGCAAGGAAGTGAACGTCCGCATTGCATGCCCGCCGCTCCTCTACCCGTGCCGCTTCATCAACTTCTCGCGCTCGAAGAACGAGTATGATCTCATCACTCGCCGCTACGTTCGCGGGCACGAGGGGGAGAATGCCGACATCGCGAAGTACGTCGATCCGAACGGCGAGCCCTACAAGGGCATGGTAGAGTTCATCCGCGAGAAGCTGAATCTTACCTCTCTTGCGTTCCAGACTGTCGACGATATTGTCGCCGCGATTGGGCTTCCTCGCGACAGGCTCTGCACCTACTGCTGGACGGGTGAGGACGTTTCGATGCCTGGATCGTGCGCGCACGGCTGCTCGTCCTGTCCGCACGCCTGTTCTGCGAAACCAAAGTAATTCGGCATGGCAAGGCGCGTTACATTGTTCGCAGGCCACTATGGCAGCGGCAAGACAAATGTCGCGCTCAACTTTGCGCGGCAGCTGAAGCGCACCGTGCCGCGTGTTGCCGTCGCAGACCTCGACATAGTGAATCCCTACTTCCGCACGAAGGACTCGGCAGCCGATCTTGCGGCCGAGGGGATAGAGCTTGTCGTCAGCGACTACGCGAACTCGAACGTCGACTTTCCCGCGATGCCGAAGGAGGCATACGCTCTTTTCGCCGACCGCGGCGCAAGCGTCGTCGTCGATGTCGGTGGCGATGACCGTGGGGCGCTGGCGCTTGGACGGTATGTTGACGACATCCGCGCCGAGAACGACTACGACATGCTTGCCGTAGTGAATGCGTCGCGCCCGCTGACATCCACGCCGGACGACACGCTTGATGTCCTTCGCGAGATAGAAGAGGCGTGTAGACTGCCTTTCACCGGGGTGGTCAACAACACGAACCTCGGGCCGCAGACGACTGCGGAGACCGTTCTTTCGTCAATGCCGTATGCAGACGCAATAGCGAGCGCCCTCGGTCTGTCTGTAAAGTTCACCTGCTGCCCAGCGTCGCTTGAGCCCGAGCTGCGCGGCAAGATTGAGTCTCTTTTCCCCCTTGATATTCAGAAAATCTACTACCAGCTCGATGCGAGCACATAAACAAAATAGAAAGGATAACGCCATGAAGAAGTTAGCAGGAAAAAGCCTTGTGATTGTGGCCGCGTTGACGGCGGCATCCGCCTCTGCCGCGTTGCAGATCGTGCCCGCGCCGCGCAAAGCCGTGGAAGGCGAGGGGACATTTGTCTGCACTGGCGATGTTGTCGCGCAGGTGAAGTTCGAGTCTGACACCGCTGTTCCGAAGGAGGGCTATCGCCTTTCCGTCGCGAAGGACGGGATCAAGATCGTGTCTTCCGACGAGGCCGGTCGCTTCTACGCGCTTGAGACGCTGAAGCAGCTTGCCGCAAAGGAAGGCAAGGACGGCGTGAAAGTCCCGTGCGTCGAGATCGAGGACTCGCCGCGCTACAGCTGGCGCGGCTTGCACCTCGACGAGTGCCGCCACTTCTTCGGCAAGGAGACGGTCAAGTCGATTCTTGACTTGATGGCGCGCTACAAGCTCAATCGCTTCCACTGGCATTTAACCGAAGACCAGGGCTGGCGTGTGGACGTTCCCGGCTATCCCGACCTCGTAAAGTACGGCGCGGTGCGTTCGGCGAGCCCGAGGCATGGCGAGAAGGCGTACACCGGCACCAAGGAAGACGCTGCCAAGCTCAACGGTGTCCGGTACGGGCCGTACTACTACACCGAGGCCGACCTTAAGGAAATCGTCGCCTATGCCGCGGCAAGGCATATCCAGGTCGTTCCCGAGATCGAGCTTCCGGGCCATGTCTACGCTGCGCTCGCGGCATATCCGCAGTTCGCCTGCTGCCCCGAAAACCTTTCAAGCCGCGAGCCGCGCCTCGTGTGGGGCATCGAGAAGGATGTCCTCTGCCTTGGCAACGACGAGGCGATAAAGTTCATGGAGAACGTTGTCGACTGGGTGTGCAAGGTGTTTCCCGGCGATGTCGTGCACATTGGCGGCGACGAGTGCCCGCAGATTCGCTGGCAGTCGTGCCCCAAGTGTCAGGCGAGAATCAAGAAGGAAGGTCTTGGCGACCACAACGGGCTCCAGCCGTGGATCACGCGCCACTTCGTGAAGTTCCTCGCCGACAGGGGCAAGCGCACGCTTGGCTGGGACGAGTATCTTCTTGGCGACATTCCGAAGAGCGCGATGGGCATGAGCTGGCGCGAGAGCCGCAGCGGCGCGGGGCACGAGCTCGTTTCGGGCGCGGCGGCCGCGACGCGCGGGCACGATGTCGTGATGACGCCGTGCAGCTACTGCTACCTCGACTACGGCCAGGGGCTCGGTGATGATCCGTTCCTCTACATCGGCGGCAAGGTGACGCTTGAGCGGTGCTATTCGTTTGACCCCTGCGCGGGCGTTCCCGATGACGCCAAATCGCATATCCTCGGCGGTCAGGGCAACAACTGGACCGAGTATACCTGGAACGAATACGACCTCGCGTGGAAGGTGTGGCCGCGTATGCTCGCGCTTTCCGAAGTGTTCTGGCTTGGAGAGGCGAAGCCCGGTTTTGCGGACTTCAAGAAGCGCGCAGCAGTGCAGAGGAGCTGGCTCGTCAGCCACGGCGTCAACTGCGCTCCGATCGAATAATGCAGTGGTCGTCCTGCTTCGGGTTTGTTCCAAAGCGCGAATTGCAGGGATGAGCAAGCAATGGATACGAGCAGAAGAGAGTTCCTGAAAGGGTGCGCGGCGGCGTCCGTCACCCTTTTGGGTGTCGGCGGATGTTCGGTGATGCCGACTTTTGGATCGTTGCGAAAGGAAGAGACGCTTGTCGCAATCTTGTCTGATTGCCATGTGGGGAACTGGAATTCGCCCAAGTACCAGGGTGAGAAGTTTGCCGAGTGCATTGCGCGCGTCCTTGCGCTTGATCCGCTTCCAGCGAAGATGCTGATCCCCGGGGACCTTGCGTATCTTTGGGGGCGGAAGGAGGACTACGCGCTTTCGCGCACTCTGCTTCAGCCAGTTCTCGACGCCGGTATCGAGGTTACGATCGGCATGGGAAACCACGACCGCCGCGAGAACTTCCTCGAACTCTGGCCGGAGTATGCCGACCGCTCGCCTGTTCCAGGGCGCATCGTCAGCAAAGTTCGCGGCGTGCATTTCGACTACATAATGGCCGACACCCTCGATCAGCCTGTGGAGACGGACAGGTGGATCACGCCGGGAACGCTTGACGACGCCCAGCGCGAATGGCTCAAGGCCGAGTGCGCAGCGTCGAAACGTCCACTGTTCGTCCTTGCGCACCATCCTGCAGACGAACTCGGCGATCCCGGGAAGGGCAGGTCGTCGGTTTCTGCGCAGAAGTTCGGCGAGTTGATCATGGGAACCAAGGAAGCGCCGACGAACTGCTGCGGCTACATCCACGGCCACGACCATCAATGGTATGTCACCCGTTCGCTGAGACGCTGGAACGATGGGCGCGTTGGTCACACCGCCGCACTCCCTTCGACGGGGCATTGGGGCGACATCGGATATTGCCTGCTGCGCGAATATCCCGACCGTGCCGAGCTTTCGCTTGTCCAGTACGACTATTTCACTCCGCAACCGCTTTCAGCGGACGCAGCGCCAAATCCTGCGTGGCAGGCAATTGTCCGCGACAACGCCGGCAAGCGCTGCACCTTTATGGCGCCTGCAAGTTGACGGCTTTGAGGTAGAAAATAATTAAGCGGCTGAGGATGGCGAAGATGAGCGCGCCGAGATTGTAGACGCCGTGTATGATGACGGCCGCGATTAGGCGCGGCATCGCGACGGACATCTCGAATTCGGCGAGCCTTTCGCGGGCACGGCTCCAAGCGCGCGCAAGTCCGCTGCAGGCGAGAGCTGCGCAGCCGACATGCATCGCGGTGCAGACGACGAGTCTCCAGAGAATAGTTCCCTGCGTCAGCTTCTCGGAGGGGATGTAGACGAAGAAATATAGCGCGTTTTCTACAGACGCGAATACGGCCCCGGAAAGCAGTCCGACGAGGACGATGGACAAATATGACCCGAAGAACCACGGACGCTTCTCCAGCAACATCAGCGGCAGAATTGCCTTTGCCATCTCCTCCACCACAGGAGCGGCGACGACAATCAGAAGGGCGCCATAGCCGAACCCCTCCTTCAGCATCGCGCAGGGAATGGCCGCAAGTCCGGAAAAGGCGCAGAGAAGGAAGAAGACCACAAAGCGCGTCTTCGCCGATGTGCGAGACCACTGTTCTGCCAGCCAGGCGCGATGGCGACTGCGTTCCGCATCGGCCGCCGTCGCGTCGACAAGCGCGGGCTCGCCCCAGACGCCATTGGAACCGGCTTCGACGCAGGACTGCGTCACGCCGCACAACGCCGGTTCGTCGCGTATGTCGTCCATGACGCTATGTCTGTAAGTATGCCGTGCCTGAGACGGTGCAGGACGCCATTTTGAGCGTTTTATTCCTGCCGCCGCTGGTCGCGGCGTTTCCCGCGATGTCCGCCGATTCGTAGCGGACGTTGCAGATTGCGTTGTATCCCGCGAGGCGGGCCTGGTCTATCATCCGCAGCGTCGCCTCGCGGCGCGCGCGGTCGAAGAGGCGCGTAAAGGTCTTTGACTCTCCGCCGAAGAAAGCGATGAATCCGAACAGCCAGTTCTTGAAGTAGTCGCTGGAGATCACGGCTTCGCCAGTTACAAGCATCGGCGGACGGGACGACGAAACAGCTCCGGCCGGCGGCTTCTTGAGCGAAGTGACCAGGAAGCCGTCCAGCATGCGCTCGCGGGTGGCGAGCATCTTGAGGTGACGTCTCTCGATCGCGCCCCCTATCAGCCATTGCGCCGCAAGAAGCACAAGCGGCAGGCCGATGTAGAACGCGAGCACAAAGAGGCCATCGTTGTTGGCGGAAGTCTCCATAAAGGGAATCCTCGTCAGTTTGCCTGGCGGACAAGTACCGCCGTGCCGTAGGACATCATTTCCGACGCACCGGACGTAATTGCGCTCGTCGAGAACCTGACGTTAACGATTGCGTTCGCGCCAAGCTGCTCGGCCTGGAACATCATTCGCGAAGTTGCCTCGCGGCGCGATTCCGTCAACAGCTCCGTGTAGCCCTTGAGCTCGCCGCCGACGAGGTTCTTGAACCCGGCAGCAATGTCGCGGCCGACATGCTTCGCGCGAACGGTGTTGCCCTGCACGAGACCCTTGATCTCGACGATTTCAAATCCTGGTATTGTTTCCGTGTTTACGACTATCACAGCGTTTCCTCCTTTGTCTTGTCGACGGTCTACCGCTTCTCGGCTTGCCGTTTTTCATAGTTTACCAAAACATCTTCTTTACTTGCAAGAGACGCGGGCTCCAATGTCAACACGGGTGGCTATTTTCGATTATTCCGCCGCAGAGGATGGTGCCGTCTTCGCCGTAGAGGACGGCGGACTGCCCTGGTGCGACGCCGAAGAGTTCGCACGATGCGCGTAGGACGCCGTTTTCGAGCGTGACAGGGCCGATTGGTCTGCCGGTCGAACGGATTTTTACAAGCCCCGTTACCGGTTCGGCAGTCTCAGCGATTCCTTGCCAGTTGAGGTCGCGGACGATTAGCGAACTTGCCACGGCATCCTCGCGTCGGCCGACTACAACCTCGTTCCTGCATACGTCGACGCGCACGACGTAGAAGGGCGTTCCTCCGCCGATGCCGAGCCCCTGTCGCTGGCCCACGGTGTAGTGCCAGTAGCCGCGATGTCGCCCAAGCTTCTTGCCGTCTGTCGTCACTATGTCGCCTGGGCGGTCCTCGGTGTCGAGAAGCTCGTTGCTGTCGCCGGAGTAGAAGTCCTGCGAGTCTTGCTTGTCCGCCATCGGAAGCCCTGCTTCGCGCGCGATGTTGCGCACTTCGCCCTTTGAGAGCGCGCCGAGCGGAAACATCGCCCGCGCGATCTGCTCCTGCGAAAGCCCCCAGAGGAAGTAGCTCTGGTCCTTCCCCTCGTCTGCGGCGCGGGCGATTGCGAGACGACCGCTGCGCTCGACGATCCTCGCGTAGTGGCCAGTCGCGAACTTGTCAAAACCAATCTCCTTCTCCGCAAGCTTTGGCAGCATCCCGAACTTCATGTTGCGGTTGCATACGATGCAAGGATTAGGAGTCCGCCCCGCCGTGCGCTCGCGGCGGAAGTAGTCGAGGACGATTTTCTCGTATTCCTCCGAGCAGTCGAAGACACGGTAGTCGATGCCGAGCTTCGCGGCAAACGCTTCCGCCGCCGCGATGTCCTCGGCTTCGCCCGGGCCGAAGCAGGCGTCTCTCTCGCCGCCCATGTAGCGGCCTTCGCGCCAGAGCTTCATCGTGATGCCGGTGACATCGTGCCCCTCGCGCTTCAGTAGAAGCGCGGCCACTGCGGAATCAACTCCGCCCGAAAGCCCAACTGCGATCTTCATCTCTTTCTCCAGTGCGGCGAATCTCCGCGCGCGTTCCACAGCGGTTCTTCGCCAATCGACTCGATACGCCGCGCCATGCAGCCGCGGCAGAGGTCGGAAGCCTCGCCAATGCATGGCTTACCCGTGTATAGCTGATAGTCCGCGCGGTAGCGCGTGTCCGTGACATTCGGCATGACGACATTTGCACCTGCGAGGAGCCCACGTTCGCGCCCGTCGTCTGAAAGGGCCTGTAGCGCAGTTGCCGCGGCGATGTTCACGTCGTGGAGGTAGAGCCGCGTAGCCGCGATCATCCTTAGACCCAGCTCAAGGCGCTTCTTCGCTGCGTCGCCTGTAAGTGACTGGCCCGCGCCGAGGGGAGTGTCGGGGTGGGGGATATAGGGCCCCATGCCGATCATGTCGATGTCTTCGGTTGCGAAAAACTCGATGTCTGCGGCGAGGTCATCTGTCGTCTGGCCTGGAAGGCCTGACATGATGCCTGTCCCGACCTGGTAGCCGCATCGCCTTAGCGCCCTTATGCAGTTGCGCCGCGCTTCCCAGGAATGGTTCGCGGGATGGAGCTTTGCGTAGAGTTCCGGGTTCGACGTTTCAATGCGAAGAAGATAGCGGTGTGCGCCGGCCTCTTTCCAGCGGCGGTACGTTTCCTCGGTCTGCTCGCCGAGACTCAAGGTTATTCCAAACTCGTCGCCCGCGTCCTCGTGGATGCGGCGGACGATGTCTTCCGCAAACGCGACGCTCGCCTCCCCTGTAAGCTCTCCCGACTGCAAGACGACGCTACCGTACCCTGCGTCCTTGGCGCGCTTTGCGGCGGCGACGATTTCGTCGGCCGTCATGCGGTAGCGGCGCACATTTGCGTTCGACTTGCGTATGCCGCAGTAGAGGCAGTCTTTTTCGCAGACATTCCCGAACTCGATAAGCCCCCTCAGCGAGACGCGAGGGCCGATTTCGCGGAGCTTCACGGCGTATGCGGCCTTGAAGAGCGCGTCTAGGTCTGGCCAGTCGATGAGCGCGGCAAGTTCGCCGCGCGTAAGCGCGCGCGCCTTCGCGGACGCCTTTTCGAGAATCCCGGCTTCGCTCATGCGCTTGCTCCCGTCTTTGCGCCGCTCGATTCGTCGACGCCATATCCAAAGAGCGCGAAGTCACCTCGGCACGGATCGTCGGGAAAGACCTCTGCGAGCTTTGCCGTTAGCCGCCGCGCGACTGACATCGAGGTGCAGGCGCTTGTGAGAAGTCCGAGTCGCCGCGCTTCCTGCACGACATGCGTGTCGAGGGGAATGACGAGTGTGCGGCGGTCGATGAAGTCTGCCCAGAGCCCGAGGTCGACCGGCGAGTCGGTGCGGACCATCCACCTCAGGAACATGCAGACGCGCTTGCAGGCGGAATGAGGGTCTTTCGGCACGACGCCGCATGGCTCGCCTTCGTTGAAGCGGCGGCAGATCGCCTCGACTGCCGCAGTGGCGTCGCCGTTTGCAGAGTCGCGCACGAATCCCCCGAGCGAGCCGTGCTGTTTCATTATCTCGCGGTAGCGCGCGAAGAAGCGGTGCATGTCGGAGTAGGTGAAGAATCGGTAGAAGCAGCGCGAGTCGCCGTGCTTCATGTCGTGCTCGAACTCGCCTGTCCTGATCCAGTGGTCCATATTGCCGCGAGCGCGGTCGAGAAGCCACTGTATGCGCGGCAGGAACTGGCTTCTCGCGCCGAAGCTGAGGCACGAGGCGACGAAGGCCGTCGCCTCCTGGTTTGCCACGCCAGTCACGAGATGCATGAAGCGCGACGGATCTCCCTCGAGGAATTCCGCTTTTTCATACTTCGCCGCGTACTTGCCGAGCAGTCTCTTTACTTCTCCGTCCATGACAGTTGACATAAATTATACTAAAAATTTGTGACCTCAGACGTTTGAATTGCGCCAGACGGATGTGCGGACATGGTGATTTAGTTCATGGCGCATGAAGCCCGTGGATATTGAATTTACCGCACCCCATTGACAAATGCGGCGAAATATGAGATGATATCCTCGTCT
>CACWJS010000064.1 GCA_902761275.1 uncultured bacterium | reverse complement strand
ATCGGGAATTGCCAGCAGTTCAAGGAAGAGCTGCAGTCAGATCACGCCATGTCGCTGCGGATGGTCGTGGATGTACCTTCAAACTGAATCACCATGCGTCCCTAATCGACCCTATCATTCTCTGCTCATCCCGAAACTCCAACTGCCGATTCAACCATTTCCCAACCCCGATATGGACGGAATCAACCGCCACTCAACCCCGAGCCAACCATCCATCGGGTCGAATACAAGAACGACACGATTTCGACTCAACCATCCCACATCCGTGGTCCTACAACTCCGACTCAACCACTCGCAAAAGGATTCGTGAGGCGGCGGCCGAAAGCTCATGGAGCCTCGGCGAATACGCCGCATCCGCTCGCTCGGACATTCGCTCCACCACCTCACTGCCGCCGCATAAACCGCGGCGGAACTGCCGCGCATCCTCTACGCAAAGATCGCGCAGCCGCGTCACGTTGGTAATCTTCCCCGCGACGCCTTGGCCCGTACCCTCGAAAAATAGGCAAATGTTCAATTTTCAGGACTCCCATTTTGGGAAAACCGACCTATTTTCCCAAAATGCTAAACGGCCGTTTTACAACGCTTTCGTGGGGTGTGTCCCCACAGATTTGATGCGAGATGCATTATGATACGCCTGCTGGCGCAATGCGAATAGTTAATCCAAGCGCATTCAGCACCCTCATTACAGTGGTGATCGTTGGGTTCCCACCTGGAGCGAACGCCCTATATAGATTCTCTCTAGTAACGTTGGCCTTGCGGGCGACCTTGCTCATACCTTCGGCCTTGGCAACGTCTCCAAGGGCAATAGACATAAACTCAGGATCGTTAGCCTCCATTGCGGCCTCTATGTATGCAGCACGATCTTCAGGCGTCTTCAGCGAATCTTCGATGTTCCACTTATACAGTTTTGTCTTCATGTCTACCTCCTCAAATTGTTGCAGCAAGTTTCCTTGCAGTTTCTATGTCCGACTTCTGTGTCGATTTATCTCCACCGGCCAGCAGTATTATAATTTCGTTGTCTCTTTCCGTGTAATATACCCTATATCCAGGACCGAAGTCGAATCGCAATTCAAATACTCCGTCACCCACCGACTTCACGTCCCCAATGTTGCCGTTTTGCATTCGTCTTATGCGCACAGCTATCCGCATTCTTGCCATACGGTCTTTAAGCCGCGCATACCATTTCATATACAACTTGGTCTGGCGTATCGTTTTCACGCGGCAAATTGTAGCATATATATCACATCTCTGTCAACCCGACAAGCATTTACCTTTAACCCAAACCGTCATGTTGCTACGCCGAGTTGCCCCACAAGTCGCACATTTCCCGCGACGCTCTGACCCATACCAATCTTCATTCTGTTTGTTGCCGCCATGTTTCTTTACTGTGGTAATTTACTGTGGCAATCAGGTCTGACCCTTTTTGCTACGCTGGATGCATACCATTCAAGCATTCCCCGCCAATCGGACATGGTCGAGACGTCGTCCCATTCAACCCCCGGCTTGCGGTCGGGAAGTCCGCTGCGGTAGCCCATAAGTTCGCGCACGGTCAAAGTCTCTTTTCCGCCGCCCCTGAATTCCGGCCAGTATTCGCACACCGGCTTGTCGTATTCAAGCTTGCCGCGTTCTGCGCTGCGGTGGACAGCAGTCGCGAGCAATGGCTTTTCGGTCGAGAAGATCGGGAAGAGCGTATCGCCGTCTATCTTCGCCGCTCCGGCATTCGTCGTCATCGTCCCCGCCCAGACGTCAACAATGCACTTGCCGTCCTTGAACGCGCAGAACTGCAATGCGCCCTGCAAGCCTTCCTTCACCGCAAGGTCCGCCAGCGCCTGCGCCTTCTCCTGCAGTTCGCCGGTCGGACGACAATGCTCCGCGCCAACCGCACATGTCGCCACGGCGTACGCCGCCAAAATTATTCCGCACCGTGTTCTCATTTACGCCGCATTCCTTTTAGAGCCTCTCGACAACCAACAGAATGTCTTTGCTATTCGGTGGCATGTCCCAGACAGCAGACGGCGCGGAACGTTCCAGCTCGTCTAACTTCGCATCCGCATTTTCTGGATTCGCGAAGAACGCCTCCCACCGCTTCTGGTAGTAGTTGCCGAGCAGTCCAGCGAACTGGTGGTGCGCGTAGTCGTTCAAGTCTGAGTTCGGGCGCTCTATCCATGTGGTGAACATCCGGCGAATCGAACGGACGCCTCGCTCCCCCGCACGCCTTCTCGCCCGCGCCTCGTATGTATCGAGCCTGAACGCATCTGTACACGCGAGAAGCTCATCCATCCTGCGGATGAGCGAAAGGAATTCCGCGCGCGCAGAAGAAGAATCCTTCAGCTGCGGCACAAGCGCAAGACCGCGATCCGAAAGCACCTGCCGGAACACGTCGGTAAAATCGTGGCGGAACGTCGCCAACTCCAGCAACTGTCGCCGTTCCTTTGCGACGCTCAAATACAGCTGTGCAGCATCTTCAACATCTTTCGCGCTGTAATAGGGCGGCTTGTCGCTCGCCCATGTGGACGACTTCGCAACGTTCCACTTCGGCCTCGCGCAAAACACCGTCTCGGAGCATCCTTCCTGACATCTGTTCACGTTCCACACCGAACGCGCAAGGATCAAAAGCGCCTTTTCAATGCGTTCGTCCCTGATGCCATAGCGTCGCTCTGCATAGCCGGAAAGCCAGCGCTCAAGCCCCCCTTCGCCAGAAACCGCACCCGGGCGGAAGAAAAGATCAGTAAACAGGTCGTAGAACACTGGATTGGTATCGAGCCCCTCTGATTCCAGCGCATAGCCGCGAAGGGTCTTGCCGTTCACGCCATTTTGATGTCCGCCTAGATTGAGCAATGCGTTCATCCCGCCGTACATCCCCTCGTTCCCGCCGAAGTTCAGAAGTTCTCCCCACAACCACGTAATCTTGCCAAAGCTACGCGGAAACACTCCTCCATTCGCCATGTTCCTGTCAAGGACGATTATCCGCGTGAGATCGGGATCAAGCCCTTCCAGCAGGTCTTGGCGCGGTGCTGCTCCCCAGCAGCTGATGCACCATGTCGAACCGGGAGAGGCGATCTGCTGCTCTCGCTGCATCGCCGCCGCAATGCTGCGGCAATCGACGCCCTTCGCCACGCCTCCCTCGCTGAAGAGGTTCCCCACGAAGTAACGAGGATTTGAAATTCCGTACACCTCGTAGAGTCGCCTGTACCACATCTTCGCCAACTTCGCGTAGGCGTCCGTCGTCGCGTCGAGCAGCACAGGCCGTTTAAGGTTGCCCGCCCAGCGTCCCTGTTCGTATATCCTGGCGTCCGGCCACTTCGCACCGCAGATGACGTTGGTGGAACTGTTCGGCAGAAGGCCCGTGAAGCCCTGTAGCATCGGCTCTATGCCGAGCGCTCGCATCTCCTTTACTATCCAGCGACCAAGCTCCGCCTCCTCGTCAATGCGATCCGTCGGGAACGGAGCGCCGACGCCCTCCATGACGCCACAGTTCGTCCACGACTGCGCCATCTCGTCTGGTATGAATGCCGATATCTGCTCTTCGGAAAACCCTGCGTCGCGCATGAAGAGTTGCCATACCTTCATGTTGGCGGTCGGGACGAGCGCAGACGTAAAGCCCGAAAGCGCAAGGCGATCGATGTTCTCCCGCCACTCCTCCTTTCCATAGAACGCAAACGAATACGAGAACACGCAGTAGTTGTACGCATGCATGTGCGGAAGCACGGACTTCACCTTCAGCGTCTTCGCCGGAAGCGGCCATTCGGCGGGAACACGGTTGCCGCAGCGGCTCCAGTGTCCTTTCGCGACCTCGCGGATGTACCTCCCAACTGCGGCGGCGGCGCGGTTCTCGTCCGTCGCCCTGACGAGAATCTTCCCGTCCCTTGCCGACACCTCTGCCTGCGGCTCATCCGCCTCCATGCGCTCGAACGCGAACTTGTCCGCCACATCCTCGCCGGCGAACCGCGCGAGGACTCCCCGCGCCGCAGGAAACACGCACTCCGACGATCTGCGCGCATTCTGCATCCACGCATTTGCGGCAACCGCATCAAACGCAGCGAACACCGTCATCGCCGCGAGAATAACTACGTACAATCGTTTCATTTTTACTTTCCTGATTTCTTTTCGACCTCTTCTTTGACGCTTTCTGCGACGGCCACTTTGCCATTGGCGTCCACGGCATAGACCTTCACGCGGCGGCACGACCCGATCGGTATGCGCCGCTTCCACGTCGCTCCGCCGTCCACTATCCCGCTGTCGAAAAGTATCCGGCAGGAGTCGCCGACGGCTTTGACCTGGCGGATGGGCACATCGGACTCCACGGCGACGTCGATTGCCGAAATCGCCTCCTCAAGGGCGATGTCATCGACGAATCCCGACCCCTTCGAGTATTCGAGTCCGGCCGAGACACCCATATACGCCGCCCACTCCGGGAATTCGAAGGGCCGCGAGCATATCCTCTGCCACCTTTCCGGCCCCTCGGCCATGCATCCCACTCCTATGCTCTTCTTCCAGTCTTTAGACCAGAAAGAGGCCTTGCAGCCAAGACCGCTGCCTGAGTCAGGCAGCGCCCCGGACGACACCTTCGCCGACGGCTTGATGTCGCAGGAGAGGATGAATGTGCGTCCCTTCCACGCCGGGTCAAACTTGACGTAGCGGAATGCCGTGAAGACCTGTCCGGCGGACTTGCCGGTGCCTGCGACGCAGAACAGAGCCTTGCCGCGCCCTTCGGCCTCGACGCAGGTCACCTCGTTGGTATACTTGTTCATCCATCCGGCCAGCCCATTCCCGAAATCAAAATTCTTCCCCGCGAAGAGGTTCTCAGGTGCTGCGCCGCGCGAAACGCTGACTTCGATTCCAGCGACAGCTATTGCAGGGATCGCCACGGCTACAAGAGCCATACCTCGCAATGCCGCTATGTTTCTCATTCCACCGCCATGATTCTGCATTCAAAGGTTTCGACATTCACCAACGAGCGGTATTTGCGTCCTTTGAACTCGAATTCGAGGACATCCTCATCGCCGCGACGGCCAAGAAAGAGCCGCTTTCCCGTCAGCATCGGCTCGGCACATTTCTGGAGATGGGCATTGAACTTTTTGAGCATCGACCATCCTTCCGGGTGCTGTCGGACGCCGTTGCGCTGCTTCGGCTCCATGTAGTTGAAATACGCGATGCCGCTCATTCCGTGGTTCAGCGCAAGCATCGCCATCGCCCTGACCTCCTCTGGCGTAGGTGGCCGCGTCCAACTGCCCTCGCCGCCGAAGTCCTGCAGCCAAAGCCAGCTCGCGACCCCAGGACGCCCCTCGGTGTTCTGCTTCAGACGATCAGCGTGGTTGGCGACCATCGTGATCTTGGCGTTCGGGATCGGATACGGGTCGGTCGAAAGTACGTCGGCCGCGTTCTTGTTGGCGGAAACGGCGTTTATGACGTTGAGCCAAGTGAAGCGTCCGGGGTCGATCTCATGATATAGCCGGTTGCGAAGGAGGTTCTCATCGACCTGCCCGTCCGTCTCGTCCGCCGTGTGCCAGCAGAGGATGTTGGGAATATCGCGGTATTTCAGCATCTCTTCCACGAAGCACTGGCGCGCAAATGCGGAATCGATGTTCTTCCTGCCAAGAAACGGCGAGCAGTGGATGATGTATATGCCGTGCCGGGAGGCAATGCGTGCAAAGTCGGCAAGCCCCACTCCAAGGCGGCGATGGGTTTCGTATTGCTTTTTGTGCCATGCCGGCATGGATTTCGTCTTCTCGAACCATTCGGGTGGAAGGTCGGACATTTCGGGACCTTGGTCAATAAGTGCGTTTATGCCGTGCGCAGCCATATCGGCGTACAGTGCGTCGTTGGCCGACTCCCATTCATCACGCGTCTTGAAATCGCCAGATGCCGAGAACTGCCATGTGATTATCGGAAAGAAGAACTTTCCGTTGACGTAGATATTCTGGTCGCGAATCTCGACCTTGGCCTTGGCGGGGTTCCCCATCGGCGGCGGGACTTTCCAGAAGTCCTCCGAGCGCGACTTCTCGACGGAGCCGTCCGGCCCCACGAGCGCGATTTCAAAGGCGTAGCGGCCATCCGGCAAGGCGCCAATGGGGAGTTCCGCCTCGTTGTGGAAATAGACGGGCCTAACCGTCGTGGACAAGACTTCGTTCGTGCCGTCGAGGATTCGCGCGCGGACCGCGCACCCCTTCAGCGACTTTTCGGTGACCAAGTCCAGCGTGGCCCTGATCTTGTCGACGCCGGCGCAGATGACATGGTCGAGCCGGAAGTCGAAGTCGCCGCGCGCGGCGGTGGCCTGTTCCTTGGCGAGCTGGACGAGATCGGCTGGGATGCCCGTGACGGCGTTGAACGCGGCGGTGTCGTGGAAGCTGCCTGTGCCGAGCTTTGCCCAGGAGGAAATCTCCTTGATGCCGTAGTTGCCCCGGCAGAAGTTGATCTTCCAGTTCTTCGAGAAGACCTGCCCCGACAACTTCAGCGACGAATAGGGTATCTCGATCTCCACCGTCCAGTCCTTTTCGTGGAGCTGGACGGTGGCCTTGGCGTCGCCGCAGAAACCAGCCTTGTAGATGTCGCCAGCGACGTTCACCGCGAGATGCGCGTAGTTGCCGGTGTCGCCGGCGTCGATGAAGGTTTCCACGCAGTCGCAGTCGAAGGCGCCCTTCGACGAGGCGACGGCCTTCTCGCGCGGGGCGATGTCGGCGAACTCGCACCGGTAGGCGACGTAGAGCGCCGATTCGCCGCAGAAGGCGTAGGCGCACGTCGCCTCCGTGATTTCATCGCCCTCCTTCGCCGATGTGAAAGGCGGCGTCCTGTAGGCTTTCGCCCAGCAGGGGTCGGCGAGATCGCCATCCACGATGTTCGGCGGCGGCAGCGTCGGGATTACAACCGTCTCCGCCAGCGCCGCGAATGCCGCCAACGCCACGGCAACTGCTGCAAACTTCCTCATTTCGAGACCTCAATCGCCGTTCGGAATAGGGCAGACAAGGCGAGTGCCATACTTGTTGTTCTGACCGGCCACCGCCGTGTACCCTGTGCCGTCACTGACTTGATAGGAATTGGCACCAAGGGCGTAGAATCCTCGAAGTACATGTCTGTTGGCGTTTTCAACCCCCGTACCTTCGGGATCGGTAATGTAGCCGTCCGCCTGATATCCAGAGTCATCCTTCCAATATGACCAATTGTCAACGCCGTCGGATCTCCTTATGGAGTCGCGGCAGATTTCGGCCATGTTCCCGAGCATGTCGTAGAGTCCCCAGCGGTTGCACGGCATGGATCCACCTTCGGCTAAATCCGCTGTTAGATTGGCTATTGCACTCAAGTTGTTGCGCGAATAGTTGTCTCCCGAATAGAGCACCTTAGGCTCTCCGGCGCGGCAGGCGAACTCCCATTCGGCATCGGACTGGATCTTGAATTCAAGCTGCCCGCCGAACCAGTCCGCCCGATTAAGCATATTCGTCGTCCGATTTGAGAAATCGGTGAAATAGCAGCCTCCAGCCGGGAGCGTGTCCACGTAGGAGTATATGTCGGCGCAGGTTCCGTATGCTCCCGCCTTGTTGCCTCTGATTGTACAAGCCTGAGCGCGGGTCAACTCATAGAGACCAATGTAGTAGTCGTAGGTGAGTTTTACCCGGTGCGGCGCGTTTGTCGCGAGGTTGTTTGCCGTCCAGCTCGACACCGTGTCTGTTGTTGGATCTACGCCCTTTAGCCAGATGATGTCCTTCGCCGGAATCTTCCTGAAGACCATGTAGCGCGTTCGGTAGATGGGATTGGAAAGCCCGCCGTCCGGAATCGCGTTCGTGGAGACGTAATAGCGGACGATGCTGTTGCCGTTGAGATCGACCACCATGTAGTTCGGCGGCGTGTTCGTCGCCCATGCCGTCAGCACGGCGCGCGCCGCGCCCGAGGCAACCGTCTCGTCGGCGAAGGTCTCGTCCGGGTTCCAGTAGATCCACTTGGAGCCGGCACCGGCCTTCACGATGCGGTTCACGTCTCCGTATGCGGAGCTGGTCGTCTGCTCGTGGAGCGCAATCCATTCGCCGCTCGCGTCCGCGACAGTGTTCGTCTCGATGACCATTGTCACGATCTTGTCTTCGCCCGTGAGGTTGTAGCCAATCTTGATGGTGCGCGTTGCCGGGTTCTGGAACATTGTGACGTCCACCACGTCCGGCTCGACAGAGAAGTCGTGCGGCTCGATGATGGCGACGGTGCGGAAGCCATAGCCAGCTTGTCCCATTCCATACGTGCTTCTCGCGGTGACGTTGTAGCCGTATGACGTGCGACTGTGACTACCACGGTTGACGTGCGACGCGGCTCCCGCCGTTCCAATCGGGTCAAAGGCCTCCGTTCCGTCGAACTGAACAGGCACGTTGTTGTTGTTCACCACTGGGTCGAGACACCACTCGGCAACATTGCCTATCATGTCGTAAAAACCCCAGTCGTTGGGCAGGAGGAGCCCGACATCATGGTAGATATTGTCGGAATTGGAACTGACCCAGGCGACATCCGTGATTGCAGCGGCATCCTCGCCATTCACAAGCTGGTTCTTCGTCCTCATGCCGCCGCAACGCGCGGCGAACTCCCACTCGGCCTCGGTCGGGAGGTCGATGAGAAGCCCCGTCTTCGTCCGCGCCTTCCCGACAAAGGAACTGGAGAGGGCAGACCCGTATCCGTCGGCGGCGAAATCGCCGCCACGGGCATTGTCCCACCAGCCGACAAGATACGGAAGCACCGAGTTGGTATACAGCTGGTCAGTTGGCCACTGGGTCACGTTATACGGCGACTTCTTGCCCGTCGCGTAGTGGTACTGCGCCTGGGTCGTCTCGTAGATGGCGAGGTAGTAGTCACGCGCAAGGGTGACAGGATGGACGCCTCCGCCAGAATACGTGTCGATGGCCGTCGGCTGCCCCATGGAGAAGGACTTGCCCTTGGCGCGGACGCGCTTGTAAACGATCTTCGAGGTCTTGTACACGTCGTCCCCGAAGCCGAGCGGGAAGTAGTTGGTCGCCGTGTAGTAGCGCGGGACGTCCGCGCCCGTGAGGTCGCCGATGCACCAGTCGGGCGGAGCGTTCGTTGACCATGCGGTCAGCACGGCACGCGCGTTCTTCAGCTTCGTTTCACCGAGAATCTCCTTTGTCGGCCAGATGATCTGGCGACCAGTTCCCGGCTGGACGACGCAAGAGACATCACCGGACACGTTCGTGAGCATAAGGCCGTCGAGCGGCAGCCATTCGCCCGAAAGGTCGGCGACGGTGTTCGTCTGTATCTCCATGGTGACGATGCCAGCCGGACCGGTAAGGTCGTAGGTTATCGTGGCCCTGCTGCCGTTGGCGGAAAGCAAGACGTTGCCGACCTGCGGCGCTGCGGCGAAAGCCGTTGCCGCGAAGAGCGACAAGGCAAGAGACAATGCGGTTCTCGTTTTCATTTTCATTCCTCCCGTGATCAACGGAAAATCAAAATCAGGCCGTCTTGTTTACCGACATCGCCGATGTTTGACCCGGCGACTGTCAGCACCGACGTGTCGAAGGCGTTTGTGCTGACGCCCAGGCTGCTCTGCACCGTGAAGGTGAGGTGCGCCCGCGTGTCCCAGAACGCATTGGTCTCGACCCCCTGCGTATCGGGCCGGAGTCCCGCGAGGTCATCAACCGTCTTTGTCTCGGCTGACGCGAACTGCATCGTCGCCGCCAATGCCGTAGCCGCGACCGCCACAACCGGCGCTATTGCCAATCTAGCTTTGCTCATTTTTGCGCACTCCTTTTCTCATGGTTTGTTACAATCTTATTGTCACTCACGTGAAAACATGCCGTTTCCTTTCCGCGTGTACAAGATGTCTTCACTCGACCTCGACGAACTTGCTGCGCCCCTTGCCCTCGGCGTCCTTCCACGAAAGGCGGTAGCGCCCCTTGAAGCCGCGAAACGCGACCTTGCCGCCAGATGCCTTTGCGGTCGTCTTGGTCTTCCATTCGCGGTTGATGAGGTCGTCGAGCGCGTCGTATGCGGGCTTGTGCCTAAGATCGGTCGTGAAAAGCCCGGAGACAAGCGGCTCGCTCTTGAAGCCGCCGCCGTCAACCGTGTTCCACCAGGTGATGCCCATTGTCTTTGGATGGGAGAACCACGCGCGGTAGATGTTTCGCGTCAGGACCGCCTGTATCATGCGGCTGCGGTCGTCGGCGCCAGGCGATGTGATCGTCACCTCGGAGACATGCAGCGGACGGCCTGTCTTCGCCATCATGTCGAGGCGGCCACGGATGTCGGCTGGCGTCGATATCCAGCTGATGCCTGTCTCGCCGAGCGCGAGGCGCATGCAGTCGTTGGTGTTGAGGAGATGCATCTGGCAGCCGACGATGTCGATCTTGGAGCCCTCGGCTTCGAGGTCCTTCACCTGCGCGAGGAAATCGGGGCTGATGTTGTAGTCGTTGATGGCGAGATTGGCCTTGGCGGGGAATGCCTCCTTCGCGTCGAGAAGCGCGTGGAGCGGATAGTCGCCGGGCATGAGGCCGTAGACGCTCTTCCAGACGGGGAGTCCGGTGCGCGACTTGCGGTACTTCGTCCAGTCGTCGGTAGATTCGTTCACGACGTCCCAGCTGTCGACGACCTCGCCGAAGTCGCGCGCGACGTCAAAGACGCGCTTGCGGAATATCTCCGGCATGCGGCGGACGAACGTCGGCGCCATTGCCGCGATCTCAGCCTCGGAGAACGACTTGTACGCGTTCGACCAGCAGGCGCGCCAGTACCTGCTGTAGCCGCCGTCCCAGTTGGCGGTCTTGGGAAAGTCTTTGGCGTCGCTGCGCGGAATCCCGATGGCGTCGAACGCTCGCTTCTCGCTTTCGGGGCAGTACCAGTCGTAGATCCAGTTCGGCTTGAGCGAACCCCAGATCAGGAGGTGGCCGTGGATCGCCACTCCGCGCGACCTCAAGTAGTTGACGGCGGGCCCGGGCGCGGGGCGACGCCAGAAAGGATGCTCCATCGCCTCTTCGCGCGAAAGCGAGTTCCAGAACCGCGCGGTGTCCTCGTAGTCGCCGCCGGCGCGGAGACGACCGGGGACCGGTTCGTACCGATTCCAGAAGAACGCGACGGTCGCCTGGTTGAAGATTCCGCCCTCGCCGTAGCTCGCCTTGTAGGCGGCGTTCCACTCGTCGCGCCCAAGCTGGTCGAAGTTGAAGATATGCGCACCGAAGCGGAACGCGTGGCCGATCTGCTCGACCTTCACCTCCGCGCCGTCGGGAGCTGCGACTTCGAAGGTCGCATCCGCCTTGCGGTTCCGCTCGATGTCGGCGTCGATCTTCGCCTGGGCCTCGTCGTTCCAGATGCTCCAGTATTTCTCGCTCATCGCCGCGCGGTCAACCTTGAATTCCGCCTGGGCAGCCAGGGCAAGTGCAAGCGCAGCGGTTGTCGCCAATGTCGTCTTCATTTCGTGGCCTTTCATGTTTTGTTGTTTATGGTTTAGCTCCAGCGGCGGTCGTTCGACCATTCCCTGTCCCATTCCTTAGTGGGCGTCCACGGCGGCGAGAAGAGGCGCGGCGGCGAGAGCCGAGACGAGAAACGTCAGTGACTTCATTTTTGATTTCCTTTCTGTGTGTTAAGCTTAGCGAAGAATAAAATACAATCCCCGGAACACCGTCCGGAGCCATGACTGAAACTGGAACTCGTACACACGGACATTCGGCGTCGCGTCAAGCCCCGTCATTTCGGCTGAGACGGATTGCTCTCCCGTCGAATCAGTCGGCGCGGTACCAGTCACATAGAACTCGCTTGTCGCAGACGGAGTGGGAATCAGCGTGGGATCCGCTTCCCATTCCTCCTGTGTTATTGCAGACGCAGAAAGCGCCGCTGCGCAGAGAAGCGCAACTGACGCAATACGCCAGTTTGAATTACCTGTGGTTTTCATAGCTGCTCCATAATGCCGAAGCGGCACCATGCCACCCCGCACCCCGAATCTCCGCAAATATTATACCACCCCAACGCAGAATGGGGTAGATACACTTTTGGGGACTATATGGAGTATGGGCGTCTTCCGTCGCAAATGCAGTCACCCAACCGCAAAACCGACCGCGTCGCGGGTATTTGGCGAAGTCGGCATCAGGCGGCGCCACACGCTGCATCCATCCCCCGCCTCGCGCTTTTCATACAGCGCCGGCATCAGCCCAAATTGAAACTACTTAATACTATTAAACTGGCATCCTACGCCCTATCTATGGACGCAATCAGCTCATTCGCACATGCAATCGCCTCATCGACAGTCAGGCAAATGTCTGCCCTGTTTGCTATCGTCCCAAGAGCTGTATCATATATCTCATCCCAACCTTCGCCCTTTTCAATCTTGGGCGGCCACGGCTGCTTGCGACGATAGTCAAACAGACGGACACACTTCGAGCGAACGTCTGCAAGCTCCGGCTTTGAATGCAGCATGATCAGCTGAAGGTCAATTAGATCGTGCGCACGGGCACTTCCATCTTCGCTGACGGCGTGAAGCTTCTGGGCTACTTGATACGAAAGCTTCATCAACGGCAAGGGCTTCGGACGAGGGAAAGACATTTGCTCGAACAGTTGAGCCATTTCGTCAGGAAGATAAGGATCGCAATCATCCGCATCGCCGATTTCATTGTGTCCGATTTCAATTCTGACTGTCTGCCAAGAACGCCCGATATATTTAAGCTTGATGTCGTATGGCAACATGACATAAGCCGAGGGAACATCTTTCGGCTTCGGCGGAGGCACCTCGACAAGCTCGCCCGTAAAACCCTGCCACCCCTTCGCAAGCGCCTCGCCAAGCTTCTTCTTGTACTCCTCGTGATCCATGACTCGAGCCGTGTCAACATCACGCGTATAGCGAGTAAACTGCTCCCCAAACCTAAACATCAAAGAACTGCCGCCCTTAACCACTCCATCGGGCAGAATCTGTCCAACAATGACATTCGCCATTGCTCGGGAAACACGAACAGCATCTTTCCCCTTGCAGAGAGTGTTAATGGCCTTGATCAAATTCACATAGCTATTCGGTCGTTTCACAGTGGAAACTCCTTTCTCAACCGTTCCATATCCGTCACATTAAGGAGCCCTCGATTAGAGGCCTCTTTGATTGCCTGCAAAAGACGATCCATCATCAACGTGTTCTTGCTGTCTATGAAAACCGAAGCAAGATTCTGGCAAGGAATGCCGTTAAACTCACTTGCATCCGCTTCATTGAACCTATGCACTATCTCAATCCATTCCGGCAAGGCCTTACGAACATTGCGTTTGACTGCGACCTTGTAGCGCAGGGGATTCACAAGAGCAAGATTGTGCATGGCAAGCACAGCATCGCCCCACAGCCAGGCCTCACCGCCAACAATCGCCACAGCCATTGCATAGTGATCATATTCTGTCGGAAGATAATGAGCAATCCGAAACAACCCTCGAGCACATTTCTCTAAGCGCCCCAGCTTAACCCAATCGTACAGTTCCTTTCGGTGTACACCTAGCTCGGCGGCCCGATCTGTGGAAATCAGGCCATAGTTTGCTATTGCCTCTTCGCAAATATCGTCGTATTGCGCCATTACATTTTGATACCTCGTAAGGTATCTTTTTGTTGCTTCAGAAGGGATTATACCCTTTTTTTTCTCTCAAATCAATAGCCCCTTCACATTTAGCGCCCGAAACCCTATCTCACGGTTCTCGGGCAGTGCTGCATCAGCGTGTATATTATGGTGTCTATCGATTGCCCGGCAGCCGTCATTCGCTTCTCCAGCTTGCTGACCCTCTGAGCGAACTGCTCGAATTCTTCGAGTAGTTGACGCCTCAGCCGGTTTCCTCCCCTCAATTTGAACTATTCGAATTATTCGAATAGTTGCCAGCAGCTTGGCAATCTCCTTCGGGTCGCGGGTGGTATAGGAGGTGACGCGGCGACCGAGACAGTTTATGGACGAGCCAAGACCATGCAGCTCCACGTTGTCAATGATGAGGAATCGGTCGTGGAAGTCGTCGGAGTAAGTGACGACGAGACCTTTGTACTGGCGATTGAACTTTGCTATCTCGGTCGGCGTCGGCTTGCCGCGATCTTTGCAGACGAGCCGAACCTTGACGCCAAGGCGTTTCTTCGAAAGAACCTCCAGCGTGACCGCATCAGAATACGGATCGATAAGTACGATTTCCGATTGTGCGCTTTCGATCAGGCGCGAGACATACCGCATCGAGTCAAATTCCGACTCGGCGGGCAATATCCCACTTGGGAGCAGGTTGCCGCGGTCAAGGGCGTCAAACACAGTGTCAATCCGCTTGTCCGTTTCGAGCTGCTTAATTTCAATAGCACCAAGCCGTTGAAGAACGCCTACGCTCGACATCAGAAAGCTCCTCATCGCAACAAATGCGTCCATTATGTTTATGCTCGTCTTTATGGCAATATCGCTTTTCAATACCGTTGCCAGCATAGCTACACCCTGTTCTGTAAAGGCATAAACAGGAACATGCGAGAAGCGCAGGGATTTAAGGTGGTCACAATTTGTGACCACCTCCTCTTTTTCTGGCGGCGTCAAAGCGAAGCGAAACCTTTCAGGGAATCGTTCGACATTGCGTTTGACAGCTTGATTCAGCACCTTAGTAGGAACTTTGTACAATTCAGCAAGATCTCGATCCACCATAACACACTTGCCACGAATCTGTAGAATTCGGTCGCCAATCTTGCTACATGATGCACATTCTGCGGCAATGAATTCCGGCTTCAAGCCTACACATAATTGTTTTTCGCTGATTCTCATTACAACCTCCGGGGTATAGTAATCCTGTCTTAGCAGTAACCCCTCGCGGGAACTCCCCGCTGGTTGAATTGCCCCTGCTACGGCGGCGCGCACGCTTGAGCGCCCTTCGGGTTCGCCTTCGGCGAATGTTCCCTTCGAAGCAAAGCTTCTTCGGCGCAT
>CACWJS010000063.1:15646-17360 GCA_902761275.1 uncultured bacterium | reverse complement strand
CCGCGTCAGCGCCGCCACCGCCTATAAGATCGGCGATTTCAAGACCAAGGGCGTCTCCCGCTGGACTGCTCTGGACAGCGACGTGACCGCCTTCGACACCGAGGACAGCGCCGCCGGCGTCATCCACTTCGAAAACGGCGCGATCGCGTACTATGTCGACGGCGAGAAGCCGGGCGACAGGATACGCACGCCCGAGATCAACGCCCACGCCTCGCAGGTCGCGACCGTCAAGGCCGTGCGCGACAGGATCACCGCGATCCTTCGCGGCCTGACGCGTTTCGGCGACTTAGTTGTCGAAGGGCGCGACATCACCACCGCCGTCTTCCCCGACTCGCCGGCGAGGTTCTATCTCACCGCCTCCGCCGAGGCCCGCGCCCGCCGCCGCCAGAAGGAGGAGGTCGAGAAGGGGATCGCCAACCAGTCCGCCGAGACCGTCAAGGCGTCGCTTCTCGCGCGGGACGCGATAGATTCGACGCGAAAATACGCTCCGCTCAGGAAGGCGGACGGTGCAATCGAAATCGACTCTTCCGACCTGACGCTCGAGCAGGTGGTCGACATCGTACTTGGGAAAATCCATGAGACTTTCGGTTAAGATCTGCCTTATTGTCCTCGCCGCCTATTTTGCCGCAGCGGTCTACGGCGAAGTCCAGTACCGCGTAGCGCTTGCGCGCGACGTCACGCCGGCCTACAACGTCGTCAACACCAAGGAGCGCTACCAGCCGCCGTCCGCGAGGCACTGGCTCGGCACCGACAACCTCGGGCGCGACGTGGGGCTCCGGCTCGTGCAGGGCACGCGCATCGCGTTCCACGTCGGCATAATGACGTCGCTCATCGCGATTCCCCTCGGCGTCATCCTCGGGCTTCTCGGCGGCTACTTCGGCGGCAAGACCGACTCCGTCGTCGTGTGGCTGTGCGCGACCGTCGCGTCGATGCCGGGACTTCTCTTCATCCTCGCGATCTCGCTCGTCGTCGGCCAGGGGCTGATCGGCCTGTACCTCGGCATAGGCTTCACGACGTGGGTTGGCGTCTGCCGAACGATCCGCGCGGAGGTGATGAAGCACCGCGACCGCGCCTACGTGCAGGCCGCGAAGGTGCTCGGGTACTCGCATATGCGCATAATGTTCAGGCATATCCTGCCGAACGTCGCGCACATCGTCCTGATCCAGTTCTCGATACGCTTCCCGTCGGCCGTGGCGACCGAGGTGTTCATCTCGTTCCTCGGCATAGGCGTGCAGGGCGAGCCCTCGTGGGGCGTCATGATCAACAACGCCAGGGCGCGTCTCTGGCAGGGCGTCTGGTGGGAGATGACGTTCACGACGCTCGCGATCTTCCTCCTCGTGCTCGTCTTCAACCATCTAGCGGACGTTCTCCGCGACCGCCTCGATCCCGCGCTCCGCAGCGAGCGCTGACGGCCATGTGCCCGCTGTCGTGGGCGTAAATGTCCACACGCGCGGACGCAAATTTGGTAAAATATCCGAAACCAAGACAAATAAAAAGAGAAAAACAAAGAAAGAAAGTTCAAATGAAAAAGCAGGACAGCAAGAAATACGTCTATTTCTTTGGCGCAGGGCAGACCGAAGGAAACGCTAACATGCGCGAGCTTCTTGGCGGCAAGGGCGCGAACCTCGCCGAGATGGCCGGTCTCGGACTCCCCGTCCCCCAGGGCTTCACGATCACGACCGAGGCGTGCACGCGCTACTACGACGACGGCAAG
>CACWJS010000063.1:0-15639 GCA_902761275.1 uncultured bacterium | reverse complement strand
GTACATCGACAAGCTCGAGAAGTCCGCCGGCAAGAAGTTCGGCGACAAGGACAATCCCCTTCTCGTCTCCGTCCGCTCCGGCGCGCGCGCGTCGATGCCGGGCATGATGGACACGATCCTCAACCTCGGCCTCAACGAGAAGGTCGTCGAGACCCTCGCGAAGCAGACGAAGAACCCGCGCTGGGCCTGGGACTGCTACCGCCGCTTCATCCAGATGTTCTCCGACGTCGTCATGGAGGTCGGCAAGAAGTACTTCGAGAAGCTGATCGACGACATGAAGGCGAAGAAGCACGTCAAGAACGACGTCGACCTCACCGCCAGCGACCTAAAGACTCTCGCCTCGCAGTTCAAGGCGGAGTACAAGGCGAAGATCGGCAAGGACTTCCCGACCGACGCGAAGGAGCAGCTCTTCGAGGCGATCAAGGCCGTGTTCCGCAGCTGGGACAACCCGCGCGCGAACATCTATCGCCGCGACAACGACATCCCGTATTCGTGGGGCACCGCCGTCAACGTCCAGATGATGGCGTTCGGCAACCTCAACAACCAGTCCGGCACGGGCGTCGCGTTCACGCGCGACCCGGCGAGCGGCGAGAAGAAGCTCATGGGCGAGTTCCTCATGAACGCCCAGGGCGAGGACGTCGTTGCTGGCGTCCGTACCCCGATGCCCATCGCGAAGATGGCCGAGGTCATGCCTGAGGCGTTCAAGCAGTTCCAGAAGATCTGCGCGACGCTCGAAAAGCACTATCGCGACATGCAGGACATGGAGTTCACGATCGAGAACAAGAAGCTCTACATGCTCCAGACCCGCAACGGCAAGCGCACGGCTCGCGCCGCGCTCAAGATCGCGTGCGACCTCGTCGACGAGGGTATGCGCACCGAGGAAGAAGCCGTTCTCATGATCGACCCCCGCAACCTCGATACGCTCCTCCACCCGCAGTTCGACGCCGTCGCGCTCAAGCGCGCGCAGCCTTCGGGCCGCGGCCTCCCCGCTTCGCCGGGCGCTGCGTGCGGCCGCATCGTCTTCACGGCGGCCGACGCGAAGGAGTGGAAGGAGCGCGGCGAGAAGGTCGTTCTCGTCCGTCTCGAGACCAGCCCTGAGGACATCGAGGGCATGAAGGCCGCGGAGGGCATTCTCACGGTTCGCGGCGGCATGACCTCCCACGCGGCGGTCGTCGCGCGCGGCATGGGCGAGTGCTGCGTTTCGGGCTGCCAGGAGATCGTCATGGACGAGGAGAAGAAGCGCTTCACCCTCGGCGGCAAGGTCTTCAAGGAGGGCGACTGGCTCTCCATCGACGGCTCGACCGGCAACATCTACGACGGCGTCATTCCGACCGTCGACGCCAAGATCGCAGGCGAGTTCGGCCGCATCATGATGTGGGCCGACAAGTTCCGCAAGCTGAAAGTCCGCACGAACTCCGATACGCCCCGTGACGCCAAGAAGGCGCGCGAGCTCGGCGCCGAGGGCATCGGCCTCTGCCGCACGGAGCACATGTTCTTCTCGCAGAGCCGCATCACGCCGTTCCGCGAGATGATCTGCGCCGACACGGTCGAGGAGCGCGAGATCGCGCTCAACAAGATTCTCCCGTTCCAGCAGGACGACTTCGAGCAGCTCTTCGAGGCGCTTGACGGCCAGCCCGTCACGATCCGCTTCCTCGACCCGCCGCTCCACGAGTTCGTGCCGCACACCGAGGACGAGATCGCGCTTCTCGCGAAGACCACGCACAAGCCGATCAGCCGCATCAAGGAGATCATCGACTCGCTCCACGAGTTCAACCCGATGATGGGCCACCGCGGCTGCCGTCTCTGCGTTACCTACCCCGAAATCGCCGTCATGCAGACGAAGGCCGTCATCCGCGCGGCCATCAACGTCCAGAGGCGCCACAAGGGCTGGAACGTGAAGCCGGAGATCATGATCCCGCTCACGGGCGACGTCAAGGAGTTCAAGTTCGTGAAGGACATCGTCGTCCACGTCGCGAACGAGGAAATCCAGTCCGCCGAGATCAAGCTCAACTACGAGGTCGGCACGATGATCGAGGTGCCGCGTGCGGCGCTCATCGCGGGCGACCTCGCTGAAGAGGCGGAGTTCTTCTGCTTCGGCACGAACGACCTTACGCAGATGACGCTCGGCTTCTCGCGCGACGACGCGGGCAAGTTCCTCGGCTCGTACTACGACCACAAGATCTACGAGAACGATCCGTTCGCCCGCCTCGACCAGGTTGGCGTCGGCAAGCTCATGCAGATGGCGGTCACCGAGGGCAAGAAGACTCGCCCGAAGATCCACTGCGGCATTTGCGGCGAGCATGGCGGCGATCCGTCGTCCGTCGAGTTCTGCCACAAGATCGGCCTCAACTACGTCAGCTGCTCGCCGTTCCGCGTGCCGATCGCGCGTCTCGCGGCGGCCCAGGCTGCGCTTAAGGGCTAAGCCACAGTTCACCACAGGGAACGCCCCGGAAGCTTACGATGGAATTCGAGAACACGATAGGACTTGAGACGCACGTCCAGTTGAAGACGCGGACGAAGATGTTCTGCGGCTGCCTCTTGAAGACTGGCTGCGAGCCCAACACGAACGTGTGCCCGGTGTGCCTCGGCTATCCGGGGGCGCTTCCCGTGATGAACAAGGAGGCGGTGAAACTCACCGTCATGAGTGGAATGATGCTCGGCTGCGAGGTTAACCGCCACGCGACTTTTGACCGCAAGAACTACTTCTACCCCGACATGGCGAAGGACTACCAGATCTCCGAGAACGGCAGTCCTCTCTGCATCGGCGGCGGCATCGAGATTACGCGCGCCGACGGCACGAAGAAGTTCATCCGCATCAACCACATTCACCTCGAGGAAGACGCGGCGAAGATCAACCACTACGCCGCGACTTCCGGCGTCGACTTCAACCGCGGCGGAACTCCCTTGATGGAGATTGTCTCCGAGCCAGACATGGAGTCTGCCGACGACGCGATTGCGTATTTGACGGCGCTTAAGGAAATGCTTATCTACGCTGGCGTCAGCGACTGCAACCTCGAAGAGGGCAACATGCGTTCTGACGTCAACATCTCGATCAGGCCTGTCGGCGAGAAGAAGCTCGGCACGAAGGTCGAGATTAAGAACATGAACTCTTTCAGCGGCATACACGCCGCGCTCGTCCACGAGGCGAGGCGCCAGAGGGAGTGCATGGCCCATTCGATTCCGATTGTGCAGGAGACGCGCAGGTGGGATCCCGAGGCGATGGAGACTGCCTCGATGCGCTCCAAGGAAAACGCGCACGACTACCGCTATTTCCCAGAGCCCGACCTCGTGCCCGTCGAACTTGACGAGGCGACGATAGAGGAGTGGCGCAAGCTCCTCCCCGAGAAGCCCGAGGCGAGGCGCGCACGCATGGTGGAGGATTACGGCATCGCGGAATACGACGCCGAGGTTCTTTCGCAGCACAAGGAGAACGCCGACTGGTACGAAGCCGCCGCGAAGGGGCTTGACAAGAAGACGGCGAAGGCGCTTTGCAATTTGTTCATGGGCGACGTCATGGCTCTCATGAACGCGAGCGGGAAGACGATCGGCGAATGCGCAATGACGCCTGCCGCGCTCGCCGCGCTCGTGAAGCTCTCTGTCGCAGGGACGATCAACGGCCCGACGCTCAAGGAACTTCTCCCGGAGATTTTCGAGAAGGGCGGCGATCCCGAGCAAATCGTGAAGGAGCGCGGGCTTGGCGCCGTGAGCGACACTGCTGCGCTCGAGGCATTCGTCGACCAGGCGATAGCCGCGAACCCGGGACCTGTGCAAGATTACAAGAACGGCAAGAAGGCGGCCGCCGGCTTTTTCGTCGGGCAGGTCATGAAGCTCTCGAAGGGCAAGGCCGACCCGAAGATCGTAGGCGGTCTTGTCGCGAAGAAGCTTTCGGCGCTCGCGCTTTCGCTCGTTGCCGCGATGCTCGTGATGTTCGCCGGCTGCGTGTCGTTCACGCCGCAGCAGGCATGCATGTTCACCGACCACGAGGGCAATATCGTCTCCGTCGAGTACGGCCACTCAAAGAAGGACCATGTCTCGAAATTTACCGCGCCGAACGGCAAGGTGCTGGACATGAAGACGAAACTTGCCGTTCGCGTGACGCTGCCGGACGGCAACGAATTCTTCGCATGGGAGTGCATGAATACGCTTTCGGTAGGGACTATGTACCGCACGGACAACGAGAAGTGGATGTACCACGCCAACGGCATTTCGTGCCGCGTGTTCAAGAAGGCCGTGAACCCGAGCACGGGGCAGGACGACTACCTCGAGATTTTCGAGGGTGTCATTTGCGAGGGTCCGAAGAACGACGGGGAATAGCGGTGCGATGAATCCGCTCGACAACATACGCGTCGTCCTCGTTGGCACGCTTTACACCGGCAACGTCGGCTCGAGTTGCCGCGCGATGGCGAACATGGGAATACGCCACCTTCGCCTTGCCGCGCCGAACCTCCAGAATTCGTGGGACGAGGGCGAGAGGATGGCCGTTCACGCGACCGACATAATGAACGCGCGCGAGGAATTCGCGACGTTCGAGGAGGCGGTCGCGGACTGCGTCGCCGTCGTCGGCACGACGGCGCGCGAGGGGCTTTACCGCCAGCACGTCAAGGCGCCGCGTGATTGCGCTCCCGACATTCTCTCGATTGCAGAGACTGGGCCTGTCGCCGTTGTCTTCGGACGCGAGGACAAGGGGCTTCTCAACGAAGAGGTCGCACAGTGCACGCACCTTATCAGGATTCCCGTCGACGAGGGGTATACTTCGATAAACCTCTCGCAGGCGGTGCTTATTACTTGCTACGAGCTTTTCACGGCGACGGGCCGGTATGTCCCGCCGCACGAAAAGGCGCCGCCCGCGCCACAGGCGCAGAAGATGCAGCTTATGAAGAACTGGTCGGCGATGCTTCAGGAAATCGGGTTCATGAAGCCCGAGCAGGCCGACCATTTCATGCAGGGCTTCCACCGCGTGTTTTCGCGCGGAGTGGTGACGAAAGACGACGCCGCGCTTATGCTTGGCGTCGCCCGCCAGGCGATCTGGGCAACGAAGAACAGCCCAACCGCCTGATGTCTTTCGATGGCGAGGCCTACGGCCTTGGGGGATATGCGCGGGGCATTTGCGCCTGACTCTGCCCCGGAAACCGCGAAGACTTGCGGGAACTGTCCACGCGCGGTGATGGTTCCTCACGTGCGGTGACGGTTCCCTACGCGCGGTGACGGTTCCCCACGCGCGGCGACGGTTTCGGCCGTGAAAAGCTAAAGCCTCGCAAGGTAGCGCGAAAGGAGTCGAAAGCCACGGAAAGCGCCGATTCGCTTGCAATTATATTTCGTCCGCACCATAATCTCATTTTCCCGTTGCCTTCCCCGCGGGGGTATGGTATTATATCTTGCATGAACAAGGCAAAGCTGGTGAGATCGTGGGCGGCGCTCGGCGAGGCGAAGCCGAGCTTCGACGAATACGAACGGGCAATGACCCGCCCCGTGCGCATTACCCCGTGCGGCTCCGTGGACGCCATGGAGTTCTTCGACTGGGTCTTCCGCGAGGAGAACTGCTGGGCGTACTTCAGGCTCAGGCACAAGCTCTGTTCGCGCTGCGTCGCGCGGCTGAAGGCGGCGGAGCGGCGGCCGAGGTACTATGCGGCCGAGAACGAGCGCCGCCGCGCGCTCGCGGCCGAGCGGCGGAAGATCCGCGCGAGGACGACCACGAACGCGTGCCCGACGCGCGAGGCGGTCCTGGAGGCGTGGAACCGCCGCAGGGACTCGCACGAGGCCGCGATTAGGTTCGGGAGCCTTCTGGAGGACCTCGAGTGCTATCTCGACAACTCGCTCAGGCGCGACGAGCATGGGGTGATAGTCGGCCGCAACCCGGGGGTGAAGGGCTGGCTCTGCGACAACGTCCCGGAGGTGATGGACAAGTACACGACCGCGATGCGATACAAGGCCGCGGCGAAGAAGCTGAAGCAGGTCGCGGAGCTCGCGGACCCGACGCCTGCGGACGTGGTGCTGCCGCGCGGCGGGACGGCGTCCGCGGCGGGAACGGCGCAGGCGGACGCGGCGGTCGGGCAGGAGGGGAGCGAAAAGCGAGATTACTGCGCGGACGAAGTTGCGGCATGCCGCGTGGACGGCGGTGGCGACGCCGTGGAAGGGCGTGGGGAGGATGAAGTGCCGGAGCTTGCAGTCGTGAGGGCGAGGGCGATCTGGCTGGAGGTCGTGGACGGGATCGGCCAAAGCGCGACGGCGCTCATGCGGCGGCTGGATGAGCTGACGGATCCGGCGCGCGTGGAGGACGCGAACATGCTCGCCGCGTGGAGGGAGAAGTACGTGAATGAGATTACGGCGCGGACGAAGAAGAAGTGGTGGAGGCGGCTTGTCAAGGCGGCTGTGTCTGGGATCGGGAAGGAATGGTGCGCGAGGCGCAAAAAGGTGGCATAGGCGAGTGGCACCTGGTGCGGCGGATGCGCCAGACGAGTGCGGTGAGAGCAAAGAGGGTCATGGTTGCCAGAATTATGACAAACTGCGCCTGATCCCTAATCGACTGGGGTAAAAGGTCAGTCCGCCGCTTTTTTGGTATAATTGTCAGCATGAAACGGATATTCATGTTCCTTGTCGTCAACATCGCGGCGGTTGCGATGTTGACTATCGTTGCAACTATTGTCTGCGGGCTCTTGGGCGTTGACCTCGCCGCAGAACTCGGATCGGGCGGATATGCGCCGCTTTTGATATTCTCGTTTATCTTCGGCATGGCGGGCTCGGTAATCTCGCTTCTCATGTCGAAGACTCTCGTCAAGGCGACGATGAAGTGCCGAACGATAGACGGCACAGAGGGCGAGGCGGAGCGCTGGCTCGTCTCAACCGTCGAAGACCTCGCGCGCCGCGCGAACATCAAGACGCCCGAGGTCGCGATCTACCCGGGCGCGGCAAACGCGTTCGCCACCGGTGCATTCAAGAATTCCGCGCTCGTCGCAGTCTCGACCGATATCATGGGACAGATGACGCGCGAGGAGCTTCGCGGCGTCCTTGGCCACGAAATCTCGCACGTCGCAAATGGCGACATGGTGACGATGGGCATTACGCAGGGAGTCCTCAACACGTTCGTCATCTTCTTCGCGCACTTGTTAGCGTCGGTGATCCACAGTTCGCGTGCGCTCGACAGCGGGCGCAATCGTCGCAGCGCCGGCGGTTACGCCATCTATCATCTCACCGTCCAGCTCTTTCAGGTAGCGTTCGGCATCCTTGCCTCGATTGTCGTCATGTGGTATAGCCGCCGCCGCGAATTTGCCGCGGACGCCGGGTCCGCTCGGCTTATCGGCACTCCCGCGCCGATGATCGCCGCGCTACGCCGCCTCGGGAACCTCCAGCCGGGCGTTCTCCCCGACTCGCTCAAGGCGTTTGGCATAAGCGGCAAGCACGCCTCGCTCTTTGCATCGCACCCGTCGCTTGACGACCGCATCAATGCGCTAATGAACCTTCCGCCCGACACTGGCGTTTAAAAATATAGATAAATGCAAATCTCTTTTTAGACAGGATTAACAGGATTGACAGGATTAAGATGAGAGAAGCCGTAGTGAGTAGCCGTCGTTGTAGAATGGAATTTTAAACATTTCCACTCTCCAACTCCAACTCAAAACTCCAACTAAAAAATACTGTAAATCTTGTAAATCCTGTCTAAAACGAAAAAGGGAAGAGCATATGTAAGGAGTCAGGTAAGATGAAGAAGATTGTAAGTTGCTTTGTGGTCGCGCTGGCTGCGGGGCTTGCCCTTGCGGACGAGGTTTCGCCGCTTGAGGCGTCGATTGCGAAGGGCGCAAAGTACCTGCTCGCGAACCAGCAGGCGGACGGCCATTTCTCCGACGCGCAGATGCCAGCACTCACGGCGCTTCCTCTCTGGGCGCTTAGCGGCTGCGGCGACACGAGCGAGACGGTCATCGAGGCGAAGAAGAAGGCGGCGAAGTTCGTCCTCGGCACGCAGCGCGAGGACGGCGGCTTCTATGTTCCGAAACCCGGCCGCGGCGGTTCGGGGCTCGGCAACTACAACACGTCCGTTTGCCTTTCCGCGCTCTTTGACTCGAAGCTCGCTCCGTCCGCGTCGCTCTTGAAGGCGCGCGAGTATATCGCCTCGTCGCAGCTCACTGGCGACGACACGATGGCGGGCGGCTTCGGGTACGATAAGATTTCGCGTCGCCGCTACGCCGACCTCTCGAACACGTCTTACGCGCTCTCGGCGATGGCAAAGACCGCATCGCTCGAGGAATTCCGCGAAGGCGGAAAGCGCGTCGATCTCGACTGGGACAAGGCGCTTGTGTTTGTTGAGAACCTGATGAAGAAGGAAGGTCCTGATGCCGGTGGCGCGGCGTACAACGACCGCACTCCGCAGGGCGGAACCGAGACGAACGCGCAGGGCAAGGTCGCGCTCAGGGCATACGGCGCGATGACGTACGCGGCGGTACTTTCGATGTGCTCTGCGAAACTCGACAAGGGCGATCCTCGCGTGAGGCAGTCGGTCGAGTGGATGGAGAAGAACTGGTCGGTCGACGAGAACCCCGGCATGGGCAATCAGGGGCTCTACTATTTCTACGACATCATGACGCGCGCGCTCGATGCGGCGAAAATTGGGAAGGTCGGCGAGCACGACTGGAAGAAGGAGATTTCCGCGAAGATCGTCTCGCTCCAGCGGGAGGACGGCAGCTGGGCCAACGAGAACAACCGCTTCTGGGAGTCGGATCCGGTGCTTTGCACGTCGTTCGCGCTCCTCGCGCTGGAGTTGTGTCGGTAGGGATTTTAACACAGAGACGCAGAGGCGCAGAGATGGACAAATTGATTGATATTTTCTTGAAGGGCGGGCCGGTCATGTGGCCGATTCTGGGGCTTTCCATCCTCGGGCTCGCGATCCTCATCTGGAAGGCGTTTGAGTTTCGCGCTGGGCGGGTCAACGCAAAGGGGTTGACGATTGTTTCGACGATCATCACCGCCGAGCCGATGCTCGGCATCCTCGGCACAGTTATCGGAATCATGCAGACATTTGGTGCGCTAAACGGCACTGACGCCAATCCTCTTGCGGCGACGGCCGGCATTGGCGAGGCGCTTATAACGACCGCGGCTGGGCTTATCGCGTCGTTGATTCTCCTTTTCCCCTACAATGTACTTGATTCGCGAGTAGAAGAATAAACCTAAAAACGGCATATTTAACGCAGAGGCGCGTAACCGCCGCGAAAGCGGGGCTCGCGATTCGTAGCGAGCCAAGCCGAGCGAAGCGAGTGCCGAGAGACGCAAAGTGCGCAGAGAAACGAATTATAAAAGGAAATAAATCATGAAATCTGTCAAAACACTCCGCGTTCTCTGCGACTCAGCGTCTCTGCGTTAAAAAAAACTGCACAACTGGTAAATTTCGGATAAATGAGAAAGAAAAGGAAAGGTGCACGGCTTGAAATGATGTCGCTTATGGACGTCATGTTCCTCGTGCTCGTCTTCTTCATCTACTGCATCTTCGACATGGCCGTCCACAAGGGGCTCAAGGTCGATCTCCCCGATGCCGCGGGCGCGGCGGAAAAAGGCGAACGGATCGTTGTTACGATTCTTCCCGACGACACGATGCAGTTGAATGGTATGCCGATGGAGCGCGACGCGATAGTCTCGCGCGTGAGGGAACTCAATGCCGTTAAGATGAATCTCCCTGTCCTCATTTCTGGTGACAGGAAGTCGTCGCTTGGCACGGGGATAGAGCTTCTTTCCGCGCTCAAGGCCGCAGGAGTGGAGAAGGCAACCTTTCAGGTTAGGGGTCAGTGATTAGGAGTTGGAGTTTAGAGTTGGAGTTGGAGGTAGGAGTTAGGAGTGAGGTTTAGTACGGCGATAGTTGCTTCGGTGGTGGCTCATGGCTTGATTGCCGTGGGAATCGTCGCCTATATGAAGTATGCGCCGGGTCCGACGGCCATTGCCACTCTTGACCTCTCGAGCGTAGATCTTTCCTTCGCTGAAGATGAAGACGAGACCGCGGCAGTTTCGCCGACAATGCCCGCTATGTCCGAGGTCGAGCCGCCAAAACCGCGAGAGGAAAAACCGCCGGAGGCAGAAAGGGTCGAAGACCCGTTGCCGCCAGATCCCGCCGCGCCAAAGCTTGCGGAACCTGAGCCGGAACGCGAACAAATGGAGACGCCCAATATTCCTCCGCCTGCGCCTCCCGCCCCGGCCGTCGCTCCCAAGCAGGCGAAGATCGATGCGCCGCCAAAACCCCACAAGACGATAAAGCCCGACTATCCGAAAGGCGCGCGGCAGCGCGGAGAGCAGGGAGAAGTAATCCTTGAAATTCGTGTGAATGCTGCAGGAAATGTTGATCGCGTCGACATCGTTTCGTCTTGCGGATTTCCAGAACTTGACGAAGCTGCTGTTCGCGCGGCACGTACGGCGCGTTTTACGCCCGCGAAGTCTGGCGGTTCGCCTGTCGCCTCTACCGCCCGCCTAACGCTCAACTTCAAGCTCAAGTGAGCTCTTTGGGCACGGCGGTATGGTATAATATTGTGGATGACAGATTTCTCGAAATTGCTTAATCCAGAGCAGTGTGCAGCGGCTACGGCGGGCGACGGGCCTCTCCTCGTTCTCGCGGCCGCAGGAACTGGCAAGACGCGCACGCTCGTCCACCGCGTAGCGTTTCTCATAGAGCAGGGCGTTCCCGCCGATCGCATACTCCTCCTTACTTTTACCAACCGCGCGGCGCGCGAGATGCGCGAGCGTGCCGAGAAGCTCGTCGGCGACGAGGTTGCGTCGATATGGTCTGGAACTTTCCACTCTATATGCGCGCGGCTGCTCAGGCGATACGGCAGCTCCATTGGCTATTCGAGCGGATTCCAGATTCTCGACGAGGACGACCAGAAGAAGCTCGTCGGCGAGATCATCAAGACCGTCGCCAAGAACCCGAAGGACTTCCCGAAAAAGGAAGTCGTCGCGAAGATGATTTCCGAGGCGGCGAATGAGTCGAAGCCGATTGAGATGATCGCCGCGAGGTGGCAGACGAAGACCGCAGGCGTCGACCCGGAGGAAATCGCGAAGGTCGCCGAGAAATACGCCGCGCGAAAGCTTGAGCTCAACTCGATGGACTTCGACGACCTTCTTGAAAATGGCCTCAGACTCCTCAAGACGCAGGACAGGATACGCGAGATGCTGCAGGAGCATTTCCTCCACATCCTCGTCGACGAATACCAGGACACGAACGGGCTTCAGGCGGAGTTCACCGATATCCTCGCTGAGCGTCACCGCAACATCATGGCCGTAGGCGACGATTTCCAGTGCATTTACACCTGGCGCGGCGCGCAGATCGAGAACATCATGGAGTTCCCGAAACGCTGGGAAGGGTGCCGCGTCGTGAAGCTCGAGCGCAACTACCGTTCCGTTCCCGGCGTCCTCAATGTTGCAAACGTCGTGATGCGCGACGCGCCAAACCAGTTCGAGAAGACGCTACGTCCCGCGAGAAGCGGCCAGGGCGAGAAGCCCTGCATCTGCAAGCTCTACGACGGGCGCGCGCAGGCGGACGAGATTCTCCGACGGGTGCGCGAGTATCACGACCTCGGCTACCGCTGGAGCGACATGGCCGTTCTCTACCGCAGCCACTTCCAGTCGATCGACGTGCAGATGTCTCTCGCCCGCGCGAAGGTTCCGTTCCGCATAACGTCGGGCGTTGGCGTCTTCGAGCAGATACACGTCAAGGACGTGCTTGCGTATTTGCGCCTTCTCGTTAACCCTGGTGACGAACTTTCGTTCCTCAGGTTCGTCTCGCTTCTCCCCGGCATAGGCGAGGCGAGCGCCCGCAAGTACTGGGAGAAGCTTGCGCGATCGTTCGACCCTAAGCGCCGCGAGGACTGCGATGCGCTTGGCGGGATGCTCGGCGCAAAGGCGAAGCCGCTTTGGCCTGCGCTTGCAAAGTGCTTCTCGTACGCGGAGGGTCATCTCAAGGACGACGAGATAGGCGAGCTCATCGAGGATTTCGTCGATTTCTTCTACGAAGATCACCTTCATCTTGAATGGGAGGATCAGGAAGCGAACGACCGTCTCGACGACATCAAGGAACTCGCGGCGCAGATTGCGGGCGGGGAATATGGCGACGATGAGGACGAGGAGAATCCGGGACGGCATCGGCTTGAATCGTTTCTCGCGGATGTCGCGCTCTTGACGAACCTCGATGCGCGGCGAAACGAGCCAGACTCCGACAAGATGACGCTTTCGACGATTCACCAGGCGAAAGGGATGGAGTGGCCAGTCGTGTTCGTGCCGTGGTGTTCCGAGGGAATGTTCCCGAGCCCGAAGGCGAGCGAGGAAGGGCGGCTTTCCGAAGAGCGGCGGCTTTTCTATGTCGTGGTGACGCGGGCGAAGGACCGCCTGTGGCTTGGCTCGCCGATGATGCGGAAGATGCCAGATGGCGGGATGTTCCCTGTCGAGCCGAGCTTGTTCATCAAGGAGATTCCGACTGATCTCGTTGAGGTGCGCCGCCTGATGAGCTACGACTATGGCGGTGGCTATGGCTCGTCGAGTCGCGGCGGATATGGCGGCTACGGCGGCGGCTATCGCTCTCGCCCGACGCAGACATGGAAGACGACTTGGAGAAGATGAGGAGTGGAAGTTTTTTTATGATGAGATTTTTAACGCAGAGGCGCAGAGACGCAGAGTACGCAGAGTAGGTTGGGAGGAGGCTCCGCATTAAGAACCGGTTTCTGAATGATACATGTGCAGGTATTTATAGCTGGGGGCTAGCCCCCAGACCCCTGGGGCGGTATGCACTGCCGCGCAGCGGCCCTAAAAACACTCTGCGTACTCTGCGTCTCTGCGCCTCTGCGTTAAAACAAAAAAACAAGAGATATGAAACTTAAAAAGATTCTTGATTGGATCGATGGCTTGCTCAAGGTCGGAGATTTCGACGACGTGAGCAACAACGGTCTTCAGATCGCGCGCGATGGCGACGACGTGCGTCTTGTCGCGTTTGCTGTCGACGGGTCGCTCAAGAGCGTCAAGGCCGCAGCCGCCGCTGGCGCACAGCTTCTCGTCGTCCACCACGGCATAAGTTGGGGCGGTGGAATCCGTCGGCTCGTCGGCGGTGAATATGCCGTTGTAAAGGCGGCGATGGATGCAAACCTCGCGCTTGCCGGATATCATCTGCCGCTTGATGCGAACAAGAAAGTAGGCAACAACTGGGAGATTGCGCGCCACCTGAAGCTCGCCAAAGTGGAGCCGGCGTTTCCGTACCACGGCAACATCATCGGGCTTGTCGGGCGTGCGTCGCGCAGCGGGAAGTTCACGATTGGCGAGACAGAGATATCGCTCCGTCGCGGCGAGAAGGTCGGAGTTTGCTCGGGCGGCGCAGGCGAGTTTGCCGTCGAGGCGAAGGCGCTTGGCTGCGATGTCTTTGTGGCGGGTGAGGCGAACTGGGGCGAGCAGATTGCCGCGGAGAATGTCGGTATGAAGATGATTTGCGCCGGTCACTACGAGACCGAGACTTTCGGCGTAAAGGCGCTCGCCCGCGAGCTTAGCCGCGCACTTGGCGTCAAGACCGTGTTCGTCTGATTATGATATAATACGCAACTATGAGCGAATCTGACACTTCTCGGCATTTTCTACGGCAGTGGATCGAAAAGGACGTAGCCGACGGCAAGACCGGCGGCAAGGTCGTTACGCGCTTCCCGCCGGAGCCGAACGGCTACATCCACATCGGCCACGCGAAGGCCGTTTGCGTCGACTTTGGCATGGCCGAACTTTTCGGCGGCGAATGCCACCTGCGGCTTGACGACACGAACCCGACGAAGGAGTCGGACGAATACGCGGAGAACATCAAGAAGGACATCCGCTGGCTCGGCTTCCAGTGGTCGGGCGAGGGCGATGCGGGAGAGCCCGGGTTCTACAACGCGTCGAACATGTTCGACAAGATGTACGCGATTGCAGAGGAGCTTATCCGCCGCGGTCAGGCGTATTGCTGCAACTTGACGCAGGACGAGTGGAAGGAGTACCGTGGCGTTCCCGAGAAGCCGGGCACTCCCTCGCCTTCGCGCGACACGAGCCCTGAGCGCAACCTGCAGATTTTCCACGAGATGCGCGACGGCAAGTATGCCGACGGCGAGTGGTGCCTGAGGGCGAAGATCGACATGGCCTCGCCTAACATCCACTTCCGCGATCCCGTCATCTACCGCATCCGCCACGTCTCGCACTACCATCTCGGCGACAAGTGGTGCGTCTATCCGATGTACGATTTCGCCCACCCGATCGAGGACGCGCTCGAGGGCGTCACGCACTCGATGTGCACGCTCGAGTTCGAGGTTCACCGTCCGCTTTACGACTGGGTCGTTGATCGCATGGACGAGCAGGGGCTTTTGCCTGTCAGGAACGGCGTCAAGATTCGTACGCAGCAGCGCGAGTTCGCGCGTCTCAACATCACCTACACCGTGATGTCGAAGCGTCTTCTTCTGCAACTTGTCACAGAAGGGCATGTCGCCGGTTGGGACGATCCCCGTATGCCGACAGTGTGCGGCATGAGGCGTCGCGGCTATACGCCTGGCGCGATACGCGAGTTCTGCGCGCGCGTCGGCGTCTCGAAGTTCGAAAGCGAGAGCGATCCTGCGCTTCTCGAGTGGTGCGTCCGCGAAGAGCTCAACCAGACGGCGACGCGCCGCATGGCCGTTCTCGACCCGGTGAAGGTCGTGATCGACAACTGGGGCGGCAGCTCCAGGATTGTAGAGTTGCCGAACAACCCGCTCGACGAGTCGGCCGGAACCCGCAAGATCCCGTTTGGCGGCGAGATATGGATCGACCGCGCGGACTTCATGGAGGTCCCCGAGAAGAAGTTCTTCCGCATGGCGCCTGGTCAGGAAGTGCGGCTTCGCGGCGCTTGCATCTTCAAGTGCACCGGCTGCGTAAAGGACGAGTCGGGCAAGGTCGTCGAGATCCACGGCACGTGGGATCCCGAGTCGTGGGGCGGAAACGCCGCGGACGGCCGCAAGGTGAAGGGCACGATCCACTGGGACTGGCGTCAAGGCGGAGGTGCGCCTCTACGACAGGCTCTTCACGGAGAAGGACCCTCTCAAGGACGGCTCGGACCAGTTCCTCAAGTACATGAACCCCGACTCGCTGAAGACGGTCTCCGCATACGTGGAGCCCGCGCTTGCCGAGGCGAAGGGACTCGAGCGCTTCCAGTTCGAGCGCACCGGCTATTTCGTCGCCGACGAATACGATTCGAAGCCGGGCGCGCCCGTCTTCAACCGCACCGTCACGCTCAAGGATTCCTACAAGCCGTCCGTATGACGCCGCCACCCGTTGGACAAGCACAGTCCGTTTATGGTATAATTTGCGGACTTTTCAAACCAAAGGACTGAATCTGAACATGGCAATCGTTCTCGGACTACCGAAAGGCAGCTTGCAGGAATCGACCTTTGCGCTCTTCAAGCGCGCGGGCTTCAACGTCACCTGCTCGAGCCGCAGCTATACGCCCTCGATCGACGACGAAGAGATCAAATGCAGGCTCCTCAGGCCGCAGGAGATGAGCCGCTACGTGGAGCTCGGGCTCCTCGACGCCGGCATCTGCGGCTACGACTGGGTCTACGAGAACGGCTCCGACGTCCAGGAGATCTGCGAGCTCAACTACTCGAAGGCGACGTCGAACCCCGTCCGCTGGGTGCTCGCGGT
>CACWJS010000062.1 GCA_902761275.1 uncultured bacterium | reverse complement strand
GGTTCAAGGGCGGGATGCTCGTCCATCTCGTAGGAATTCTCGGCGGGTGCATATGGGCTACGGGTACGCTTCTCTCGTTCGTCACAGCCGGAACCGCTGGTGCCGCGATCTCGTATGCGCTTGGTCAGGGTGCGACGCTCGTCTCGGCACTCTGGGGAATTCTCGTCTGGAAGGAGTTCGCTGGAGCCCCCAAGAAGTCGTCCATAATGAATTTCGCGATGATCGTCCTCTTTGTCATTGGCCTTGCGCTTCTCGTCAAGGCTGGTTCGTGAGGATTTGCCAAAGGAGGGCCTGAAGATGAAGGAAATCGTTGTCCTCGGCAGCACAAATACCGACATGGTGATTACTGCTGACCATCTTCCCGTTCCGGGCGAGACTATCTGCGACGGCAGTTTCAAGATGCATCCAGGCGGGAAGGGCGCGAACCAGGCCGTTGCCGTGGCACGGCTTTCAGGCACTCCCGAAACTTGCGAATTCATTGCCAAAGTCGGTGATGACGTCTTCGGTAACGAGACCGCTGACAGGCTTCGCCGCGATGGAATCGTCCCCAATCTCATCATCGATCGTGAAAACGCCTCTGGAACGGCGCTTATTCTCGTCGACAAAAAGGGGCAGAACGTTATTTCCGTAGCGCTTGGAGCGAACGGCACGCTTTCCGTCGACGACATCTCTCCTTTCATGGACGACATCACGCAGGCTAAGGTTCTCCTCATGCAGCTTGAGACGCCTATTCCAACTGTCGCGGCCGCTGCGGTCTGCGCGCACACCGCGGGCACGACTGTCGTGCTCAATCCTGCGCCTGCGGCAAAGCTTTCTAAAGAGCTCCTTTCGAACGTAGACTGGATAACGCCCAACGAGACGGAAGCCGAGATACTGACTGGTGTCAGAGTGACGGATGTTGTATCCGCTAAGGCCGCCGCTGAAGCGCTTAAGGCGCTTGGTGTCGGTCATGTTGTCATTACGATGGGTTTCAAGGGCTGCTATTGCGCCGACACGGAGAAGCTCTATCCGTGCCGTCCCGTCGAGGCCGTGGACTGCGTTGCGGCTGGCGATACTTTCAACGGCGCATTTGCCGTTGCGCTTGCAGAGGGGTGGTCGGTCGAAGATGCCATTGACTTCGGGCAAAAGGCCGCTGCAATTTCCGTCACGCGCGTTGGCGCACAGCCGTCTGTTCCATTTAGGCGCGAAATTGTCTGATTGAAACGCGTTTGTCGCGAGCAGTTCATTCGCCGTCGATCACTCATCTAATGTCGGTGTGCTTAAAATCATCATGACTAAGGCGTCGTGATTTGCCGCGATTTGCTTGTCACAAGTCGCCTCGTTTTTGTTATAATGTCCCTCAAGCGCGGCAATGGTGCCGCGCCTTGAAACAGGGAATTACGAAATGATGAACATGTGGAAGGTTTCCGCCGTTGCTGCGGCGGCCGTTGCCGTCGCGGGCTGCACTCAGTCCGAATCCGTTGATCTCTCGCCGTGCGCACTCGCTGCGGCGGAGTCGAGCGGGATAACACCAGAAAGCGCGAAGGGCGGCGAGCTCCACATCTACACCTGGTCCGACTACCTCGCGCCTGAACTTATCGTAGGTTTCGAGAAGGCACTCGGCGTCAAGGTCGTCGTTGACACGTTCGACTCGAACGAGGCGATGTACGCGAAGCTCAAGGCGGGCGGCACTGGCTATGACCTGATGACGCCGAGCTCCTACCAGATTCCGCAGATGGCGAAGGAGGGCATGATCGAAAAGATCGACCACTCGAAGTGCCCCAACGTAAAGAAGAACTTCGACCCGTCCTTCGCGGCTCAGATCGTCGATCCTTCGTTCACGTACAGCGTGCCGTACACCGTCACCTATACTGGGTTCATGTACGACAAGAGCAAGGTCCCGGAGGGTGTCGAGGTGAACACGTGGAAGATCCTCGAGAATCCCGCGATGAAGGGGCGCATCACGCTTCTCGACGACTTCCGCGAAGTCATCGGCGGCGGGCTCATGTCGCTCGGCTATTCCCTCAATTCGACCAACCCAGCCGAGATCGACGCGGCCGTGTCTGAGGTGCTGAAGTGGCGCCGCAACGCCCGCAAGTTCGACGCAGAGAGCTACAAGACCGAGGTCGCGGCCGGCTCTATCTGGATAGGCCACGGGTATTCCACCGACGCGACCCAGGTCATCGTCGGCGACGAGGAGGAGGGCATGGAGCCCCGCGAGGACATCGGCTTCGCCCTGCCGAAGGAGGGGTTCACGATAGCGTTCGACGAACTGGTCGTCGCGAAGGACGCGAAGCGCAAGGACCTTGCCTACGCGTTCATCAACTTCATCTACGACGGCGAGGCCGCGAAGGTGAACATGGAGTATCTCTGCGGCCCCAACCCCGTAAAGCCCGGCATCGACCTCCTCGACGACGAGATGCGCGGAATCGTCCTTCTCGACCCCGAGACGCTCAAGTGCGGGCAGGTGCTCAAGAGCATCGACGACCCCAAGGTGATGGAGCTCTACAACAAGGCGTGGGACAGGATCAAGGCGACTGAATCGAAGTGACTCTCGACAACATACGCAACTTCTGCATCATCGCGCACGTCGACCACGGCAAGACGACGCTCTCCGACCGAATCCTCGAGCTGACGCACGCCATATCGCAGCGCGAGCTCAAGGAGCAGACGCTCGACGCGATGGATCTCGAGCGCGAGCGCGGCATCACGATCAAGTCCCATCCCGTCTCGATGCACTACACGGCGAAGGACGGGAAGACGTACCTCTTCAATCTGCTCGACACGCCAGGACACGTCGACTTCGCCTACGAGGTCAGCCGCTCGATGGGCGCGTGCGAAGGTGCGCTTCTCGTAGTCGACGCCGCGCAGGGAGTCGAGGCCCAGACCGTCGCCAACACCTACTTCGCACAGGACGCGAAGCTCGAGATCGTACCAGTTCTCAACAAGGTGGACCTTCCCGGCGCCGACGTCAAGGAGGTCTCGCGCGAAATCGAGGACATTCTCGCGATTCCGATGGACGACCCACTTCTCGTCTCTGCAAAGACGGGCATGGGCTGCCCAGATGTCCTTGAGGCGATCGTAAATCGCATACCGCCGCCTACGACGCTCGGCATCGACGCGCCTCTGAGGGCGCTCGTCTTCGATTCCGTGTTCGACGAGTTCCGCGGCGTGATAACGTATGTCCGCGTCATGGATGGCTCTTTGAAGGCGGGGCAGGGCGTTGTCTTCATGGGGAGCCACGTCTCGACTACCGTTCACGAAGTCGGCATCTTCTCCCCGACGAAGAAGCCGGTAGACCACCTTGAGGCGGGCCAGGTCGGCTACATCGTCGGCACGGTGAAGGACCCGAGCGAAATCAAGATCGGCGACACGGTGACGACGGCGAAGCTTGGCGCGACGGAACCGCTTCCCGGTTTCCAGGACATCCACCCGACTGTGTTCTGCGGCATCTACCCGATGTCGACTGACGAGTTCCCGAAGGTCTCGGCGGGACTTGAAAAACTGCACCTCAACGACTCGGCGTTCACGTTCCACCACGAAAGCTCGCTCGCGCTCGGTTTTGGCTTCCGCTGCGGCTTCCTCGGGCTTCTCCACATGGAGATCGTCCAGGAGCGCCTGAGGCGCGAGTTCGGGCTCGACATAATATCGACCTCCCCTGGCGTCGTCTACAAGCTAAAGCTAAAGAACGGCGAGGAGAAGGATCTCGACAATCCGCTTCAGATGCCCGATCCTTCCGCGCTTGAGACAATATCCGAGCCGATTCTCAAGTCTCGCATCATCACTCCGTCGGAATCTATAGGCGACGTGATGCGCATTGTGATGGACCGCCGCGGACAGGTCGAGGGAACGGAGACGATTGACGCGAAGCGCGTGATGCTCCACTGCATGCTTCCTCTCAACGAGATACTGATCGATTTCCATGACACGCTGAAGTCGGTGAGCCACGGCTATGCCTCGATGGACTATGAGCCCGCGGGATATCAGGTCTCCGACATCGTGAAGATGGACATCCTCCTCAACGGCGAGACTGTCGATGCGTTCGCGACGATGGTACACCGCGCCAAGGCGCGCGCGAGGGGGCTTCAGATGTGCAAGGCGCTTGCCGACACGATCCCGCCGCACCAGTTCAAGATTCCGGTGCAGGCCGCGATTGGCAAGGAGATCATTGCTCGCGAAGACATCAGGCCTTTTCGCAAGGACGTTCTCGCAAAGCTCTACGGCGGCGACGTGACGCGCAAGATGAAGGTTTTGGAAAAGCAGAAGCGCGGCAAGGCGAGGATGAAGGAGTTTGGCCACGTCAACGTTCCGCAGTCAGCCTTCATTGCGGTGCTGAAGGGCACCATCAAGGACAAATGATGCTTTCCATAGCGGCTGCGATCGTAGTTGGCGCGGCGCTTGCCGTCTCGGGCGCAGTCCTGCAGAGCGTCCTCAGGAATCCTCTCGCTGAACCGTATATTCTCGGCATCGTCGGCGGAAGTGCGCTTTTCTCGGCTCTTGCTACGAAGCTTGGTCTTGTCGCGCTCGCAGTATGGGTTCTTCCGGCGTCGAGCTTCCTTGGCGCGTGTTTTTCCCTTTCGCTTCTTCTACTCGTCGCATGGCTCGCCTCGAGGGCGCGCGACGTCAACGGATCGGATGCCCAGCTTAGGTCTAATTTCTCGACTGTCGTTATAGCCGGCTTCGTAGTCGGCGGCTTTACCGGCTCGCTTGACTGGCTTGTTCTCTCCTACTGCTCGCCCGAGGATTTCACGCGCCTCAACAAGTGGCTGTATGGCTCACTTTCCGAAGTCGGGTTCGCCGCGCTTGTCTCTGGAGCGCTCGTGCTTGCGATAGTAATGGCCGTTCTTGTTTTCTTCCGCCGAGAGCTAAACGTAATGGAGCTTGGCCACGACGAGGCCGAATGTCTCGGCATAGATACGCGCACGACGATGATCGCCGTAATTGGCGCGGTCTCGCTTGCCACGGCTGTGTCGGTGTCGCTCGCTGGCGCGATAGGTTTTGTCGGTCTCGTCGTTCCGCATTTCGTCAGGCGAGTGTTTGGGCCGCGCATGCAGCGGCTCCTGCCGCTTTCTGCGCTTTTTGGAGGCGTGTTCCTCGCCGTCGCCCAGGTTGTCGCTGCAAAGTTTCTTCCCGAGGTCGGGGTAGGCGTGATCTGTGCCATATTCGGCGGGCCGTTTATTCTATGGCTCCTCGCCTCGCGCCGCAACGGGGAAGGGCGCGACGTTTAGCTCTTCGCGAACTTTCTGTCGAGTTCGCGCGTCGACGTAAAGATCATTGTCGGCTTTCCGCCTGGGCTTATGTAGGGCATACGGCATGAGGCGAGTTCCTCGACGAGTTTGGTCGCCCCGGCTTCGTCAAGCGCAAGAGACATTCCGGCGAAGGATCGCGCTATCGACTTCGCTACAAGCTCTTCGCGCCAGCGTTCGCCGCGCCTTGCGCCGCCTTCCGAGAGGTCGCGCGCGACCGTGGAAATGACGTCTGCAGGGGAGAGGGAGCCGATAAGCTGCGGAACTGCGTCGATCTTGAAGGTGTCGCGCCCGAACGGCTCGATTTTGAATCCCATTGGCTCGATGTCGCCGAGTGCTGCCGTGATTCGTGCAGCGTCGACAGGCGAGAGGTGGATCGTCTCTGGGATGAGGAGCTGCTGAGAAAGGGTGTCGCCTTGTCCAGAGCGTGCTAGAAGCTGTTCGAAGGCAATGCGCTCGCGTGCGGCGTGTGGGTTTATGGTGACAAGTCCTGCGTCGGTCTCGACGAGCAGATAGCCGCTCGCCGTCGTCGCAAGGAACTTGAACCACTTCCACGGCCTTGCGCCAGTGTCGTCGGCAGCGAGTGGAAGCTCTATCTCGACTTGGGTAGGTGCGGGGGCGGGAGTTGGAGTTAGAGTTGGAGTTGGAGCGGGAGTGGGGGAGTGAGGGAGTGGGGGAGTCGGGGGAAGTGGAATTCCTGTCCCGTTCGTCTCGGCTGTCCTGTTAGTCCCGTCTGTCCCATTCGTCCCGTTAGCCCCGCCCGTCGTCTCGCCGCTCGTCGTCTCGCCGCTTGTCGTTGGCCTAATCCCAAGCGCCCCTTCAATCGCCTCTGTAATTGCGCGCTTTACCGCGATGTTGTCGCGGAAGCGAACTTCTCTCTTTGTCGGATGGACATTGACGTCGACTTGGTTTGGCGGCAATTCGATGAAAAGGAAAAGAGCTGGTTTTATATCCCCCTGTCTGTGCGGGTATGCCTCGCGTACGGCATATGCAATCGAAGGAGCTGTCGCTGGACGCCCGTTCACGAACACATACTGGTCGCGCCGCGTCGGCATCGAGAGATTTGGCTTTTCTATGTAGCCAGAGACGCGCACGACATTTCTCTGCTGGTCGGACGGTGGCAGAAGGGGAATCAAGCTCTCTACGAAGTCGGCGCCGTAGATGTCGAGCAGGCGGTCGGCGAGCGAAGTTGCGGGTGCGAGGCGGTAGAGCTCTCGTCCGTCCACGACAAGCGAGAAGCCGATACCGGGATGTGCGAGCGCGTGGACTGTGAATATTCCCTTTACGCGACCTTCCTCCGTCGCGAACGAGCGCAGGAACTTGCGCCGCGCAGGGACGTTGCAGAAGAGGTCGCGCACCTCTACGAGCGTCCCCGGCGGGCATCCCGCCGTGCTCGTCTCGACGAGTTCCCCTGCATTTACGACGATCTGTGTTCCTTCGTCCGCGTCGTGGCGGCGGGTCACGAGAGAAAATCGCGATACTGACGCGATTGACGGAATCGCCTCTCCCCTGAAGCCGAGAGTGTCGATGTTTTCGATGTCGTCTACGTCGAGGATTTTCGAGGTCGCCTGTCTCTCAAGCGAGAGAAGCGCGTCGTCTTTCGTCATTCCGCAGCCGTCGTCGCGTACCGAGACGAGTTTGCGCCCGCCCTGCGCGATGGAGACCTTGATGTTGGCGGCACCTGCGTCTACAGCGTTCTCGACAAGCTCCTTCACAACGGACGCAGGACGCTCCACGACCTCGCCTGCCGCGATCTTGTTCGCGACGTGTAGAGGGAGAACGTGAACGTGTCCGTCGCGTGCAGCCATGTCACACGTCCAGGCTTATGCCGCGCCTTAGGTATGTCGGGATGTCGAGATCCTCGCTGTTCCAGATCGTCGGCTCCGCGTTGTTGAAACGGCCTCTTCCCTGCGGGCCGATGCCGAGGGGTTTTGCAGCTCGCTTCTTGCGTTTGTTGCCAAGGACGCCTGCGGGCTTCTCCTCGGAATAGTCGTCCTTTGCGTTTGCCTCGAAGAGGAGAAGGACAACTGAAATGCGCCCTGAGAACGTGTCCTCGTCGTTTACCGTTGCAAGCTCGAAGGTCGTCGCCTGGTTGCCGAACGCGGATCGCACACCTTCGGATATCGTGCTGATTTCGCTGAGCCGCAGGTCTTCTCCCGCGAGGACGCCGCATAGTATCGCCCTCACAGGCCCCGAGCCCGTCGTGAGAAGTGGTGCCCTGGCGATCATGTCGCTTATGTCGCGCGCACGGTCGGGTCCCATTGACGAGACCGCGGCAAATCTGCCGCGCCCGGCCTTTGATACCAAGTGGCGTATGCGCTCGGCGTCGAGCCGCAGGTATCCTGGCTTTTCGACGAGACGCCAGAAGAGCGTGACGGCCGATGCCATTGTGTCGACTGCGCGGCGCATCGCGTCGTCCAGGCGTTCGGCGTTGCCGACGATCTTGTCGAGCGGCACGAAGAAAGTCGCGCCGGCCGCCTCTTCGATCATCGCCATTACGCCGCGCGCCGAACGCTGGCGGTCTTCGCCCTCGAAAGTGAACGGCGTTGTGGCGAAGACGATCGACGGTATGCCGAGTGAATCGAGGCGCTTCACTGTCTCGAGCGTCGCGCCGCCGCCTGTGCCGCCGCCGAGCGACGTCACGATGATCGCGAGGCGCACGCCCTCAATCTTTGGATCGAGCGAGTTTATCGAGTCTTCAGTCGCGAGCCTTGCCGCGACAATGTCGCCGCCGGAACCGCGGCCGGAAAGACGGTTGCCGCCGAGGAGCAGGAAGTCTTCGCAGTCCGCCGCCGTTGCGGCGTCGGTGTCTATGGCAAGGAACCTCAGCCCCTCTCCGAAGGCGCGGCGAACGCCGCGGGCTATTGCCGAGCCGCCGCCGCCTATGCCGATGAGCATCATTGAGGACGAGTCGTTCATTTAAAGAACCTCCCGATAAGCCCGCTGAGGATCGACCTGTCCTCGTCAGTGCGGCTTGCATACATTAGTGCGCCGGCAACGGCCGCGAACGATGCCGGGAATTTTTCGCCGTCGAGTCCGTCGACGTGGATTGGCTTTCCCGTCCGCACCGGCATGCCAAGCTCGCGCTTTACGAGATCGTCGATATCGTGCATTGCCGCGCCTCCGCCAGTAAGGACAACTCCAGCATGAAGGCGGTTGAAGAGATCCTGGTCTTCAAGCGTCTCGCGTATGACGGTCAATAGCTCCCTAAGGCGTGCGTTGACTACGGTGTCGAGCGCGCGGCGGGAGATTGTGCGCGTTTCCATCAGCGGAGAGGAACCTGGCACTTTTACGCGCGGCTCGCCGGGTCTGCCGATGATTGCGGATGCCGATTCTATCTTCAGTTGCTCCGCCTGGGCGTTAGTAGTCTGGAACGCATGGGCGATGTCGTTCGTAATGTGGTCGCCGCCTACGCCAATTACTCCAGTCGTCACGAGATGGCCGTCAGAATAGGCTGCGTAGCCGGTGGAACCGCCGCCGATGTCGAGGACGAGGACTCCGTTTCTCTTCTCGTGCTCGTCAAGGACGGCGTCCGCCGCGCAAGTCGCGGCGAAAAGCGGTTCGCGTATCTCGAGCTTGGCTTCGTCCGCTGCGGTGCGTGCGTTGTCGATCCTGTTGCGGTCGGCGTGAATCTGGAGCGTGTTGAGCTTCAGTATGCGACCCGACATCCCGCGCGGCGCGGTTATGCCGCGAAGTGCGTCGACTTCATAGTCCTGGTCGACGATGTCGAGAAATTCCCTGTCCTTCGGTATCTGCATCGTGCGCGAACTTCTGAATACGGCGTCAAGCTCCTCAGGGCCAACCTTTGCGCCTTCGATCGGCACCATGCCCTGGAAGGGATCTGCCTTGATATGCTGGCCGGATACGACGAGGTAGGCGTTGCCGAGCGTTATCGTACTCCCGGCTTCGGACTGCTTCTTCTCAATAGCGTGAAGGACGCTTTTGATAGAGCTTGTCGCCTGGTTTATGTCGAGTATCTGGCTCTTTCGGACGCCAGTCGAGGGAATCTCGGCGTGGCATGTTATCTTGAGACGGCCGCCCACTTCCTCCTCGCCGATGGCGAGGACCGTCCGCGTCGTGCCGATCTCCATTGCGGCATAGAAGTTACTCATAGAAATCCTTTTTTCGTATTGCCGTATATCTTGCCTGGCTGCGTCGCATCCCAGACGCGTATGCTGTCATCGATGCGCGATGTATAGGCTTTGGTCAGGTGATCGAGCTGCTTCTCGAGATTCTTCTGCGTGGACTCGGAAGGGTCGTCCATCCCGTCCCATGCGACCGTTGCGATGCTATAGTCGTTTCCGAGGACGACCGTTATGAAGTCAGGTTTCGATATGTCTGCCTCGATTGCCGCGAGCGCCCTGAAGTTGTCGCGACAGGTCTCAAGAAGCTTAAGTGCGGCGAAGGCGCGGCCTGTGAGCTTGTGGCCCTTGTCTGTTCCTGGCGCGGCGGCTTCACGTATTATCGGCAGCATCTGAGTGCCGTTCGACGAGATGAAGACGATGCCCTCGGTGTCGGCTACGCGGCCGGAGTCCTTCTTTTCGCCCTTGATGCCGAGGCGCACGACGGGAACGCGCTCTTCGACGGTGATGGACACCTTGTCGGGCAGGTGCCGAGCGATTGAAATCTCCCTGATGTTGGGAATCTTCTTCAACGTCTCCTTGCGCCTTTCATCGAAGTCGATCAGTGCGAGGTTGGCGCCGTTCTTGAGGCCGAACATGTACGCGATCACGTCTGCGCGGACCATCTTGCCGTCTGTTATCGAGACTTGCGATGTGACGTCGGTTATGACGCACTGCTCGAGCCAGATGTCGCGCAGGCAGTTGTATGCCACGGCGAGGCCTATGATCGCGGCGACGCATACGACGACGCCGAGGACGATCAGTATCCGCCGTCCGCCGTTTGAACTTTTAATCTTGTTCTCTTTCATCTATGTCAGTCGTGTTTGGCGCTTGCAAGTATGCGGTCACAGACGCCGGCGAAGGTGAGCCCAGTCTTCATTCCCGCCTTGGGAACGAGCGAGTGGGAGGTGAAGCCCGGAGAGGTATTGAGTTCAAGCACATAGCAGCGCCCGAGCGGTGACACGCGGAAGTCGACGCGCGTGACTCCTCGGCAACCGACCGCCTTGTAGGCGTCCACGGCGATTTTCTGCATCTTCTGCGCGAGCTCGCCGTCTTCGAGGAAGGGGTAGCGCGTTTCGTTCGAGTCGTATTTCTCGTGGTAGCCATACCAGCCGTTTGGCGCGACGATCTCGAGGACTGGAAGCGGCTCGCCGTCGATCACGCCGACGGTGAATTCGCGTCCTGGAATGTATTCCTCGACGAGGACGGTCGGTGGCGACGATTTCGCGTTCTCGGCGCTGATTGCGTTGAACGCATCTTCGAGCGCACTCTTCCATTCCTCTTGCTTAGAGACTTTCGAGATGCCAACGGAAGAGCCGTCGCACGGCGGCTTCACGACTACGGGAAGGGGAAGAGGGGATTTTTCGGCGTCGGGGTTCGCAAGCCCCCACGCGGCGGTCGGGACACCATTCATTTCAAGAACCATTTTTGTCTTGACCTTGTCCATCGCAATTTGCGAAGCCGCGGCGCCAGGGCCTGTGTAGGGAACGCCGATCTTGTCGAGAGCGAGCTGAACGCCGCCGTTCTCGCCCCAGCCGCCGTGCAATGCGATGTAGGCGGCGTCAACGTCCTTTGGCATTGCGTCGAGGTTGTCTGCATCGAGGACGACAGGCACGACCTCGTATTTTCCGAGGCTTGAGAGCGCTTCTGCGACGTTTCGTCCGCTCTGTAGCGAAACTTCGCGCTCGCTTGAAGTTCCACCCATCAAAACAGCAATTTTCTTCATTGGCAATATTATATCAAAAATATGACAAGATGAGGACTTCGATTGGTGGCTTGGCGGTGGCCGAAGGCTTCTCCTCGCGGAGCCTCGGCGAATACGCCGTATCCGCTCGCTCGAACCTTCGCTCCACCGCCAGCCTCTCTTTCGGCGGTGGCCGAAAGCTCCTCCTCAGTACATCTTATTTGGTATAATATCCGAAAATGAACGGGCGGAGGAGAGTACATTTCATTGGCATAGGCGGGGTCGGGATGGCCGCGCTTGCCGTGCTTCTTAAAAACAGGGGTTACGCGGTGTCGGGTTGCGATCTCGCGCGAAGCGCGCGCACAGATTGGCTTGAGTCGCTTGGCATTCCCGTCGCATTGGGGCATGACCCTGCTCATGTGGAAGGCGTCGACGAAATCGTCGCGACTCCTGCCGTCGCTCGCGACAACCCGGAGCTTGTCGCCTCTGCTGGACGAGTGCGGATGCGCGGTGAAGTCCTTGCCGAAGTCGTAAACGCCGCGGCCGACTCGATTGCCGTCTGCGGCAGCCACGGCAAGACGACGACGGCGACTTTCGTTGCGAAGCTTCTTCTTGCGCTTGGCGAAGACGTTGAATGGGCGATTGGTGGCGAGACAGGTGATTTTCCAGTTGCAGGCGGGAAGGGTGTACTTGTCGTCGAGGCGGACGAATCGGATGGAACGCTTGCGCTATATCGTGCCAAGACCCTCGTCGTCACAAACTGCGACTACGACCACCCAGACCATTTTAAGACGAGAGCCGACTACGACGCTTGCTTCAACACTGCGCGGCGGCAGTCTGGCGATGTCGTCGAGGGCGAAGGGCTCGCGCCGCTTGCGTTTCTCGACGCGATAGACGCTTTTGCCGCCCTCGCGCCGCATAACAGGAAAAACGCCCGTGCAGCAGTTGAAGTCGCTCTTCGCCGCGGACACTCTCAAGAGGCAATTGCCGCCGCGCTGCCAGAGGCGGTCGCGACGCTTCCCGACAGGCGCTTTCAGAAACTAATAGACGGCGTATACACTGACTACGCGCACCACCCCGCGGAGATGGCGTGTGCCGTCGCGATGGCGCGGCAAATCTGTCGCGGAGTTTTGCGTGTTCTTTTTCAGCCGCACCGCTATTCGCGCACAAAGGCGCTTCTCTCGGATTTCCCTGCGTCATTTGCACTTGCGGACGAAGTCGTGCTTTGTCCAGTCTATGCGGCGTTCGAGCCGCCGATTGAAGGCGGCGACATTGCCGATCTCTACAAGGCGACGCGCGAGGCGGGCGTCAATGTGAAGCTCGCCCGAAGCTGCGAAGAGGCGTGGGAACACGCGCGAAATTCAATGGGGATTGACGACGTGACGCTGCTTCTTGGTGCTGGCGACATCATCGCGCTCGCGCCGATCGTCAGGCGCGGCGCGGATACTGTGCTGAAGAAAATCCTTATCGGCCATGGCTCAAACACGTGGAAGAGCGACTTGAACCTTTCTGTCGAATATGTCAAGACAAACGGCCCCGCAGGTGAGAGCGGTGCATCGCTTCTTGCCGCGTATCCGTCTCTATGTCCGTGGATGGCGGGAATCCCCGGGACGATCGGCGGCTGGGTCAAGATGAACGCTGGTGCGTTTGGACATTCGATTTCCGAAGTCGTCTCGGAAGTCAAGGTCGATGGCAAATGGATCCCGGCCGAGGAATGTGGCTTTGGCTACCGCACAAGCGCGATCAACGGCGAGATACAGGATGTGAAGTGGCGCAATTCCGTCTGCGAAGAGGGAACGCCAGCTGATTTTCTCGCAAGGCGCAGGAACTTTCCGCCTGGAACGAAGGGGAGCGTATTCAAGAACCCGCCTGGCGACTTTGCGGGGCGGCTTCTCGAAGAGGCGGGTGCGAAGGGGCTTAGAGTCGGCGGCGCATATGTCTGGGAGGAGCATGCTAATGTCATCGTCTCTGGTCCTGGCGCGACGCCGAGCGACTTCCTCGCACTTGCGCGGCTTATGCGAAACAAGGTCCTTTTTAGGTTCGGCATTCGCCTTGAGCCCGAGGTGACGGGCCTCGCCTGAATATGATATAATATCCGCCAAACGGGGTGCTGCAGCGCAGGGTGCGTGGCGGCTGAGATGAGACCCGCAGAACCTGATCCGGGTAATGCCGGCGGAGGAAGAAAATGAAGATCAAGTATCAAGGCGATGCCGTCGATACGACGGCGAAGACGGTTGCCGAGTTTCTCTCGGCACGAGGCGTAGACCCAGCGAAGGCGATTGTCGAATACGGCGGCGAAGTGTATGCGCCAGGAGCTGATCTTTCGGCGCTCGCGCTCGTTGACGGCGCTTCGCTCGATGTGTTCAAGATGACGGCTGGGGGCTGAGATGTCGGCAAACACCTATCTCACTCCCGAGGAACGCGCCGTGCTTGAATCGGCGCGTGTCGGGATCGCGGGCGCTGGCGGGCTTGGCTCCAATTGCGCGATGCATCTCGTGCGCTCGGGGGTGAAGCACATCACGATCGCCGACTTCGATGTCGTAAACGAGTCGAATCTCAACAGGCAGTTTTTCTTCCGCGATCAGCTTGGGCAGAAGAAGGTCGAGGCGATCAAGGCGAACCTCCTGCGCATTGAGCCGGATGCGGACATCCGCGCCGTGGACATGCGGCTTGACGCATCCTCTGCGCGGGAAATCTTCGCGGACTGCGACATTGTCGTCGAGGCGTTCGATGTCGTCGATGCGAAGGTAATGCTTGTCTCGTCGTTCGCATCTTCTGGCAAGAAGCTCGTCACGGCGAGCGGACTTGCCGGCTGGGGGCGCTCGAATGCGATGAGGGTCAGGAAGATGGGCAACATAGTCGCCGTCGGCGATGGAGAGACGGCGGTCGGCGAAAATGCCGCGCCTGCCTCGCCCCGCGTCGGAATCGCCGCGGCAATGCAAGCCAATGCGGTTGTAGCAATGTTGCTGGGAGAGGAACTGTAAAACTCCGCGTTCTCTGCGACTCTGCGCCTCTGCGTTAAAAAACATAAATCGATTTGAAAGGGTAAAGAAAATGAAAGATCTAATAATTGGCGGGAAGAAGTTTACGAGCCGCTTTTTCCTTGGAACAGGCAAGTTCGCATCTGGCGAGCTTCTTAAGGCCGCAATCGATGCGAGCGGAACAGAACTCGTGACTACTGCGCTCACACGCGTACACGAAGACGATGCGGCGCACGACGATATCTTGGGCGTAATCGACCGCTCGAAGGTCGAGGTGATGCTTAACACTTCCGGCGCGCGCAACGCAGCCGAGGCGGTCAGGATCGCAAAGCTCGGGAAAGCTGCCGGCTACAACTGGATCAAGATCGAGGTCCATCCTGACGCGCGGTATCTACTGCCTGATCCGGTGGAAACACTTGAGGCGGTGAAGGAATGCGCTAAGCTCGGAATGGTCGTTCTTCCCTACATCAACGCCGATCCGGTCCTCGCGCGTCATTGCGAGGACGCTGGTGCTGCGGCCGTCATGCCGCTTGGAAGTCCCATCGGTTCCAATCGCGGAATTCGTACGCGCGACATGATCGAGATCATAGTAGAGCAGAGCCACGTTCCAGTAGTCGTCGACGCCGGAATCGGGCTTCCTTCCCACGCGGCAGAGGCGATTGAACTTGGTGCGGACGCAGTTCTCGCGAACACGGCCGTCGCCGCGGCAGACGATCCAGTCGAGATGGCTCGCGCCTTTGGCATGGCTGTCCGCGCTGCCGAAATCGCGCTCAAGGCCGGCCCGCCGTCCTCTCGCACGACGGCAAGCGCAACAAGCCCGATGGACATTTTCAAGTGAGGCGGCGATGTTTCCACTGTTGAAATTTACGGCCGAGCAGGTCGATGAATACTTCTCGAAGGTGACGCCCGAGATGGTGAAGGCGTCGCTTGCGAAGGAGAGGCACGACTGGTTCGACTTGCTGAATTTGATTTCGCCTGCCGCGTATCCGTTTATGGACGAAATGCGCGTCAAGGCGCGGCTTGCGCGAATCAAGTACTACGGCAAGACGGTGAGCGTCTATGCGCCGCTCTATATTGGCAACACGTGCGTCAACCATTGCAAGTACTGCGACTTCCGTCGCGAACATACTGGAACGGTGAGGCGCAACCTGACGCTCGTCGCGGGTGAAGACCCGAAGGTGAATTCGGTCGAGCATTTCTGCGATGTCGCTCGTCTTTTGAAGCCGATGTTCTCTAACCTCTCCTTGGAAGTGGCGCCTCAGACCGAGGAAGGGTACAGGGCGATGTTCGAGGCGGGCTTTGAGTCGCTCACTTGCTTTCAGGAGACATACGATCAGGAGCGGTACAAGTTCTTCCATCCGGCGGGGCCAAAGTCCGACTACGAATGGCGGCTCTGGACGCAGCTTCGCGCGGGTCGCGCTGGCTTTCGGATCCTCGGGTGCGCGTTTCTTCTTGGGCTTACGCCATGGCGCAGGGAAGCGGCGAGTCTTGCCGCGCACGCGCTCTACTTGATGAAGGAGTGCTACGAGTCGAAAGTGCAGTTCGCGTTTCCGCGCTTCTGCCGTGTAGATGGCGGGTTTGTTCCGCCGTGCGAAGTCGACGAGCGAGATGTAGACTTGATGATGCTTGCATTCAGGATATGCTTCCCGCAGTGCTGCATGACTGTCTCGACTCGCGAGGCGCCGAAGTTCCGCGACTATATCGTGCAGGTTGCGGCGGACAACATGAGCGCTGGCTCGCGCGTGACGCCTGGCGGATATGCGGTGCTCGAGAAAGAGCATGCGGCGGATGTCGCGCAGTTCACGCTCACCGACCGGCGAGCGCCGAAGGAAGTCTACGACGCGATCAAGGCAAACGGCCAGGAAGTCGTATTCAAGAACTGGGATAATAGAATATAGGGGTCAGGAGTCAGTAGTCAGGGGTCAGGAGTCAGTAGTCAGGAGTCAGTAGTTGGAGTTCAGAGTTGGAGTTGGAGATAGGGGATAGGAGTCAGTAGTTAGGAGTCAGTAAAAATTTTTAATAATAAGGAGAAAATTGATATGACACAACTTGAGGCGGCGAGGAAGGGCATTGTGACCGACGCTATGAAGCGGGTCGCAAAGGACGAGGGGCTTGATGCGGAGGCGGTTCGCGCGGCGGTCGCATCGGGTGAGGCGGTGATTCCGCTAAACATCCACCACAAGAACGCCGTCCCTGTCGGCGTGGGGCGCATGTTCACGACGAAGATCAACGCGAACCTCGGTCGCAGCGTGACGCACTCGGGGAAGGGCGACGAGCTTGAAAAGCTGAAAGTCGCTCTCGACGCAGGCGCAGATTTCGTGATGGACCTTTCCGTCGCGTCTTCGGAGGACGAGATCGCGGGCATTCGCCAGGGAATGCTCGACGTCTCTCCTAAGCCGCTGGGCACCGTGCCGATCTACGAGACGATCTCGCTTCTTGGCGACATTCCGAAGATGGATCCCAAGTTCCTTATCGGCGTCATTCGCCGCCAGGCCGAGCAGGGCGTCGACTTCATGACGCTTCACGCAGGGCTTCTTCTCAGACACATCCCGAACGCGATGAAACGCAAGATGGGCATAGTCTCCCGCGGCGGCGCGATCATGGCGGAATGGATGATGGAGAACAAGGCGGAGAATCCGCTCTACACGCACTGGGACGAAGTGATGGATATCCTCGCGGAGCACGATGTCACCGTTTCCCTCGGCGACGGCCTGAGACCTGGCTGCCTTGCAGACGCCTCGGACGCCGCGCAGTTCGGCGAGCTTGACGTCCTTGGCGAACTCGTCGACCGCTGTCGCGAGCGCGGAGTGCAGGTGATGGTGGAAGGGCCTGGACACGTTCCCTTCAATCAGATCCAGATGAATATGGAGCGCCAGCAGGAAGTCTGCAAGAAGGCGCCGTTCTACGTGCTTGGGCCAGTCGTCACCGATATCGCTCCCGGCTACGACCACATCGTTTCCGCAATCGGCGCGACAGCAGCAGCGACATACGGCGCGTCGCTTCTCTGCTACGTGACTCCTGCCGAGCACCTCGGGCTTCCCGACGCCGAAGAGGTGCACCAGGGGTGCATCGCCTACAAAATCGCCGCGCACGCAGGCGATGTCGCGCGAGGGCTGCCAGGCGCGCGCGACCGCGACGACGCGATGTCAGATGCCCGTGCGGCGTTTGACTGGGACCGCCAGTTCGAGATTTGCCTCGACCCGAAGCGGGCGAAGGAGCGGTGGCTCAAGACGCGCGCCTTCACCGACGAAGCGCATGGCGACGACCACTGCTCGATGTGCGGCAAGCAGTTCTGCGCCGTCCGTACATCGCGCCGCATCAAGAAACTTGCCGCGGAGCTTTCGTAATGACGCGCAGGTCCTTTCTCGGACTTGTCGGCTGCGGCGGATGTGCCGCGGCCTTGCTGGCCTTCGGGCTTTTGCGAAAGCGTGAACGCAAGGGCTTCGACTTCGGCGACAACACGCTTGTAGCGTATTTCGCGGATGGAACGGAGTGGACGAGCCGCGAGCGCGGCGTAAAGCCGCTTGTCGACGCGATAGACGGTATGCGTGAGCGATTCGCCGGGGCAATGTGCTATGACCGCGTCGTCGGGCGCGCGGCGGCTTTCCTCTATGTAAAGCTTGGCGTCTCGTATGTCTTTGCGCCGGTGATGGCGAAGGGAGCGGTCGCGATCTTGAAGCGCCACGGCATCGAGCCGAGCTTCGACCTTGAAGTGCCTGGCATACGCAACCGTGCGAATGACGGTCCGTGCCCGATGGAACATGCGGTACGAGAAATCGCAGACACCGATGTTGACGCTGCCGTGGCCGCGATTCGCGCACAGATGGAACGCCTTCGGCAGTCTACCATGACGGGGCAGAATTTGGTATAATAATAACCCGTTCAAGGTCAGCACTCTTTACGAAAGTCGAACGGCGATGTGGAATTACTCTGAGAAGATGATGGACCACTTCCGGAATCCCCGGAACGTGGGCAAGATCGACAACCCCGACGGAACTGCGACAGTTGGTTCGCTTGCATGCGGAGACGCCCTACAGTTCCAGTTCAAGCTAGGGCCCGACGGAAAGATCGCGGAGGCGAAGTTCCAGACCTTCGGGTGCGCGAGCGCGATTGCAAGTTCTTCGGCGTTGACCGAGATGGTGATCGGAAAGACGCTCGACGAGGCGAAGAAAATTACGAACCAGCAGATAGCCGACTACCTCGGCGGGCTTCCACCGCAGAAGATGCACTGCTCCGTGATGGGCCGCGAGGCGATGGAGGCGGCGATCAAGAACTTCGAGACCGGCAAGAACACCGACCGCAACCTCGAGGATACGGTTCTTTGCACTTGCTACAACGTCTCCGAGAACGAGGTTCGCCGCGTGATAACCGAGAACCAGCTCACGACGGTAGAGGAAGTCACGAACTACACGAAGGCAGGCGGCGGCTGCGGGCGCTGCAAGGGCAAGATCCAGGCGATTCTCGACGAAATCCACGGAGGCGCAAAGTGAAGATCGGCTTTGACAACGACAAGTACCTGAAAGAGCAGTCCGAGGAGATTCGCCGCCGCGCCGGGAAGTACGGGCGGCTCTACCTCGAGTTCGGCGGGAAGCTGATGAACGACTTCCACGCCGCGAGGTGCCTCCCCGGCTACCACCCAAACGTGAAGCTTCGGCTTCTCCAGACGCTCAAGGACCAGGCCGAGGTCATTCTTTGCATCTATGCCGGCGACATCGAGCGTAAGAAGATGCGCGCCGACTTCGGCATCTCCTACGCCGACGACGCTCTTAAGCTCATCGACGACCTTTCGTCTCTCGGGCTTACGGTGCGCGGCGTCGTGGTGACGCGCTACGAAGGACAGATTGCGGCCCAGCAGTTCGGTCAGAAGCTCGAGTCGCGCGGCGTCAAGTGCTACTTCCACGGCAAGACCCTCGGTTATCCCGCCGATGTCGACACCGTCGTCTCGGACCAGGGCTACGGCAAGAACCCGTTCATTCCCGTCGAGCGTCCGATTGTCGTTGTCACGGCTCCTGGCCCCGGCTCGGGCAAGTTTGCGACTTGCCTAAACCAGATCTACCACGAATACCGCCAGGGTCGCCTCGCCGGATACTCAAAGTTCGAGAGCTTCCCGGTCTGGAACCTTCCACTCCACCATCCGCTCAACATCGCGTACGAGGCGGCGACGATCGACCTCAAGGACAAGAATATGATCGATCCGTACCACCTCGCCGCGTACGGAAAGACCGCCGTCAACTACAATCGCGACGTCGACGCTTATCCGCTTCTCAAGACGATTTGGGAGAAGATGACGAACGGCGAGTGCCCTTACAAGTCGCCGACCGACATGGGCGTGAACCGCATTGGCTTCGGCATAGTAGACGACGCAGTTGTGCAGGAGGCGTCGAAGCAGGAAGTCATCCGCCGCTACTTGCGCTACCAGTGTCTGTACATTGAGGGCGCGACGGACGTCGAGTCGCTTGAGCGCGCGAAGATGCTAATGGACTCGCTCGGGCTCAAGACCGAGAACCGGCTTGTCGCGCTTGCCGCGCGCGGCGCGGCTGAGACAGCCCGCCAGCAGGGGAAGGGCAAGGCCGGCGGACAGATTGTCTCCGCGGCTGCGCTCCAGCTCCACAATGGCGAAATCGTGACAGGCCGCAACTCCGACGAGCTTCATGCCTGCTCTGCGGTGATCCTGAACGCCGTGAAGAAGCTCGCGGGAATCCCCGACAGGCTCCCCTTGATTGCACCGACGATTCTTCAGTCGATTTCGCATATGAAGCACGATATCTTGAAGGGTGGCTACACTTCGCTGAACCTCGACGAGGCACTGATCGCGCTCGCGATATCTGCGACGACGAATCCAGCTGCGCAGCTTGCGATGGAGCAGCTTGGGGAACTTGCGACGTGCGAGGTGCACATGACCCACATGGTGACTCCCGGCGACGAGGCGGGACTCAGGCGTCTTGCATGCCGTTACACCTCAGATCCCTACTACGCTACAACGCAGCTATTTAACGGCAGCTGACGCCGTCGGCTTTGTCGGCTGCTACCAGTCGATGGGCTTGTTGATCTTGAAGCCGGCGTTTACGGCTTTTTGCTTGTGCAGTATCTTCTTGCCGCTCTTCGGATCGATCTGTATCTGCGGCTCGCGCTTCCTCTTTCCCCCGTCCTTGAAGAAATGGAAGACTCGCTTCTTGGGTTCTGGGACGTGCATTAATTCTGCTGGTTTTTCGGCTGCTTCGTCCTCGTCGCTTTGCGCTGGTGCCAGTTCGGGCAGGTTGAGGGAGAGCGACGACACAGGCCCCTTACGCGGCTTGAACGAGACGCCCTGCTCTACGGCGAGGCACATCTCGCAGACGTCTCTCCAGGAAGGAAGCCGGTAGTCGCGGTTCTTGACGAGCATCGCCTCGAGAAGCTGGCAGAAGCCCTCTGAGAGATCAGGCCTGTAAGTCCTCGGGTCTTTCGCCTGCGCCGTGTCGTCGCAATGCGCCTTCATCATGTCCTCGTTCCCGAGACCCGGGAAGAGCATGCGACCCGTAGAGAGATGGTAGAGCGACGCGGCAAGCGAGTAGATGTCGGCGCGGCAGTCAGGCTCGACATCGCCGTAGACCTGTTCAGGCGATATGTATGCCGGCGTTCCCATCACGTGGTCGGGAATGTCGCGCATGCCGTCCTTGAGGTACTGGAACGTGTGGCAGAGCCCGAGGTCGGTTAGCTTGATGACGCCGTCGGTGTTGATCATTATGTTGTCGGGCTTGATGTCGCAGTGTACGACGCCGAAATTGTTCCAGGCATAGTCGAGCGCGACGGCTATGGATTCGCATATCAGAAGGCAGTCGGCTTCGTGGAGGTGCTGCTTCCGCGAGAGAAGGGCGTTGAAGTTGTAGCCGTCGACGTACTCCATCGTGTAGTACCAGATGCCCTCGTAGCAGTTGATGTCGTAGCTGCGGACGATTCCGACATGCTGGATTTCGCTCATCGTCTGCGCTTCCGACCGGAAGAGGGCGATGTCTTCGTCGCTTGCCGTCAGGTCGCTGTTCAGTATCTTGACGGCGACGGTTTTGCCGCGCAGAAGGTCATTTGCCTTCCATACGGTCGACGTGCCGCCTTCGCCGAGTTTCCCGAGAAGCTCGAGGTTTGGCAGCGGTGGAAGATTTTCGTTCACAATGATCCTTTCGTTTTTATTCCGAGTCCCCCGCACTTCGAGCAGGGATGCGCGCGGCGGCCGCCGCATTCGGGGCAGACAAGCTGCTTTGCCCCGCCGCATACAGGACACGGAGACACATTGATTTTCGTTTCCTTTCGGACGGTGCTGCGTGAGCCGCTGCGCGAGCGCATCCCGCTGTTCGAGCGGATGCCGTTCGATGAGTTGCCTGATTTCCTTACCGACGACTCGGTCGTAGTCTTCACTACGGCCCATCCGCCCTTGCAGTCGCTGTTAGTGCATTTTACTAGTCCGTTTCCTTTGCATTTCTTGCATGCTTCAAGCCCCGTCCAGTTGCACTTCTTGCAGGGGTGCCCAAATGCCTCTTCAACGAGCTTAAGGCGATCCTTGCCGAGCTCGGCGTACTTCGCGTTGGGAACGAATGCGTCGCCAACTGCGATCTCTCCGCGGCCCTGGTGCTCCGCGGCGAATGCTGTGCGGTCTGAAGCCACCTGCAGGGCGAGCTCTGACGGATTCATAAATGCCTGAACCTTGCCCTTGCCGTTGCAGAGCGGACACTGTTTTCTTGTCTTCTTGGCAGCCCCCAGCCGGCCCTTGGACTGGCCGTAGTCGGGCTCTTCGAGGACGAGCTCTCCCTTGCCGTCGCACCCTGGGCACTTTTCCGTGACGGTAAGATTTGGAAGGACTGGCTTTACGGTCTTCCCCTCTGGCGGCGGGTCGAAGACAAAGTTTGCCACCTGGTTGCGCGCTTCGAAGAAGGGAAGGAACGACACGGCAAGGATGGCGATCGAAATGTTCATGCGGACCTCCATTCGTTGAGCTTGCGGTGAAGGGTCCGGCGGGAGATGCCGAGCTTTATGGCCGCCTGCGACTTGTTGTTTCCGCATTCTGCGAGGACTCGGAGTATCGTGTCCTTCTCCGTCTCTGCGAGAGTCGCCTGGGCGGCGACCGGTGTGGCGGCGCTCCCAGAGGCTGCCACGGGGAGTGCCGAGGTGATTTCGACAGGAACATCGTCAAGCGTAAGCTTCCCGCCAGCGGAGAGGACGCACATCTTCTCGACGACGTTTCGCAGCTGGCGCACGTTCCCTGGCCACGGATAGTCTTCGAGCGCCTTGATGGCCTTTGCATCTATGCCTGTGACTTTGTTCCCGTTCGCGACGGAGAACTCCTTTATGAACCGTGAGACGAGAAGGGCGATGTCGCCGGGCCTCTCCTTGAGCGCGGGAAGATGGATGTCGATGACGTTGAGACGGTAGTAGAGGTCTTCGCGGAACTTGCCCTCACGCACGTACGCCGCGAGGTCGCGGTTTGTCGCCGCCACGAGGCGGAAGTCGACATGGATGTCTTCGTTGCCGCCGACGCGCTGTATGGTGCGCGATTCGAGAGCCCTGAGTAGTTTCACCTGCGTGGCGAGGTCAATCTCCGTTATCTCGTCGAGGAAAAGCGTTCCGCCGCTGGCCGCCTCGAACTTGCCGACCTTCATCCTGTCGGCGCCTGTGAAGGCGCCTTTTTCGTGGCCGAAGAGTTCGGACTCGATCAGTGTCGGCGAAAGCGCCGCGCACTCTACGGCGACGAAAGGACCGGATGCGCGCGGCGAAAGGTCGTGGAGGGCCTTTGCAACGAGTTCCTTGCCTGTTCCCGAAGGGCCTTCGACAAGGACGTTTGCGCTTGCCTTCGCCGCCTGCCTGATGAGCCGGTAAACCTTTTCCATCGCGGGCGACTTGCCAGTGAACGTCTCGATGCCGCTCTGCTCGTCGACCTTTTGCTGAAGTTCCTCGACCTTGCGCGAAAGGGCGTGCTTCTCAAGTGCCTTTTTGACGCGTAGCTCCATCTGGGCAATGTCCGTTATCGGCTTCGTGATGAAGTCGTCTGCGCCATCCTTCATCGCCTCGACCGCGAGCTCGATCTCTCCGAACGCCGTGATGAGTATGCTCGCGAGCGAGGAATTTACGGTCTTTGCTCGCTTTATGAGCGAGATGCCATTCTCCCCTGGCATCTTGTAGTCGGTGATGAGTAGCGCGAGGTCCGTATGCTCCTCGACAAGTTTCATCGCAAGCTCCGCGTCGGGCGCCGTCAGGCACTCGCAGGAAGTCGAGAGTATCCGCGCCATCGCGTCGCGTGTCGGCTTCTCGTCGTCGACTATGAGTATCTTCGGCTTTGCCATTTCATCCTTTCAGGGCGCGAATCCTACGTTCGATGCGCGGAATGCGAATCGTGAACGTCGTTCCTTTCTTAAGTTCCGATTCTACAGATATCGTTCCTCCGTGGTCGCGGACGATTCTCGACGAGATCATGAGCCCTAACCCCGTGCCGTGTTCTTTCGACGTCCTGTAGGGTTCGAACAGATGCGCCACCTGCTCGGGCGTCATTCCCTGGCCGTCGTCGCGGACGGTAGTGATGACGTCGTTGTCGTCTGAGGAAAGGGCAATGTCTATAGAGCCGCCGTCCTTGACGGCCTCAAGGGCGTTTTTCAGGAGATTGAAGAACACCTGCTCCATCTGGGCTGGGTCGAGCGCGACTGACGGAAGGGTGCTTGGAAGGTTGAGTGTAACTGTAACACTGCGCTCTTCGAGCTGCGGTTTCATAGCCCTCAGGCATCCTTTGATGGGATCGGCCATCGTGCCGCGCACAAGATTTGGCTTGGACGGCCTAAGCGCCTGGAGGAAGCCGTGGATTATGCCGGAAAGCCGCTCAACTTGCCTAATGCATTCGTCGACTTCTACGGCACATGCGCATGAGCGCTTGAGAAGCTGGAGATTTAGCGAAAGGGCATTGAGGGGATTGCCTATTTCGTGCGCGACGCCTGCGGCGAGGTCCCTCACTGCGCGCGTCGCGCCGATTCTCAGCTCTTCCTCCGTGCGCTCGCGCTCGGCAGTAACGTCTCTAAGGCAGACGAGAGTACCGTCTCCCATTGGCACGGTCTGGATTTCGAGAGCGCGGGCTTCGGGATAAGTTATGTCGATCTCGCGCTTGGACGACTTGCCGTGCGGTATAGCCAGCATTTGAAGCGCGTCCTCCGGGTCCATGCCGAGGAGTTCGCGCGCGGCGGGGTTGCTCTTCGCGACCTCGCCGCGTTCGTCGAGGACGATTATGCCCTGCGATATTGTGCTGAAGAGGGTGTCGAGGGACAACACTTCGTCGGAGAGGCGCCGATACTGTTCGCGGAGATGTTCCGCGTCCATGTTGCCTATGTGGCGTCTTACTCCGTCGAAAAAGCTCTTCATCCCTCGAGTGCTTGCTCCGCCTTTGCGTTGTCGTCGAACTTGAAGACGAGGATTGCCTTTTCGCCGCTTCCGAGAGCGTAGGCGTAGGAATACTCGATGTCAACGCCTGCACGGTCGAGCTTCTCCATGATTTCGGCCATGCCGCCTGGATGGTCGGGAACTGTTGCCATCACGACGTCGGTCTGGACGACGGCGAAGCCCGCCTTCGCGAGCACGTCGCAGCCCTTGACATGGTCGTCGACGATCATTCTGACGATGCCGAAGTCCGCGGAGTCCGCGAGCGATAGCGTCGCTATGTTGATGTTCTCCTTTGCAAGCGCGCGGCAGATGCTGGAGAGCTGGCCGGGCTTGTTCTCGAGAAAGATGCTGATCTGCTTGACGGTCATGTCATTTCCTCCTGTTGTCGATTACGCGCTTGATCTTGCCTTCGCTTCTCGGGAGTGACCCGGGGGCGACGAGCATGATTTTCGGACTAAGCCCAACGATTTCCTTGATGGACGCGGCGACGCGCTTCCTGACTGCCTCCATCTTCGACATGGAGTCGGACATGGAGTCTGCCGTGACCTCGACCTTGATCTCGAAGCGGTCCATCGTGTCGGTCGAGGAAAGCTCGATCATGTAGTGCGGCGCGACTTCGGGAACCTTCATGAGACACGCCTCGATCTGGCTCGGGAAGACGTTGACGCCGTGGATGATGAGCATGTCGTCCGAACGCGCGTGGACGCGGTCCATGACGCGCATCGTGCGGCCGCACTTGCATTCGCCGACCTGGAGGCGCGAGAGGTCGCGCGTCCTGTAGCGAACCATCGGCGTGCCAACGCGGTCGAGAGTCGTGAAGACGAGTTCGCCTTCCTCGCCGTCGGGAAGGACCTCGAGCGTGTCGGGGTCTATGATCTCGGGATAGAAGTGGTCTTCCCAGACGTGGAGACCGTGGCAGTAGGGGCAGTTGCCCGCGACGCCCGGCCCCGCGATCTCGGTGAGCCCGTAGATGTCGTGTGCCGTGATGCCGGACATTTGCTCGATGCGCTCGCGTATCTCGTCGGTCCACGGTTCCGCGCCGAAGACGCCGTGCTTGAGCTTCGTGTCGCGGCGGAAGTCGATTCCGAGTTTTTCGGCGACGGTCGCGAGATGCAGGAAGTAGCTCGGCGTGCAGCAGATGACCGTCACGCCCAAGTCCTTCATCAGCATGATCTGCTTCTCCGTGTTGCCTGCGCTCGTGGGGAGGACGGCGCATCCGAGCCCCTCCGCGCCGTAGTGCGCGCCGAGGCCGCCGGTGAAGAGCCCGTAGCCGTAGGAGACCTGCACGACGTCGTCTTTCGTGATGCCGTACATCGCCATGCAGCGCATGACGCCGTCAGTCCATATTCTTACGTCCTCCGCCGTCTGCGGGATGCAGATGGGCTTGCCGGTGGTGCCGGACGAGCAGTGGAAGCGGTTGATCTCCGACATCGGCGCGGCCGTGAGGCCGAGCGGATATTCGTCGCGGAGGTCCGTCTTCTTCATGAAGGGGAACTTCGCGAGGTCGGCGAGCGTCGCGAGGTCTCGCGGCTTCACGCCTTTCTCGTCGCAGCGCCGGCGGAAGAGCGCGACGTGCTCGTATTCGTAGGGGATGAGTTCCTGCAGTTTCTCAAGCTGCATCTTTCGCAGCTCGGGAATCGGCATGTAGTCGGGTTTTGAAATCGGGTTCATTTTCCTGGGGGTTGTTTTCGTGGTTTCGTCTTGTTTGTTTTCCGTGTCTTCTCTTCCCCCCTAAATCGGTCGTCGAGGGCGGCGAGCAGCGTCTCCATCTGCCCGTCCGTCCCGATCGTTATCCTGAGCCTGTCGCCGGTGAGACGCCCGGGGAAATACCGGACGAAAATGTCCCTGCCCTTGAGATAGGCGAAGACGTCCTTCGCCTTTGCCTTCGCCGGAGGTTTCGCGAACACGAAGTTCGACTCGCTCGGAATGACATCCCATCCCCGTTTCACGAGGGACTGCGAAAACGCCTTGCGCGTCTTTACGACCTTTGCGACAGTCTTTCCGTGGTATGCGCAGTCCCTGAACGCCACGAGCGCAACCGCCTGCGCCACGGCGTCGACGTTGTAGGAGTCCTTCGCCTTGTAGAGGGCGGCGATCAGGTCTTTAGGGCCGACGCAGTATCCGACGCGGAGTCCCGCGAGGGAATAGCTCTTCGAGAACGTCCGCATCACGATGACGTTCCTGTTGCGACTGGCGGCGGCAAGCGACATGCAGTTGCCGCAGGCGAAATCTGCGTACGCCTCGTCCACTATCACCACGCCTCTGAACCTTTTCGCGAACGTGGCAATGGCCTTTGGCTCGGCGAACTCGCCCGTCGGCGCGTTTGGGTTCGTCCAGAGGAAGAGGGAGCAGGAAGGGGGGAGGGAAAGTGAAGGTGAGGGTACTCCGACCCACTTTACGTCGCGTATCGCCGCGAGAGTCTTGTAGAGCGAATAGCTCGGGTCGAGCGATCCTATCGACTCGTCGTTCTCGACGAAGACGCGCGCGGCGAGCGCGAGTATCTCGTCTGAACCGTTGCCGATGAACACCCGGTCGGGCGTAGTGCCGTTCGCCTCGGCTATCGCCTTCGCGAGCGCGGAGCAGTTGGGGTCCGGATACCGCCTAAGGTTGTCGAGGTTGAACGACGAAAGCACAGCCGCGCATTTCGGGGACGGCGGATACGGGTTCTCGTTCGTGTTGAGCTTGACTACTTCCCTCGACTTCGGCTGTTCGCCCGGTACGTAGCCGACAAGCTTTTTGATGTGGCGTGCGATGCGCATCGCTTAAAACTCCTTTGGAAGTATGGTCGAGACGCCCTCGGCCTTCGCTTCCTCCATGTCCTGCTGCATCAGCAGCTGCGCGCTCGTGTGGTAGG
>CACWJS010000061.1 GCA_902761275.1 uncultured bacterium | reverse complement strand
TGGTAGAATGGATCTGGCACCCGGACAGTTGATCGGAACTTATCGAATCATTCGCCTTCTCGGTCAAGGCGGAATGGGTGCCGTTTACGAGGTCGAGCACACGCAGCTCGGCGTTCACTACGCGCTGAAGACCTTCACGCTTGAGGGCGGACACGTCGATCTGCTGAAAAACAAGTTCCTGACCGAAGGAAAAGTACTTGCGCGCCTTCATGACCCGCATCTCGTGCGGGTCTTCGACCTCAACTTCGACGAAGCGACTGGCATGCCGTATTTCGTGATGGATCCTGTTTTGTCCGAGGACGGCAGCCCGCGCACGCTCTTGGACGTCAAGACGGAGGAACTCGACGAGGACTGCGTCTTTGAATGGTTCGCGGATCTTGCCTCCGCCATCGACTACATTCACGCGCAGGGCATCGTCCATCGCGATATCAAGCTGGGTAATGTCCTCCTTTCTTCGGATGGGCATGTCGTTCTTTCTGATTTCGGCATTTCACGCATTTTCTCGGAACGTCTTCGCTCCGACGTCAATGCCGTCAACACAATGGTGTCGGAGGCTGTGACGGGCGCTCGCCTCGTGATGGGGACGCAGGGCTATATGGCGCCCGAAGTCGTCTGGGGCGGAGAGGCGACGCCTGCGTCGGACTCGTATTCGCTGGGTGTCATGTTCGTCTATTTGCTGACGGGAATCTGGTATACGCCTGCTTCCAAGGTGCTTAAGCTGCTGGAGGCGCTTGAATATCGTTGGATAGACGTTCTGCCGCGCCTCCTGTCCGTAAATCCGGCGGAGCGTCCGACGAACCTCTTGGAGCTCGTCGAAACGCTGCGGAGCGCCCCCGTTATAGAGCAGGAGAAGGAGGAAGAGCCGGAAGCGCCGCCGCGGCGGAAGCGCCGCGTTCTTTTCGCGCTCGTGGGGGCTGCCGCTGTCGCAGTAGCAGTCATCGGCTACTTAGTGTTTTATCACCGCCCCGCGCCTGTTGCAGTAGATGATTTTGACGCGGCATTCAGCGCCAACGGCATTTACGAGGGGGCTCGGCGTAGATGATTTTGACGCGGCATTCAGCGCCAACGGCATTTACGAGGGGGCTCGGCGGTGAGTTTCTTTCCTCCGACGTCTCTGACCTTGCTTCAGAAACTGGCCGTCGAGGTGACGGGCGGGAACGAGGCATCGTGGGTGCGCTTCTTCAATCTCTATACGCCCGCCATCCGCAGGTTTGTGGAGTGGAACGACCATGTACACGACCCGGACGATGTCGTTCAGGAGGTATACCTCAAGCTTGTCGAGATTATTCGTTCGGGGAAGTACGATGCCGACAAGGCGCGGTTTCGGACTTTTCTCTCGCTCCTAATACGCCGCCAGTTGATTACGCTTTATCGCCAGGATCAGGCGCGGCATGCCGCTGACCGCTGCTCGATCGATGATTTGGCGGAAGAACTATCCGTTCCTTCCGAACAACAGGACCAAGTCGACCTGAGCTGGGCTAAGGCAAAGCACGAGGCGGCGGTGGAACATGTCCTCACAAAAGTGGCGATGAAGCAGCAGTCGCGCGAGATTTACCGCGCTTATGTGCTTGAAAATCGTCCAGTTGACGAGGTTTCTGCGACTTTCGGCGTTACGCCCGACATCATCTACAAGGTCAAGAACCGCGTAAACAAGATGATTGAAGCAGTCGAGCTGGAATACGCGGAATAAACCTAAATTCGTGAATCAGATTTCTCACGCAGAGGCGCAGAGGGGCTGAGAGCGCAGAGAATGTCAAACGGAAAGTAGTGTGCTGATTTTGCAGCGGTTATGACCAGCCGAAAGTTTCTCATGGAACTTCCGTTTGCAAACATGGAATTATGCTATAATACTACCGTTCTCGCGAAAAGGGCGCAAGCCATGACCTCGGGAACGATCAGATTTCCCGCGCAGGGAAACGGTATGGCGCGATAACAGCGCGCGCCGCCATTCCTGCGGCCATGGGACGCGTCGAGTGAAAGCGTAGGAAACTATCACCCGAAGACGCACGAAGAGGACACTGCTGTCCGTGCAGTTTCGCCTCCTTCGATGTATCTTCGAAGGTTCATTCCTACGCACCTCACTCGATGCATCGGAGGAGGTGTCTTGTTTCCCGCCATCTCCGATGTCTGAAAAGGGTGCCAACCCAAGGAAGCGAGGTTGGATGTCGAAGAGGGAGTGATGTCGGTGTTTTCTGAATACAAGTCGAAGTTGGACATAGCCTGCGACCGGAGACGGCCGGGCATTGTCCGTGCATTCGCATTCGCCGAGCTCGTGTGCCAGCCGGTGAGCATTGTCTCTGTAGCAGTTGCAATTGCATTTGCCGTTCTTCGCCGAACTGGATTGTGGACTCCGCCCGAAGCCGTCACCGACTGGCTTGTTCCGATTTTCGTCTCCGCTGCCGTCGGTTATCTCACGAACTGGATTGCGATCACCATGCTGTTCGAGCCGTACGAACGCACCTGGCGGCACTGGCTCCCGTGGGTGACTTTCGGCGGATGGCGGCAGGGGCTCGTGCCGAAGAACAAGGCGCGCATCGCGTCCGTACTTGCCGAGCAGGTCGCGACGAAGCTTCTGCGTCCTGAGAAGCTCGCGGACGACCTGTGCGCTATGGTCGGGTCCGCGTTGCAGGATCCGGACACACTCCGCGCCGCGCAGAAGCTTCTTCAGGAGCAAGTTGTCGCGCACGATGCCGAGATAATCGAGTTCCTGGTTCCGCGTATAGAGTCCGCCCTTGTCGCCGAGATCGAGCGGCTTGTCACGCCGGAGCGCGTGACGGCTTTTTGGAACGAGGAGATAATGCCTAGGCTCGAGTCGGAGGAAACGCGCGATGAGATTACCCGGATCGCACTCGCCGCACTGCGCAAGCGCGCTCCCGACATCGCCGCCAGGGCGAAGCCGGCCATTTCGCGTGCCGTGCGGCGTTATGTGGAGGAGAAGTTCGACGGGTCGTTCCTCGAAGGCGTTCCGTACATTGGCGATGCCGTAAACGAAGCCTTGTCGTCTTTCTTTGTCTCCTCTGCGGACGCTCTCGCGGACTGGATACTCGACGAGAAGGCAATCGAGGACGCATTGCGCGACTGGCTGCATCGTCCGGAGACGGCGACAACAGTCCGCGACGAGCTTGCTGGTTTTGTCGCATCGGTCCGAGACTGGATGGCCTCTCCCGAAGGTTCCGCGCGCATAGGCGGCTTCGCAGGTGGGATAAGGTCGAAGTTCAAGGAATATCTTCGCGACTACCTCAAGACAAATCTCGCGCCGGCTGCCTCGCGAAGATTGGGACGAAGTCAATCATCGAGAAGCTGAACGTGGAAGGGCGCGTCAAGGCAGCGGTGGACGGCATGGACATGGCCGAGTTCCACGGCATGCTCAATCAGGTCATGGCCGAGCACCTCGGCGCAATCCAAGTCCTCGGCTATCTCCTCGGTGCCCTTGCCGGCCTCATCCTCGTATTCATCTAACCAGCATCAATGCAACGAAAGGAACAACATGAGCAAGAACCTCGACGGAATCGTTGCAAGAATCAGAGATGTCAGGGCGCAGAAGTGTCCCGTGATCGAAAAGAACCTCCAGAAGATTGACGCGCTGCTCGCCGCAATTCGCGATACGCGTGGTCGGGCGTCCGCTGTCGCGGCTCGCTATCCCGGTCTCAAAACGTCTTTACAGAGTGTTTCGTTCACTGACGCAGAAAACCGCCTTCTCGAAGCCCGCGCCGCATGCGAAACCGCTCTTACGCGTCTCCATCGTGACAGCATCAACATCAGTATCATGGGAGGTGTCCATCAAGGCAAAAGTCTGCTTGTTCAAACCATAACCGGCATAAAGGAGTGGCTTTTCCCCTTTTACGAGGGGGGCAACATAGAAGCGCGGAGCATGGTTCGCAATGGCGACACCGAATCCGCCACAGTTTTCTATTTGACGGAAACAGAATTGCTTCAAAGGACAATCTGTCCCTGCTATGAGCCGATTGGCACAAACAGTGTAGCACTCGGATTGGGGAATCCTCCATGTTCCATTGCAGATTTCATCCACCAACCTCTCCCATCAGTTCCTGAGACGCCTTCCGCTTTTGCCTTAGATAATTGGACGAGAGTCATGGAACTTCACGAGCAGTTCAAGGATAATCCCTCGCTTGTCCTCAAATTGGGCAGTCCGCCAGAGTCGGTATCGCTAGACGCAATCAGGACCTGTCTCGTCGCACACGACAAAGAGACGTCTCTGCTTCTCGTGGATCACATCGAAATTGTCACGCCTTTTGATTTGGATTTGCCGCATGAAATATCCGTGCGCGAATTGTCTTCCCCCTGGCTCTGTTCCCCGATGTCGCCAGCGGAGGTGAAAAAATGCGTTTTTGATGACACAGACATTGTCTTGATTGTTCGCAGACCAGTGTCTACTGGAGATGCCTGGTGCCTTGATGACATATGTTTGCTTGATATGCTCAAGAGTATCTATCCTACCGATGTGATCGAACCGAAAGACTGGATTCAGTTCGTCCTAGATCTCGACAGACGGCCGGCTTCTAACAATGAAAAGATCGTCAAATTGATGAAGGAAAATGCGCCGCATGGTTTCAGCCCTGTTGTCTGCGACTGTGCCGCCAAAGAAGATGTCCGCGCACTGTTGGAAATGGCCGTTGTGCCCCTCTTGGAGCAAGTCGGCCGCATCGACGATTTCCGTATCAACCAGTTCGAAAAGGCGTTCCGCACAGGATGCGCCGCAGCCGAACGGTTACAGACCGCACTCCTTCATGAAATGTCATAACCCAACCATTCACACAAAGTGGGCCTAATCATGCGTAAGAATCTCGACGGAATAGTCGCAAGAATTAGAGATGTCTGGGCGCAGAAGTGTCCCGAGATCGAAACAATCTCCCAGAAGATCGACGTGCTTCTATGCGCCCTCGTCAGCCTCATCATCGTATTCATCTAACCAGCATCAAAACAACGAAAGGAAAAACATGAGCAAGAACCTCGACGGAATCGTCGCTAAAATCAGAGATGTCAGGGCGCAGAAGCGTCCCGAGATCGAAAAGAACCTCCAGAAGATTGACGCGCTGCTCGCCGCAATTCGCGATACGCGTGGTCGGGCGTCCGCTGTCGCGGCCCGCTATCCCGACCTTGCCACGGCACTGCAGGGCATCTCTTTCAATGATGCCGAAAACAAACTTAATGAAGCCCGGAAATCCTGCGAGGATGCGTTGACGCGCCTCCGTCGCGACAGCATCAACATCGGCGTCGCCGGAAAGGCCCGCCAGGGCAAGAGTCAGATTCTTCAGATGCTCACAGGCCTCGGCGACGCGCAGATTCCGACGGGCGATGGGGATTTTTGCACCGCCTCGCGGAGTGTTGTTAGGAATGGTGACGCACAGTCCGCGACCGTTTTCTTCCTGTCGGAAAGTGATCTTCTTTCCAAGAAAGTTTTCCCATCCTTTGCTCCCATCGGTACGAAATATGGCGTTGGGCTTGATTCTCGCAAACCGGGAAATCTTATAGCCTTCATGAATGACACTTACCCGACACAGAAGGAAATTCAAAAATCCGGAGCCACCTCCACCGCTCAACAAAACTGGGAGAAAGTCCTTGCATTGCAATCCGACCTCAAAGATGCCTCGTTGAGGTCTCGATTAGGGGCTTCGCCCGAATCCGTGAACATGGATTCAATCCGGGACTACTTGGTTAAAGACGAAGGTCAAAAAGCATACCAGGTTGTCGATCATGTTGAGATTGTCACGCCTTTTCCAGGAAATCTCCCAAAGGGGATGACTGTTTACGATATTCCAGGATTGGAAGATCCAACGCCCGGAATCAAAGCGGCCATGCTTGAGAGTATCAAGAATGATGCAGATATCGTATTCTTTCTCCGTCTTCCTGCCGCTTCCGGGGATGGATGGGGGGAACCCGACGACGATGCATTTGATATGCTGAGGAGTGTTTACCCCACCGGTGAAGTTGATATCAACGATTGGGTCCAAGTCATCCTCAATCATTGGCCCGCTAGAGGAAATTCGAAAAATGCCGAAAAGATGAAGGCTGGTGCCATGGACAAGTGGGGCATCAAAGCGGTTCTATGCGATTGCGGCAAGCAAGATGAAGTTCGCGAAATGGTCGATGCCAACATCGACGCGCTCGTGAGCCAAGCTGGTCGCATCGACGACCTTCGCATCCGTCAGGCCGACGAAGCCTTCCGCATCGCTCTCGCCAAGGCCAATGCCCTCTACGATGCCCTCCGCAACGCTTCTGGCGATGTCGTAGCGCAGGAATCTGGATTCGATTTCGAGCGGCATCTTCTCACTTTTATGGCGGAACTTCGCGGTCCGCTCAAGAAAGACATGTCACCTGCGTTCCGCGAAATGGTTCGAGAGGTTCTTGCCCGTCACTTCAAGAAGGCTGAAACAAGACTTGAACAACTCTATGCTGAAAATGCTGACGCCATGGATTTTCCGCCTGAGTTGCCTGTCTTTTCCAAGGTGCGCATTAAGCAGGAATTCCAGGCCGGCTATGGGCCGGCTGGTGTTATTGAAAAGACTGTTCGCAACCAGCGTGAGGCTGTTTTGAAGTTGCTTCGAGACCAGCTCACAGAGTGTTGCGGAGAGCTTGTCGCGCGGTATTATGATTGCATTGTCGAGACTGGGTTCAACCCAAACCCGTCGTTGAACCGCGTTTCGTCGGTTTCTAATGGCGACGGAAGTTCTAAGGAGCGTCTGGAACGATTCCTCTCCGCTATCCGTGCAAATGGTTCGTATGACAGTATTGAGTCCGCCATCGAAGCGCTACTCCGCTTCAGGCTTTCTTTCGACGAGACGGTTCTTCCTGCTATCTACGGAATTCCCGATCTTGACGATTTCAATCCAGAGCTTCCGAGGGAAGTCAAGGATGAAGGCTCGCACGAGTTGGATGACATCAAGACCTACATCGGCGGTCTCCACGATTCCGAAAAGCAGACGGAAGCCTTCTTCAACTGGCTCCGCCTAAAGTCGGAAAGTGTCTTGTCGTGTGTCACGTCCGGTTCGGATTCCAGCCCGCTCGCCATCGTTTCCGAACACGTCGCCAATACGATGAGGGCAAACTTTGACGCTTTCGTATTTAGGTTTATTTGGGGCGAAGCGACTGGGAACGAATGGCGCCGTTTCGCGGACCACAACAAAGCCATTTTCTGGAAGGAAGAGTTCGACAAGGCTGCTGCTAACTCTAAACTCGCGCAGGAGTGGCAAGCCGCATTGTCCAGCCTCGCAGCTGCGCTCTGATCTACACCCTCTATAATCCAAACACCTCAAAAGGAACATCAACAATGAAAACATTCGAAGTAGTCATGATCGGCAATACGCGTGTTGGAAAGACAAGCATGCTTTCCGTGCTCTCCGAAGAGTTGAACGGATACAACACGAGGAAAATCAAGCTTGAACCTACAAGTCACGATTATACGCTCCTTCACGAGCGGTGGATTGAAATGACTGAACGGGTTGAGGCGCAAGCTCCATTTACGATACTTACAGATGAAATTCCAGGTGATCTGAACATTACCCCATACAAGTTTGACTTCAAGGTTGAAGGATCAAAGGAGGCAGCCGTCCTTTTCACAGACACGAAAGGGGGCATGACAAGTGCGCTAAACCAGCAACTTATTGAACGCGTCAATGGAGCATTTGGTGTCTACTGTGTCGTGGATGCTTCCGTGATGATGGAGTGCCCTGCCTCTAAGAATGAACGATTCAACTGCCCGAAAACTGTAAAAAGGCTTCTCAGTGATGTCTATAACGATGGCGATGGTAAGCAACCGCGTTTCGTGGTGTTCGTGCTCACTAAATGTGAGAAATATATGGCTACAAAGAAAGGGCAAGTGGAACTCGCTAAAGCATTCCACGAGAAGTACGACAATATTTTGAAAATGCTTGAAACAGTTGAATGTCCTCCGAATGTTTACGTTATTGGCATTCAAACAATGACCTGCGTCAGTTTCTTAAAACTCAATGCGGAAGGGTGGCCTGAATTCCGTGTTTTACCTGCAAAAGAACTCAAAACGAAAGATTGTGCGTATCCGCTCGTGATTTTGCTCAAGGAATTGATCAACGCAATTGAAGAGGCCAGGCGTGGCATCTTTGCTGGTCCCATTGATTGGCTTTTGAAGCTTTTGGGCATTCGTAAGAACCTCAAGGCTTATCTGGCCGAAGTGGAATCAAAGATTGAGACGCCCACCTTTTATGAGGAGCTATAGGCGATGGATTGGACAGTTTGTTCGCGCGAAATGGAACGGGACTATACATGGGACGATGCCCATGCGTCGCATCTCGTTTCGGAATATGTGCAACGGTTTTTTGCCCCTGCATTTGAAGGGTCGGTCACAAATAGTCGCTTTGTGACGCTTCTGCGTTGCCCCAATCCGTTGAAAGGCATAATACTCTCTGTTTCTGCTTCGACGGATCGGCGAGATTTACGTCACACATCTATACGCACTCTAGCCGTTCTTCGCGCGGAGACGCCAGAAGAAACCGACCTTCTGGTTCGGTTCTTTGCGGAATGTCTCCGCAAGGTGGATAAAGAGGTGCTGTACAATGCGAAAAGTGATGTCGCCAAGGCGGTAGAGAGCCTTTACCAGACGAAGAAGTTGGATGAGTTTCTTACGTTCTGCAAATCGCTGAAGCCCGTTGACGGTAAAGGAGGTGCTCCGGAAAACCGCTGGGCCATTCCGCGCGACGACGAAGGAGAACGTAAATCGCTCGCCGACGCCCTGCCGGCGGCCATTGCTGGCGATTCGCCATTCCTCTTTGCGCTCACGGACCGTCTGCCGACCGACGTCCTCGCCTCGCTCGGCTCGATGTTCGACCGGGCAACCGTCCGAATCTTCTCGAAAGCGACATCCCGCAAAGAAAGGATTCCGGAGCCGCCGCAAAAATACGGACGGGCCGCGACAATTGGAGGAATCGTCGTACTATCCATCCTGTTTGTCGCGGCCATTGGAACATGTTCTCGAGGGGGTAGGCAAGGTGAGGCCAAGTCTCCAGCAGGTGGTGGAACAAACGCGCCAGCAAGTCGACAAGATTCTGTCGGACGTATTTCCCCCGCAGCCACCAACTCGCCGACGCAAGAGGCGACTTTGACAAACGTTCTTTCGACTAGTCAAGAAAGTTCGGACGTGTATGTTTCTCCCGCCAGTACCAATGCTCCTCTGCAAGAGGTGGCGGTGACGAATGCTCTACTGTCTAGTCAAAATGGTTTGGGCGGACCTGTTACATCCGCCGTCACCAACACACTGCAACAAAAAGAGGCAGTAACAAACAGTCTAAAGACCGCATCTGATGGAACAGGAAAGAGGAAAACAGAAAATGAGTAGTAATAGTATCTCTCAACTTTTTAAGAAGAAGGCCGCTAAGCTTAAGTCTGAGTTGGGCGCAGTCTGCTCTGACAAAGGCCTGTACTTTGATAACCAAGGGGACCGTTATGTTCAGTTGTTTGAGCATGGTGTCATACTTGGAAATATGAAAAAACTCACTATGGACGATAATTTGATATGCGTCTATGGGAAACTGTATCATACATGGTGGTCCAGCAAAGACGCCGGATGGCTTGGCAAGCCACTTGAAGATACCTTCAAGAAGAAAGACAAAGCTGGTCATGATATCATGGTACAGCGTTTCGAAAATGGCGTGATCTGGTGCCGCTCAGACGGAGGGAACGACGTGCAGTGGCTTTCCTGGCATGATTGGCATGCAATCGCGAAGCCTAAGGATACTAGCGACAAACATCCGTGAAGGACATGAAAACTCGTGCGAAGATTTCTGGCTCTTTGATGCTTGTCCCGGAGATACGCTGTCTTCATCCCCGTGGAGGATGATGCGTTGCTGTGATGGATAACGGAGGAATGCTCCACAAATACACTGCTATTGAAGCGAAGAGATTAAAAATGAAAGAGAATGGCATCAAGATCAAGAAGATTCCCGTGAAGTCCATTATCCCGAGGCTTACTACCAACTGCTTTGTGATCTGGAAGAAAGGTTTGGCGGTTGTCGTTGACCCTGGCGGCGAAGGCGAGAAGATTTCGCGGTTTCTCAAGCGTAACAAGCTCGAGGTCGGTGCGTACTGGCTTACCCACGGACACCCTGATCATGTTGGCGGACTTTCGAAACTGCTCGATGATTTCCCTGCCCCGGTTCGTTACCATCGAGCCGACTCACTATGGCTCACATCCTTGTCATGCATCCCATTTGTCAGCTTTCCCAATAAGGAATGGCTTAGGCCTTTCGGTGCTATCAGGAAGATTGCCTGTGGGGACATCGTTGCAAAGGTAATTCTCACGCCAGGACATTCGTCTGGAAGTGTCTGCTACTGGTTCGACGAATTGGAGATTCTGCTTTCTGGCGACACTATCATGCGCGATTGCATAGGCGCGACGATCTGGCCGGGCGGTAATTCGGAGAAATTGGAAGCATCCATCCAGAAAGTTTCCAGCAAGGTTCCTCAAGAGACAAAGATTCTTCCGGGGCATGGGAGCGCAACGACCGTCGGCCGCGAGTCTTGTTAAAAACCATACGGCTTGGAATACCACAGAAAGGAAAAAACAATGAGTAAAAAGAAAAATATAATGGATAAAATCTACACGTCGTTCGATGAAATGACGCGGGCATACAACAAGGTTCGCTCGGAACTGGTGAAGCTTGGTGTCCTTTGGGACGGATCGAAGCTGGACGCGGTTGAGTGCATCTATGAACCGTTCAATCCATGCGGGATTGTTGGGTATATGGGTTTCTGCGAGTTTGTAAAGGATGGGGACGGGAACATCCATTTCCCGGCCATTTTCAACGGCCTTGACTGGAGACTTAAATGGAATGACAAGAATTCCGCAGTGGATGTCCTTCGCCACGAGTTCGGCCATGCGCTGGCGGATAGATATCCTGCGGCGTTGAAGAAGGGCGCGCTGTTTCGCAAGGCCTTCGGAGGGGCATACGGCGATGAGCCCGCGAGAGGGACCGATCCATCCGATTGGGAAGGGCGTTGCGTCTCTGCATACGCCGCTACCGCCACGCAGGAGGACTTCGCCGAGACATTCATGTTCTATGTGAAGCACAAAGGGAAGATTCCTGCGAAGTTCGCGAAGAAGCCCGCGCTACGGAAGAAGTGGAAGGTCATGGCTGAAATCGTGCGGCGCGTCGCGGCGGGGAAGCGGTAGGACGAAGTTTGATGTTTGACGTTTGAAGTTCGCTTCACGACGATGATGAGGCTTTTGTGGTGCCGGAGATTGCGGCGCGTGACGGCGAGACGCCGCCGCTACATCCTTTCTTGTGTGGCAACGAGGAGCAGGAAACTACACCTTCTTGTTTGAAGTTTGATGTTTGATGTTGAATACGGTGAATGCGACAGCGCAAGGAGGTGCACACCCATGTAGCCACCGCTTCGCGGCTCACCTCGTCGGATTGGTTGCAAGTGACGGCGGTTCCGGAACTGCACAGCATATTTTCTTGCCACTAGCATAATTGTTTTATTGCGGATAAAAAAGTATTGCCGAGCGGTATATGGAACAGCTGTCGGTGAAACGCCAGCCCTTACAACTTCGGGGCGGGAGCCCCCTTGCGGCTATATCAATATATTGATATAATATCTTGCGTAAGGAGGTGGTGGAATGAAAATATATCATGGATCGGCGGTTGAGGTGCCAAAGCCGTTATTGAGCAAAGGAAAGCCCAATAACGACTATGGCAGGGGTTTTTATTGCACAGAGGACGTTGAAATGGCGAGAGAGTGGGCTTGCAAGGGCAAGGACCCGCCGGGATTTGCCAATTCCTACGAGCTTTCAACGGAAGGGTTGAAGATACTGGACCTTTCGTCATCGGATTATACAGTCCTCAACTGGATGGCTGTCCTGTTGGCGAATCGCACATTTGACTTTGATAGCGATGTCGCCATTGAGGTCAGGGATTATCTCATGGCGAATTTCATGCCGCCGATTCAGGGTTCCGATGTTGTGATTGGCTATCGTGCTGACGATTCCTACTTCAATTACGCCGACTCGTTCGTGAACAATGCGCTTTCCATCAGTCGGCTGAATGAAGCATTACACCTCGGTCGGCTCGGAATGCAGGTGGTTTTGCGTACAGAACGGGCTTTTGAATGCCTGACCTACCTTGGTGTCGAAGAGGTGTCCTGGGGCGAATATCATCCACGCTACGTGACTCGTGATGCTGATGCCCGCATGCAATGGCGCGATGTCGTCAAGAAGGCGTCACGTGCGGCGGACGATATGTTTGCCGTGGACATCATAAGAAGGGGGCTTCGTCATGGCGATCAGATCATACAATGAAGTCTATCTGAACGAAGCCAAGCGGCATCTCGGCGTTGCGACGGATTATCTTGCGAACATCTGCCGCATCCCCGCCGACAGGATTGGGGACATCTATGCGTACTCTCCGACGATGGTTCTCTTTGGACGCGGAGATCCCGGTGTTGTAGCCGGGATGTCCGGTACGGAACTCGGTCAGCGCCTGTTTCGGGAGATTCGTCCTGACGAGGAAGCTCCTGCGCCCGTCATTTCAACGGCGGGTCGTTCGCCAGAGTATTGGGGCGGCTGGGCGCTTGCGCATTTTCAGTGGTACTGGTGCAAGACGTTTCGCTGGATATTCGCCCGCACGTCGATGTCAAATCTGCTGGGCAAGTACAGCGTCTACCATGAGATGGACGTTTCGCGGTTCCTTGAGGACTTCATGCAGGAGCTCGAATTGGTGGTGGTCGAGAAGAACCTGCGCCGCATACGGCTTGCCGCCGGATATTCCCAGTCCGAACTGTCGCGTCTCTCGGGCGTGAACATCCGCAACATACAGCTCTATGAGCAGGGTGTTCAGGACATCAACAGGGCGTCGGCCTCGACACTTGCCGCGCTTGCCCGCCCTCTCGCCTGCACCATCGAGGACTTGATGGAATGAGGCTACGAAAAAATTTGATTTTTTCGCGGGAGATTTTCCAGAGCTGTGCGTATAGTGCTTGTGAACGCAACAATCGTTCACAAGAAACAAACAACGTCACAAGGAGACAAAACATGAAGACAAAGTTGATGATGATAGGTGCGCTGGCAGCGGCCTGCGCGGTTAACGAGCTGGCGGCGATGCCGACGGCGGAAGAGACGAGAAGGGCGGAGCCTGTCGTCAAGAAGCTGCTGGCGTCCGAGCGAGAAGCACTCAAGGCGGGCAGAAAGTCGCGTTCCGAGGTCGCGGTCGCGGCGTTGAAGCGTGCTGCCGACGCCAAGACCGAGGCGGAGAAACTGCTCCTGATGAAAGGTGCGTTTGCCCTTTATGTGCAGGACGGCAATCTTGAAAAAGCCGCAGAGACGATGAATGCGATCAAGAAGGCGATTCCTGACCTTCCACAGGAAAGCGTCAAGAACATGATAGAGATGGCGCTAATCGGAGTCCCCAAGAAGGAGGATGGCTCACTTCTTTACAAGCTCCTCGACGAAGCGAAAGTGGACATTGCTTCCATGAAGTCTGTGACCCAGTTGTTTCCTGGATGGTCGCTGCTGAGTTCTGAGGTCAAACCGGAATTCGTCAGTCATCGTGGGCAAGATCGAGTCCTTCGCATGCATCCAAAGGATCAGAAAACGCCGGTGGTTTTGAAGCGTACGATGAAGCTGTCCGACAAGAATCCATGTTTGTTCCTCAAGGTCGCTTCGTTTGACGGAGGTTCGGATTTCGTCCTGTCAGTTCGGGTCAATGGCAAAGATGTCATGCCTGATAGGATCGTTTGCACGTCAGACTTGGAACCTTGGGAAGATTTGGTTGTGCCGCTCTTCGATTGGCGCGGGCATTTGGCAGAGATTGAGATTGTCACCAAGGCAAACGGCTGGTGGTGTGAATGGTCTCATTTTGCGCGAATTGAAATCGCCGAGGGCAATGGAGACGAGGAGTGCGGTCTTGTCGGCGTCAAAAACGGCACTGAGAGTGTCGATGGCTACAAGTGGTCGTACTTCGTCAAGAACGGCGAGGCGACGGTCACGGCGGCGGTCTCGCCCAGCCCTAAAGGAGCCATCACGATTCCCGCGACGCTGGGTGGCGTCAAGGTGACGGGATTAGGGAAGAATCTCTTCGATCATTGCAAAGAGGTGACTTCGGTGACAGTTCCCAAGGGTGTGACGAGCATCGGTCAAGGGGCATTCAATTTCTGCTATGGACTTAAGTCGGTGACAATTCCATCAAGCGTCAAGACGATAGGAGATTGGGCATTCTCCGCATGCTTCCAGTTGCAGTCTGTGACGCTGCCCGAATCCTTGGAATACATTGGCAAAGGCGGGTTCATTAATTGCCGATCCCTGAAGACGGTGAACATCCCGGCGAAACTGTCTGTAATAGGCGATTCCGCATTTGCTTATTGCACTGGATTGAAGCAATTCACGGTCGATGTGGACAATAAGGCGTTCACTGCAATTGACGGAGTCGTGTACTCGAAGGATTGGTCCACGTTGGTGTCAGCCCCCAATGTATCGACGATTGCCAGAATGCCGCCTTCCATGACGAAAATCGGGGCCAACGCATTCCAGGGGTGCGACCGTTTGGAGACGCTGACGATCCCAGAGAACGTGACCATGATCGATTGCGGCGCTTTCCATTCTTGCGAACGCCTCGCTTCAATGACTATTCCTGCGAGCGTTGCGAAAATCGGCCCCAATGCATTCGACAATTGCGGCGAGTTGACCGAGGTGACGATGCTCGGCGAGCGTCCTGAAGCTCCGAATGCCATATTCAACAAAAACTGCGGAAAGCTCAAGGCGATCCACGTTCCGGCGAACGCGAAGAGCTGGGCGGGCATGAAGGACTGGTTCGGGGTCCCGCTGGTCTTTGACGCGAAATAGTGGCGAGTCGTCCGCAGTTGCGGAACAAGGCCAAAACCTGAAACCGCCGCGCTCGTTGTGGGCGCGGCGGTTTTAGGTACCTTGTGTGCAGCAATGCGAAAGGCGATAGGAAGCGGGAGGACTTGCGTGGAAGACTACGCAATTGCGAGCATCGCCTCGATCGCCCGGCGTGCGCGGACCGCTATCTCTTCCGGCACCGTGACGCGCGTTTTCATCTCGCGCAGGGCTTCTGCGAGGTTTTCGAGCGTCGTCTTTTTCATGTTCGGGCAGACGAGCCTGTCGTTTACGGGATAGAAAGTCTTTTCGGGGTTTTCCTGCCTGAGGCGGTGGAGTATGCCGACTTCGGTGCCGACGATGATTTCCTTCGCTGAGGATTCGTGCGCGAACTTGCACATCCCGCCTGTGGAGAGCCGTTCGTCCGCTACGTCGCGCACATCGTGTGCGCACTCAGGGTGGACCATCACGGGTGCGCCGGGATGGGCGGCCCTCGCATCGGCTATGGACTTTGCTGTAAGCGCGGCGTGAGTAGGGCAGTAGCCGGGCCAGAGGATGTACTTTCTCCCGAGGAGCCCCATTATGTGCGAGCCGAGGTGCTGGTCGGGGACGAAGATTATCTCCTGATCAGGCGCGAACGTCGCCATTACGCGCTCTGCATTGCCCGAAGTGACGCAGATGTCGCACTCGGCCTTCACCTCCGCGGTGGAATTCACGTAGCAGACTGCCTTTGCGCCTGGATGCTTCGCCTTGAGTTCGCGAAGCTGCGCGCCCGTTATCATGTCGGCCATCGGGCAGCCGGCGGTCGGGTCGGGGATTAGGACGGTTTTCTCTGGATTCAGTATCGCCGCCGTTTCGGCCATGAAGTAGACGCCGCAGAAAACTATTACATCGGCGTTGACTTGCGTCGCCCTGCGTGCGAGCTCGAGCGAGTCGCCGGTGAAGTCTGCGGCGTCCTGAACTTCTGCACGGCAGTAGTTGTGCGCGAGTATGACAGCGTTGTGGCTTTTCTTTAGGCGCTCTATCTCTTCGTTCATTGATTTGATATTATACCAAAATTCTATGCCGCGAGCCGCCTCTATCCGACCAATTTGCACTAAGAACTGTAACGGGGCTAATGGACTGCGGCAAATATGATATAATTTGCAAACAGTTCAGGGTGGCGGGAGAATCCGCCATAGTTCTCATCTAAAAACTAAGGAGTTGCCATGGAGTTTTCAAGAAGGTTTTTCATTGGTTCCTGCCTCGCGGCGGGTGCGTCGGCGGGTTGCTCGTCTTTCAAGGGAGCGCTTTCCTCGAAACCAATAGCGAAGATCGGTGTGCTGAGCGACGTGCATCTTAAGGATCCGGGCGACGAGCTCCATTTTGTCAAGGCACTCGAATACTTTCGTGACAGCGGCGCTGACGGCGTTCTCGTCGCGGGTGACATAGCGGACACCGGGCGCATCAGCCAGCTCAAGCGCGCTGGCGATTCGTGGTTCAAGGTCTTCCCCGACGGCAAGGCGCCCGACGGCCGCAAGGTCGAGCAGTTGTTCGTCTACGGCAACCACGACCGGTGGGGCTGGACGTGGGGTCTTAACGATGAGCAGAAGAAGGACCCTGCCGTGATTGCAGACTCGATAGGGCATTCCTACGAGAATATGAAGAAGGCGTGGGAGGAATGCTTTAGGGAGGAATACGTTCCCGTCTGGATGAAGAAAGTCAACGGCATCGCGGTAATCGGCGCACATTGGGGCTATCGCGACGACCACAACAAGGCGATGGAGAAGTTCTTCAAGGAGAACGGCAAGCGCCTCAACCCGCATCTACCGTTCTTCTACACGCAGCATGACCACCCGAAGGACACGTGCTTTGGTGCGTGGGCGTGGGGGCATGACGACGGCACGTCGACGCGCGTCCTTTCGGCGTTCCCGAATGCCGTTGCGTTCTCTGGACACAGCCACTACACGCTCACCGACGAGCGGACTGTCTGGCAGGGCGCGTTCACGTCGATCAACACGAGCTCGCTGAAGTATTCGTCGCACGACTACTCGTGCCGCGAGAACGCCGCGCAGAGCAATTCCTCGGGCTACGGCGGGGAGAATCGCGCCCACGCGATGGGATGCATCGGCACTGGTGACGGCCGCCAGGGAATGCTTGTTTCCGTATTTGACGACAGACTTGAAATCGAGCGTCGCGAATTTGTTTACGGCGAGAGTCTCGGCGACAACTGGATCATCCCGATTCCCGCGCGCACGGACGGACCGATGGCGTATGCGCACCGCGCCGCGAAGCGCTCGGCACCGGAGTTTGCAAAGGATGCGAAAGTAGAGGTTGCAATCAAGGACGGCGACAAGGGAAAGAAAGTCGTCGAGGTGAAGTTCCCGTCTGCGCAAGTTGTCGATGATTGCCGCGCGAACGAGTACGAAGTCACGGCGACGCTCGTCGAGGACGATTTCGATCTCGTCCAGGCGCAGAGGCGCGTTCTTGCTTCGGACTTCTACCTTCCCGCCTCCAAGTGCGGCAAGGAGAACGTCTGCGCGTTCTTCCTCGACGAACTCACGAAGAAGGGCAATTACGTGTTTTCAGTGCGCCCGGTCGAGTGCTTCGGCAAGAAAGGCGCTGCAATTGCATCTGCCGCGTTTCGCCTTGCCTGACATTTGTGCGTTAAGGTAGATAGGGCTTCATGTCTTCGGGGATAGGCGCCTCGAAGAAAAGCTTCTCTCCCTTGGTTGGATGCCACAGTGCAAGCTTCCACGCGTGGAGCATCTGCCTCTCGGGCGGTGGTTCGAGGCGCTTGTCGAGAGCGGATTTACCGTAGGTGCGATCTCCTACGACTGGGCAGCCGAGCGAAGCCATGTGAACTCGAATCTGGTGCGTGCGCCCCGTCTCGATGCGGCAGACGACTACAGAAGTGTTCGCCGTCTTGCTTCCAGACGACGACGTGACTTGCCAGTTTGTTATGGCGACCTTTCCGTTCTTCTCGACGATTGCCATTCGTTTGCGGTCCACGGGGTGTCGACCGATAAGGTTTTCAATCCGGCCAGAGTCGAGGCGCGGGCGACCGTGGACTATCGCAAGATATGTCTTCTCTATGTTTGCGTGCGACGCGAACGCCTTGGTGAGTCCTTCCATCGCCTTTTGCGACTTCGCGACGACGATGAGCCCCGAAGTGTCTTGGTCGAGCCGGTGGACGATTCCTGGGCGCGCGACGCCGCCGATTCCGGCGAGCGCGGGGCAGTGGTGGAGAAGGGCGTTGACGAGCGTTCCTGAGAAATGCCCAGGTGCAGGATGCACGACCATTCCTGGTGCCTTGTTGACGACTATCATGTCGTCATCCTCGAAAACAACATCGAGTGGAATGTCCTCTGGCTCGGGGATTGCAGGAACCGGCGGAGGAATCTCTACTTCGATCTCGTCAGAATCGGAGACTTTCATTCCCGCCTTGTCTGCAATCGCGCCGTTTACCGTTACGTGACCGGATTTGACAAGACCCTCTATTCGCGACCGAGAGAAGTCGGGATAGAGTTCAAGTATTTTCTTGTCGAGGCGCTGCATGAGCGATAGTATAGCATATTTAAACGGCGGTGGCCGAAAGCGAGGCCTTCGCCCGACCTGCTCGCACCCCGCATAGCGCCCGCTTCGCGGCTCACTTCGTTCGGGGGATACCAACCCGCAGTTTGCGGGCACCCCACCAGCATGATTTTGACGCGCGCGCCTTCACGCGCGCCCTTTACGCTGGTGGTCAAAATCACGCTGGGCCCGCAAAC
>CACWJS010000060.1 GCA_902761275.1 uncultured bacterium | reverse complement strand
CCAGTCGTCTGCTCAAGCAGCATTTCAAGGTCGCGCAGATCGTGGCCTGAAATCAATATGCCGGGATTGCCCCGAACGCCGATATCGACCTCCGTGATCTCAGGGTTGCCGTAGGCGGACGTGTTTGCCTTGTCGAGGAGTGCCATGCCCGCGACGCCGAACTTGCCGGTTTCAAGGGCAAGCGCGACGAGATCGTTTACCGAAAGCGAATCGTCGAGCGTCGCCGTCAACACGCGCTGGATGAATGCGTCCACCTCCTCGTCGTCCTGCATGAGCGCATTCGCGTGTTTCGAGTAGGCGGCAAGACCTTTCAAGCCGTAGGTGATCAGCTCGCGCAAAGAGCGAATGTCCTCGTCCGCAGTCGCGAGTACGCCGATCTGTTCTTTGGCAGGATTCACTGGATTTGCAAGATTGGCGGCGAGTGTCTCTTTTACCTCCCGCGTCTTGGCAATCGCGGCCTTGATTGCGTCGGCATCGAAGTTCGCGTTCGTGATGGTGATAAAGAGATTAACAGTCACGATGTGATTGATGGACTTGTCGACCGGCTTACCATCCTTGCGCATCGCCGTCGTGACTTGCGAGAGAAGCTTGGTCTCAAAGACCAGTTCATCCTGCAACGCGGCGACGTCCGCCGTCTTGCCGCACACGCCGCATACCGTGCAGCCCTTGTTTCCGGCGGTTTCCTGGCATTGCCAGCAAAACATCTTCTGTTCCATTGTCGTATTCTCCTTTTTAAGCAATGAAATTGTGCGCGTTATTCCGTTTCTCGTATTGCGGCCACGGGGCATCCCTCGATAGCCTGTTTTACCGACTCGCCGTTTGCGTCGGTCGTGTCAGAGACGGCCTCCGCCTTGCCGTCCGCGTTCATTGCGAACACGTCAGGCGCGATACTGGTGCAAAGGCCGCAGCCGATGCACAGTTCCTTATCAACATACGCTCTCATCTTGGTTCTCCTTTCGCTTGTCAATCCAATGTCAGCAACAGAGCCATCTTGAACGGCTTTTCGGCGCGGACCCAATGTGCGCCGTTCTTGGCGAACGCAAAATTCTCTCCCGCCTTGATGGTGTGTTCCTTGCCCTCGTAGCCAATCACGCCCTCGCCATCGAGCGCGAAGATCAGCGCCTCGCCCGGCGCGGCGTGTTCGCTCAAACCCGTACCGGCGGCGAAACTCATCAATACGAACTTCAACTTCGGCTCGTTGATGATGTCCTTGTTGACGATGCGCCCCTCCGCGTAGGGAAGAACGTCCTTGAGCGCGAATGCCTCGCCTGGATTCAGTTTCATTTTGTGTTCCTTTCCTGTTTCGATTTCCGTATAGACGATGCCCATCTCGGTCTTGACGCCCACCGGCTGGCCGACAGGCGTGACGAAAGCATCTCCCTTTGCGATCTTTGCGTTCTTTGCGGCTAAAACCTCTCCCTCGCCGTCGATGACTATCCAGAGTTTATGGTAGTCGTATGTTTCGGGGCTGATGTCCGTTCCGGCTGAAAGGGCGAAATGGGAGATTCTACGCCCAGCGACTTCGGCAACGGCCTTCGAGACCGTGCAGCCCTCGACCGGCGCATTCTCCTCTGCTATCGAGAAAACCTCTCCCTTGCGTTCGTTCATGGCGTCTCCTTCACGAATCGATCATCTTCCCGTCGAGCGAGAGGGTGACGACCTGCCAGGGGATGAACTTGCCGGAAGCTTGCAACGCTTTTTTCGCAGCCATTTCGAGTCCGCCGCAGCATGGAACCTCCATGCGCACGATGGTGACGGACTTGATGTCGTTCTCGCGCAAGATCTCCGTCAGCTTCTCCGAGTAGTCAACGGGATCGAGCTTGGGGCAGCCGACAACCGTCACCTTGCCGCGCATGAACTCCTGATGGAAGTTCGCGTATGCGTAGGCCGTGCAGTCGGCGGCGATGAGCAGTTTCGCTCCCTGAAAGAACGGGGCCTTGACCGGCACCAGGCGAATCTGGCAGGGCCACTGGGATAGTTGAGAGTTTGGCGTTGTGAGTTGAGAGTTGTCTTGGCGGGTTGGAAGTGGCGCAGCGACACGGTTGAACTGGCGCATCGCCTTGCCGGGGCAGCCGCCTGGTGGCGGTGTATGCCCCTCGGGATGCAGAGCCATTCCTCCGGCTTTCATCTGTTCCTGCAACTTCGCCATCTTCCGCTCCTGCACGGCCTTTTCGTCGTATGCGGCGGCCTCGCGCTCGACGATTTTGATCGCACCGGCAGGACACTCCGGCAGGCAGTCGCCCATGCCGTCGCAGTAGTCGTCCTTGACGAGCTTCGCCTTTCCGTCCACCATCGCAATCGCGCCCTCGTGGCAGGCGTTCGCGCACAGCCCGCAGCCCGTGCATTTCGCTTCGTCTATCTCGACAATCTTTCTTTTCATGGCCATTTACCTCCTGTTCACCTGTTGACGATGCACAGTATATCATTTCACGGCTGTGAAATATGTTGTCCCTCAAACATTGTGGAAGCGCAAGGAAAATGATAGACTATCTGGCATGGAACGTGGAAGCACCTATATCGCTGTGCAGGCGAAAAAATGCCCGGTCTTCGACGGAATCGGGATCGAGAGCCTGTCCGCCCTGTTTGCCTGCCTTGGCGTGAAGCGGCGCCGCCTTGAAAAGGGGGATGCGCTGATGAGGACCGGCGAACGCGCCGACAGAATAGGCATTCTGCTTTCGGGTTCGCTTTCCGTCTCGGCATACGACCTTGACGGACGCCGCACCATCATCAAGCGGATAGGCCCAGGTGAAATCGTTGCTGCAGCACAGGCGCTGTCCGGGGCGGATGCGATGAGCGTCGATGTTGAAGCAGACGGGGACTGCGATGTTCTTCTCGTAAAGACCGACCGCATTCTCTCGCCCTGCGAGAACGCCTGCGCGTTCCACGCCCGCCTCGTCAGGAACATCATGCGCACGCTCGCAGTAAAGACGCTTGAGCTGAACCGCAAGATCGAGATACTGTCGCACCGTTCCACGCAGGATCGGCTGATTGCATATCTGCGCGCCGTGGCACAGCAGAAAGGTACAGCCGAATTCGACGTTCCATTCGACCGCCAGCAGCTCGCGGACTACCTCTGCGTCGAGCGAAGCGCGCTTTCTGCGGAAATCAGCCGGCTGTCCAAGCTCGGTCTCATCACATCGCGGAAAAGCCACTTCACCCTGCGTCGCACCGTTTAATGGCCAGCCCGCGCGCGCCGCACAGCGGAGTCAGGCGAGTTCTTCGAGCGTCGTCTTGAGTATCGTTATTTTTACTTTCTTCATTTATCCAGTCTCCAACCGTTGTCGTTGTGGTAGATCATGTGATGCCTTGCGCCCCGCCAGTGACGACGACAACCTTGTCTTTGAACGTCATTTTGCATCCTCCACGAGTTCAAATCGCTTCATTGTCTTTCCGTCGCGCTCAATGGCCTCGAAGAACATCTTCGCTGATTCGCCCGCGCCGCAGGCGTCGGGTTGCCCGAAGGAGCGCAGCGACTGAGCCGCGAAGCGGTCGCAAGAGGCCGAGCGCACCCACAATCCGCCATCGCCATAGAGCGCGCGGTACACGACCATCTCCTCCAGCGTCTCTGAGTCCTTGGCGAACCCTTCAAGGCGATATAGATTTCCCTTGAAATGTCGGAACATCCGTCCGATCAGACTATCCTGCTTGCCTGCCATATTGTCCGCGGCTCAATGTGCAGAACATTTACTGTGCCCCATCCCCACAGGGCGAACAAGGTTGTAGGCTATCATAGCGGCGAGGAACGCGGCTGACGCCCAGTGGACGGCAGAAAGCGAATGGCCCGCGGCGGCGATCGCGGAAGTCGCGGGAAGCGCATTCGGGACAAAGTTGATCGCGATGCCGCAGAGAATCGCGCCGATGACGATCACGGCGACGTACGCGGCGGCGGCCTTGCGCCCGACAAGCGTGGCGACTGTCGTGAGGGACATCGCGTTCATCGCGGGACCTACCATAAGGAACACGAACGCCGCCCCGGGCGAGACGCCCTTGGCGACAAGCGACGCGGCAATCGGAATGGACGCAGTCGAGCAGACGTACATCGGGAAACCCACGAGTGCCATCACCGGCATAGCGATCCAGTCGCTGCCGTGGAAGGCGTCTGCGAAGAAGTTGTCCGGAACAAGCACCGTGACAAGAGCGGACACGGCGAGTCCAACGGCAAGCGGCTTCGCGACGGACCCGAGAAGCCGCCTGTACGCCTGCCAGAATATCGCCTTGATCCCGCGAGAACCCGCGGCCGATTCCTCGACGGCGACGGTAGACGCGTCCTCTCCGCCGACAGCGGAGACCACCGCTCCGCCTACGACGCCCGTAAGCGCGGCGGCGATCGGACGCGCGACGGCGAAGACGGGTCCGAGCAGGGCATAGGTCGCGAGGATCGAATCGATGCCCGTCTGCGGCGTGGAGATGAGAAGGGCGGCGGTCGGGCCTTTCCCCGCGCCGTGCTTGCGAAGCCCGGCCGCAATCGGCAGCACGCCGCACGAACAGATTGGAAGAGGTACGCCGATCGCGACGGCGCGGAGAATGCCGCGGAAGCCGGAGCTGCCGCCCATCATGCGATTAACCCAGCTGCGCGGGATCCATACGGCGATGATCCCCGCCATCAGGAATCCGAACACAAGCCACGGCGCCATCATGGCGAACACGTGCACAAACGCAATCAATATCTCTTTCATTTTCTCGGCCCTCCATCACGCCATCTTCGAGAAACTCTCAAGCGCCTCGGCAAACGATTCGATCGTCTCGTCCGCGTTGCCTTTCTCTATCCCCTCTCGCACACAGTGCCGGAGGTGTCCGTCGAGAATGATGAATGAAAGCCGGTGGAGCGCACCGTTCGCCGCGTTGAGCTGCGTAAGAATGTCCTCGCACGGGACATCCTCCGCCAGCATTTTCTGCACACCCGTAAGCTGTCCGACGATCTTTTTCAGCCGTAGCTGGAGCGCCGTCACATCTTCAATGCATTTTCTCATCTCTCGATCCTTTCTTGACTTATCGGCTGTGTATTATACCATACCCCCGTAGGGTATGTCAAATTCCGGCGGACGCCCGCCGGACAATTGGTGCGACTTGCCCTCCGCGCGAATGCGAATCCGCAACCTCGAGCCCGGAGTCGTTAGACGCCGTTACAGCCACTTCCTGAAGATGCCGTTCGCGTGTTCGGGATCGAGCGGATGCATGGGCACCAGTTCAAGCGACTTGATCATGTGCGGAGTTCCCTCCTTGTACTTTCGGAAGTGTGGCGTCGCAAGATGTTCCTTGTACGCCTCCTCGCTGCGGTAGATCTCCACGATGCGGATGGAGGTCGGCGACTCCTTCTTCTGCATCGGGAAGATGCAGATAACGCCCGGCTCCTTGGCGACCGATTCCGCGCCCACCGCGCCAGCAGCCTCCAGGTAGGCGTCGAGCCATTCCGGGAGGATTTCCAGCTCTGCAATGCGAACCTGCATGTTTTCAGCTCCTTTTGAATTGTCTGCCCGATCGGGCGCATTGAGCGACATGCACCCCGACACCGCCGCCAAGGGCAATATGCACAATGTCGCGAACTTTTTTCCCAGAATCGTCCACTTGGCATTCATCGTTCAAATCCGGCCTTCCTTTTTTTCGCGGTGTTCACTTGCTCCTCAAGGTTGATTGCACGTTGTCGCCTCGGTGTAGGCCGTGTCGTCAACGGGTTCGCACCATTCGTTGGACTGCTCGGCGCCGGGCACTTCAAGCGCGATGTGTGCCTTCATCTGCGGCTCGGTCTCGGGACGCGCCGCGAGCGCGGCGATCGTTACGATCTCACGCGTCCGCCAGTCGAGGGTGTCGCGCGCAAAGATGTCGCCGAAGAGATGCGCCTTGAGATAGGCGTCGAGCTGCGGATGGAAGATGAGTTTCTTCAACTCCTAACCTCCTTCGTGCCTTTGCCCTTGTCCGACTCGACTACCACTTTACCGGATCGGCGAGAATCGTTCCGTCGGCTGGCGTGACGCTGCCCTGCGCGGCTGCCCTGTACTGAACGCAGAGCATTGTGAGCGGTGTCGAACCCGTGTTGCGGACGGCGCGCTTGCCTGCGGGAGAGACACGCACGACTGAACCCTCTTTGACGGGGATGTTCGTGCCATCGACCTGATATTCGCCCTCTCCTGAAAGGAAGAAGTACAGCTCTTCGTGTTCCTTGTGCGTATGGTAGAATCCGCCCTCCGTGCCGGGGGCGAACACTTGCAGCGAGAAGTCCGCGCCGCCAGCCTTGACTGCAGTTCCGCCGAACACCTTGCCCGGAATCTTCACATCTGGGCCAAGCTCAAGTACATAGTCCTTGATCTCCGCAAGCGGGCCAAGGTCGATCGCCGTCGCATTGGTGATGTCCGCTGTTGTCTTGATTTCTTTCATTGTCTATTTCCTTTCTTGTTTCTTTGTCTTATGCCAAATTCGCAAAGGTAGTTTTACCGTTCACCCAAGTACGCGCTTTTGCTGTTCTGCGTCGTAGCGGTCGCCGATGACGGGGATGGCCTCGACCGAGCGCTCCAGTTCGGCGGAGGAATGCCTGTAGGAGTGTGTGCCGTCCGTCATGAAATGGTCGTGTCCGTGGGTATGCGTGATTGTATGCGTGTGGACGTAGCCGCCAGAAATGCATAGAGTATGGCTCTCATGGAAGCGCGCCGACGCCTTGCAGGATGCCCGCGATGCCAACCGCAGCGACGTCCTTGTATATCTTGCCGTCGGCGTCGAACGAGTAGAAGTTCATGACCGTGGTCGAGAAGCGGCGTCCGTTCGGCTGAAGTCCTGCGAACGGCGCTTCGCCGCTGAACGTGCCGGAGCATTCCCACTGGACGGCGACCGTCTTCTCGTCCGCCACCATGTCGACAAGCTTCCACTGCACATCCGGGAAACTCTTCCGCATGAGGCTGACGACGCTCAGGTATCCTTCCGCGCCGTAAAGCGGCGTGGGCGAAACGGGCGTATCGAACGCCGCCGTGTCCGCAATGAGTTTGCGCCCAAGCTCAAGGTCATTCGTGTTGATGCACTTCTCGAAGAGGCGCATCGCCGCTTGATTGCGGTTGATTGCTCTGTCTTCCACAGGCGGCCCGGCGCAAAGAAAGCCCGCTATCGCATATCCGAGAAGACATATCGCCCATGCCGTGAGTATCCACTCCAGAATAGAATGAACGACTCTTGCCAACTTCTGCGGACACGCATGAACATTCAGCGGACGATGCAGAATCCATATCGCCGCAAAGAGCGCGACAAAGCCGACAATGGAAACAGCGAAATATATCTCACTATTCATGGTCACTGCCTTTCAATCAACGTATGAAGTGCATCGGCTGCCAGGGTTCGTCGGCGGTACGCGGAATTGCGTTGCCGCTCTTGAGGTTCTTGATGAGCCAGGCCATATTGCGCCCGAGCGTGCGCATCGTCTGCATCCCCTCGGCGTCGCGTTCGCACTCGCCCTCTTCGCGTCCGAACGTCACGTTCCAGTACTGAGAAGTGACGACTGGACAGCTCAGCATCTCGAACGGCATGTTCATGCACTGGTACGCCGCAGTTGATCCTCCGCGACGGCACACGGCGACTGACGCGGCGGGCTTCGCCTTGACGAACTCCGTGCCCGCGAAGCAGACGCGCTGCCAGAGAGCGAGGAACGCGCCCGCAGGCTGCCCGTAGTAGACCGGCGAGCCGACGACGATTCCGTCCGCATCCTTCAGCTTCTCGATTATGGTGTTGGCCGCATCGTCGCCGAACACGCACTTGCCGAGATTTTTCGCCTTGCACTGGTAGCAAGCCATGCATCCGCGGACGGGCTTGTTGCCTGTCCAGGCCGTCTCCGTTTCGACGCCTTCCGACGCAAGCGTGTCGGCGACTTCCTTCAGCGCCCGGGCCGTGTTGCCGTTGGCGCGCGGACTTCCGTTGATGAGCAGTACTTTCATTTTGTTCCTTTCTTGTCGTTTCTTGTGTTGTGACAGCTCGTTTCGCCGCAAAAAACGCAAAGGATCAACATTGCTTGATGACCTTCGCAGGAACGCCGGCGACGATTGTTTTAGGCGGGACGTCCTTCGTCACGACCGCCCCCGCGCCGACTATCGCGCCTTCGCCGATCGTCACGCCCGGACAGACTGTCACGCGCGCGCCCAGCCAGACCTTGTCGCAAATTTTGACCGACTCGGGAATCATCCCGCCGCGCCTGTCGGGATCGGAATCGTGGTTCAATGTCGCGATGATCGTCTGCGGTCCGACAAGAACATCGTCGCCAATCGTGATGCCGCCCTGGTCCTGGAACTGACAGCCCGCGTTGATGAAGACGCGCTTGCCGATCTTCGTGTTCTTCCCGCAGTCCGTGTGGAAGGGCGGGAACATGGCGAACGATTCGTCGATCTCGCTTGCCGTCAGCTGCGACATGAGCGTACGCACTTCCTCAGGCGTATGGTACGCGCCGTTGAGCTCCGCCGTGATCTTCAGCGCCTCCTGGGAGAATGCGTGAAACGCCTGATGAAGTTCGCTCCCCGCGGGAATGTACTCCATCTCGGCCATTAAACGTCTAAACTCTTCAATCTTCATTTAAGTTTACTTTATTGTCTCACGCAAAGTCCGCAAAGTTCGCAATGTCATCCTAAAATTATTACTTCGCGTACTTCGCGAACTTGGCGTGAGATATATCTAGGCAGATGGGATATAAGCTATTTCAGATTTTTTCTGTAGAACGCCTCGATGCGGTCGAAGGGAATCGCTCCCTTGCCACCACCGTCGTAGAGATCGCAGTGCGACGCGCCAGGGACTATGACAAGTTCCTTGTTCTCGCCCTTGAGCATCTTGAAGGCATCCTCGCCGAAATAGCGGCTGTGCGCCTTCTCACCGTGCAACACCATCACCGCGCTCTCGATCTCTCCCGCGTAGGCAAGCAGTTTCGCGTTGATGAACGAAAGAGCCGAGGTCTTGTTCCAGCCGCCGTTCGAATTGAGCGAGCGTGCGTGGTAGCCGCGCGGCGTCTTGTAGTAGGCGTAGTAGTCCTTGACGAACTGCGGAGCGTCGTCCGGCAGCTTGTCGGGAACGCCTCCGCCAAGCTCGTATGATCCGGACTTGAAGTCCTTTATGCGCTGTGCGTTCATCGCCTCCTTCTTCGCCTTGCGCGCCGCCGCGCTGTCCTCCTTGTCGAAGTAGCCGTTCGCCGTCACGCGCGTCATGTCGTACATAGTCGAGGCGATCGTCGCCTTGACGCGGGTATCGACCGCCGCCGCGTTGATGGCGAGGCCGCCCCATCCGCAGATGCCGAGGATGCCGATCTTGTCGGCGTCAACGTCATCGCGCGAGATGAGATAGTCCACCGCCGCCTGGAAGTCTTCCGTGTTGATGTCAGGCGAAGCGACGTAGCGCGGCATACCTCCCGACTCACCCGTGAAGGACGGATCGAACGCGATTGTAAGGAAGCCGCGTTCCGCGAGCGTCTGCGCGTAGAGCCCACTCGACTGCTCTTTCACCGCGCCGAACGGACCCGACACCGCGATGGCCGCAAGCCTGCCCGTTGCGCCTTTCGGTTTGTACACGTCGGCGGCGAGCGTGATGCCGAAACGGTTCTTGAAAGTCGCCTTGGCGTGTTCAACCTTGTCGGACTTCGGGAACGTCTTGTCCCAGGTCTGGACGAGTTCAACACCGTCCGCCGCCACCGCGATTGCCATTGCCAACCCTCCTATTATTGATTTGTTCATTCTTGCTCCTTGTTGCTGGGCTTAACGTATGAAGCGCATTGGCTGCCAAGGTTCGTCGACGGAGCGGGAATCGCGTCGCCGCCCTTGAGCAGTACTTTCATTTTGTTCCTTTCTTGTCGGTTTGTCTCACGCAAAGTCCGCAAAGTTCGCAATGTCATCCTATAATTATTACTTCGCGTACTTTGCGAACTTGGCGTGAGACTTTATTACTTGCCTGCAATCCTTTCGTCGGCAAAATCCTCGAGCGCCTTGACGTTGGACTTGATCGACGAGCCGCCGAAGGCCTTGGGCGAGAGAACCGTCGCCGCATCGCCGACGGTCTCCGCGAACTCCTTGCCGACGCGCTGCATTCCGCCGCCGCCGTGCGTCTGGAAGAGGCAGACCTTCTTGCCCTTGAGCGCTTCCTTGTTCTGCGACACCCATGTGCGCACAGGCGGAGCCATCGTGCCCCACCAGTTCGGCGAGCCGACGAAGACGAGGTCGTACTTCGCGAGGTCGAGTCCCTCGATGGGCTTGATGGGACGCAGCGTCTTTCCGTAGCACTCCGGCTTCGCCTCGTCGCAGCACTTCTGGAAGTCGTCGCTGTACGGCGTCTCGGCCTTGATCTCGTAGAGGTCGGCTCCGGTCTTCTTCGCGATCGTCTCGGCGGCGAAGCGCGTGTTCCCGCTCCATGAGAAATATACGACTGCGCATTTCATTTTCTTCTCTCCTTGTTTTTCGGTTGATGGAAGGGGGGTGGCGGCATTGTTCGTGGTGGAGGTTTCGTTTGCCGAAGCCTCCTTCGAGCAGCCCAGTCCGAATACCGCCGCACCTGCGACGGCAAAAGTCTCCTTTACAAATTCTCTTCTGTTCATTGTTGTTCTCCTTTTGGTTTGTTGTACATCTTGTCTCACGCAAAGTTCGCAAAGTACGCAAAGTAGTTATTTCAGAGATTGTTCACAACACGTTGGATTCCGTCTTTCAACGATGGCATGCCAAAGTTGACTACATATCCAAGCCTCTTGTCCAATAGACGCAAATAGGTTAGGCATTGTTTTGCGAAAACTGGTTCATTACGGGAGACAGACTTAAGTTCAACTACGACTGCATCATCAACGAGCAAATCTACACGAAACATATTCTCATAAGAAGTGCCGTTGAATACGACCGTACCGTTCTTTTCTTCTTCAACAGAATGTCCCAACCGGCGTAGTTCCGCGGCAAGGAAAATGCGATATGCCTTTTCAAGTAGCCCGCTCCCAAAACGGGAATGAATTGCAAATGCGGAATCAAGGACGTCTTTGCCTATCTTTTCAATATCCATATATTCTCCTTAGCGCACTTCGCGAACTTTGCGTGAGGCAGTATCGGCAACATACGGTGCGAGGAGGTGTGGCAGCTGGAGCTTGGCGAAGCGCCCGACCCACTTCCCGGGATCGAACTTCGCGTCGCTCATGCACCAGCACGTCATCATGCCGTAGAGTTCGCTCATGAAAAGATGCACGAGCGTATCTACGGGAGTGTTCTTCTTCAGCAGACCTTCCTTCACCGCGTCGTTGAGGAAAGCCGTCAGGTGCCTGTGGTCGTATGCGTACTTGCCTCCGCACATGTCTCCCGGAGAGTCGGAAGGGTTGATCACCTCGCGCACCCACTGGCGGCAAAGCTCCACGCCGCCGCACGTTACGCCCTCCATGAAGCCCTTGAAGTAGAACGCCAGCTTCTCGACGATCGTGCCCCTGTGCTCGCGCGCCTTGCGGTCCACGTCGCTGAACCACTCCTTGCAGCACTCGAAGACGATTTCCTCCTTGCGCTTGAAATAGACGTAGAAGGTGCCTTTCGCCACGCCGCAGGCGCGCGTGATGTCTTCGACGGACACGTTGGCGAATCCCTTTTCCTCAATGAGCGAGCAAGCCGTCGTGTAGAGCTTCCGGCGCGTTTCCTGTGCGTTCTCCTGCCGCTTTGTCACTTGAAAATCTCCTATGGGGGTGAAAAACGACGACAATTATAGCACAATCCCGACCGCAAGTCAATGACCCGCGGTCAGTGTTTAGGCGGCCTACAACCTCATCTACAATGCGGCCGTTTTCGTCGAGGCCGGAAAATATGTTGTCGTACGAGCAGGCCTCCGCCCCCATCCCGCGTGCACCGATGTGCGCAAGCCTGTCAAGCGCCGTTATGGAATCCGCTCCAATCCCCTGTCTGCGCAGAGACTATATGTCGCTGGGCGGAATCTGAGACTGTCTTAATTAGTCTGCTTCACCAACCTCCAGCAGAGCCAGGCGGAGAGCGTCTTGGAGTCAAAGATCGTTCCGTTGCGGATTCCGTCCTCTACTTCGGATTCCGAGAGGACGACTGGATAGACATTCTCGTCGGGATCCTGGTCTTGCGCGTGGGCTTTGTCTGAGATCTCCGCGAAGTAGAGGTGTATTCTCTCTTCGCAGTAGCCGGGAGTGCAGATGATAGTCGTGAGGAACTTGATGGAAGTAACCTCGTAGCCAGTCTCTTCGGCCGTCTCACGTCTCGCGCCCTCTATCGGGTCTTCGCCAGGTTCAAGCCCGCCCGCGATCACCTCGATCAGCGCCTCTTCCGCAGCTTTGCGGTATTGTTTCACAAAGACGAACTTGCCGTCAGGGCGGCGGGCGACGATGGCGACGGCATTGCCGTGGCGTATCACCTCTCGCTTCGCCTTGCGACCGTCGGGCAGCTCTATGTCGAGAAGGTCGACGCTGATGATCTTGCCTGTGTACTTGCGCTCGGTAGCGAGTGTCTTTTCAGTTAAGTCTTGTTGCATTTTATGATTTCCTTTTGGGGTGGGGGTTAGCCACAAAGAGCAGGAGATGCAGAAGTGGAGGTTTGGGTGTGTGGGGTTGGGTTTAAGCCACAAAGGACAGGAGATGCAGGAGGAGAGAGACGAGGGCGAGCAAGTTTTCTTGACTCAAACTTGGGCGATCCGAAGTTTATCAACATGCCATAATCTATTTTCATGGCGGAAAGGTAGTTGATTGTCTGCGCTATGTGTGCATTCTGAAGCGCGGACACAGCTTTCAGCTCTATCACAATCCCGTCTACGAGCATGTCAACAATGTAATCTCCAATGACATAGCCGTCTTCATCGCACACCTTGATTGGCACTTGTGTCTTGACATTGAAACCTGCTTTTGACAGCCTATGGGCAAGACCATTTTCATAGACTTTCTCAAGATAGCCCGTCCCAAGATAAACATGCAATTCGTACGCGATTTGCCGTATCGCGTCACACTTCACTTTTGATTCTTCTTTCGTCATTTCTTCTCCTACTTCTCCTGTCTCTCCTGTTCTTTGTGGCTAAAAACCAGCTCTCCTACCTCTCCTGTCTCTCCTGTCCTTTGTGGCTAAAAACCAGCTCTCCTACTTCTCCTGTCTCTCCTGTTCTTTGTGGCCTGAAACCTATCCTCCTCGATCCTCCTTACATCGCCAGGATTTGTCGGTGTGCTTGATGGCGTGATGAAAAGCGAGGAAAACTACGGCCGCCGGCAAGAGCGCAATCATGACAATTGCTCGTCCAGCTATAATTCCAACAAGCACAACCATTGCGGCAAACAGGATGGCCAACGCTGCTATCAAGCGACTATAGATCGGCGAGTAGGACTGCTCGCGCAGTTTTTGCATTGTTGCGTCCATCTTGGGCGATCCGAGCGTCGGCATGCTGTCCGCCGCCCTGAGAACTTCAACAGCCCTGCTTCTTGTCCAGATTCCAGGAGGGGAACGCTTGTATCCAAGCTTCTCCATATGGAGCAATATCTTTAGTATACGGACATTTCTAATTGCGGTGTAGCACCATCCTACGGCAAAGCAGAAGACAAATGCTACCACCATGCCTATGAGTGCGACGAGCGCAGGGTGGTCAAGTAGTTCGTTCGGAGTCATGAATGCAGTGACTTCCCGATGGAGAATGCGTTTGCGACGGCATCGCTCATGATGCGATAGACGTGGGCGCAAGGGTCGAAGCAGATTGGCTTCATCTTCGCGGCGTCGGGCTTGCCGTCCGTGAGCGCCGCTTCCTCGACAGCGCAATTGACGATCTTCCCGACGACGTTGCAGTTCTCATCGTTCATCGAGACAAGCTCACATTCGAGAACGAGCGGGAGCTCGTTGATGACTGGTGCGTCGACGAATTTGCTCTTCGTAACTGTAAGCCCGCTCTTCAAGACCTTGTCGGGAGTCTTGTTGCCGCTGACGAGCCCCAAGTAGTCGCAGGCAGCGACCTTGTCGGCGGTGCCGAAAGCGACTGTGAATGCTTTGCGAGCGGCAATGTTCTCCCATGTCTTGTGCGCGGTATCGATGCAGATCGTTATCTCGTCCTCGAGTGTGATTCCGCCCCAGGCCGCGTTCATCACGTCGGGTGTATCGTCTTCCCCGTATGTGCCGATCATCAATACCGGCATCGGGAACATCCAGTTCTTCTTTCCAAGGTTCTTTTTCATTGTTTTTCCTTTCTTTAATAGTGAAGCAATAGCGCTTCTTCTATTGCGGCGCGTTCACGTTTCAGTTCATGCTGGAGTTCCTCTACTGTCGGGAGCGAAAGATGGTATTTGACGGCAAAAAGATTACGTTCATGTTCATTGAGCGTATACTTCACTACTGCCGAATCTGCCGAAGAGCCAAGCACGATGCCGATAGGCGGATTATCGCCAGGACGCATCATTTCACGCTCGTAGTAGTGTTTGTAGAGTTGCATCTGCCCTATGTCCTGTGGCGTTACTTTGCCGACCTTCAAATCCACGAGGAAGAAGCATCGTGCGATGTAGTTGTAGAATACCAAGTCGCAGCTATAGGTTTCGTCGCCTATCCTAAGAGCTTTCTGCTCTGCTTCAAGGCAGAATCCACGCCCAAGTTCCATCAAAAACATTCGCATGTTCTTGATGAGAGCAGCTTCAAGGTCTTTCTCCTTATATTGCGGCATGTCTATGCCCGCAAATTCAAGTATTGCCGGACTCCTCACAAGGTCGCGTGGGTCTGGAGCACCTTTTTTGACAAGCCCTCTTGCAACTTTTGGTGAATGGTTGCGCACAAGTCGTTCATAGAACTGTGTGTCAATTTGTCGTTGTAGAATTCGCGTACTCCATTTTGCTTCCACGCATTCGTTGAAGTAATACTCTCTTGCGTCATCGTTTTCAATGCGCATGAGTATGCGATAATGAGTCCAGTTCAATTCGCTACGCAGTGCGTAGCGTTTTGGGAATGTAAGATAGAACTGCCTCATGTTGCGTAGATTTGGCACGGTGAAACCCTCGCCAAATTCCGCAGTAAGGTGCACGGCGAGCGATTTCATGAGCCCATCGCCGTATTTGGCGCGACTCGCACCCCCCTGTTTCTCAACGATCTCACGCCCAACGTTCCAATAAGCCTCTACCATCGCAGTGTTGGCGGCGCTATAAATGGTTGCGCGCGCCTTCGCGAGAATGGCGCGAACGTTCCTGAACAGTTCGCGTTCGACAGTTTCTATTACCTCAACAGGCGCTTTCTTTCTTGCCATAATCAACTTCCCTCCTATGCACGGAATGTCATCGCATCGAGCAGCGGGACTTCCTTGAAGTGTTTTGTGTTTCCACTGAGAAGCGTGTCGCCGTTTTCAAGGGCAGTGGCGAAGATGAGCGCGTCGCATACGCCGAGGTCGCTTTTGAGCGCCGAGGACTCCATTATGGAAATTGCGCGGGTTGAGATTTCCGC
>CACWJS010000059.1 GCA_902761275.1 uncultured bacterium | reverse complement strand
CGACAACCTGGATGCGAAGCCGACCTTCATTAAGGCGACCCGCGATAAGTCCTACCAATGGCAGTTCATACATAATCATTCACCTCACTGAACAAATTTGTTCAACGGAGCGAATTATATCATAAACCATGCCTGATATGCAATAGCATGTATCATAACAACACTTTTACAAGCCACTCTAGTTAGGTTACCATGGGGTCTGACCCCATAGCATTCGAGCCGAGCATATTATACTGAGATGTGAAAGTGCCGCGCTACCGCACAAACACAGTGAGTCCGCTCACTGGCAGACGGACGATCTTTAGGAAGTAGGCGTCCGTGGCGTTGTCGTACTCGGCCTTCACCCAATCCGCCGACGCAACGCCGGAGCGGATGCGGATCTCGTCGATCTCGCCCTGGAAGTTGCCTGTGTCGCCCGGCTGCGCGTTGGTGAATCCGCCGAGCCCGAAGACCGTCCGCGAGGTGCTCAGCGTATCCAGCTGATGATAGTCGCTGCTGTCCTGGGGTATGAGGACGCCGTCCAGGTAGGTCTTGGAAGACGTGCTTTGGTAGACGCCAGTCACGAACTGCCAGGTGTCCTTCTTGCAACGAGACTTCGCCTTCGTCTGCTCGTCGGTGTCGCCAGCCGCCGCCTTCTGGAACGGCAGGTACTTGGCCAGATCGCTGTTGTCTGTGTCGCCCATCACAAAGCCCTGTTTCCAGTTGAAGAAGATATTGGCGGCTTGGTTGTTCGTGCCGCAGGTCCAGATGCGTCCGCTGCCAGAGGCGCAATCCCAGCGACTGGCCGGATATCGGCTCCAGCAGGAGACGGAGAACGGCTGGGAGAAGACATAGCCCGCCCCCTGCGCCAGCAGCGGATAGTCGCCGTAGATGCCGGCCGCGGAACCCTGCGCGCCGGCGATGACCGTCGGAGCAGTCCCGACCGGCTTGGCGGGATAGTTCGTCGAGACCGAGTTGGCGTAGCCGCCGATCGTCGAGTCGTAGCGGTCGAGGTGCCAGACGAACTTGTATCCGGCCGCAGTCCAGACGGCGGAAGCCGGCATCGGCGGCAGAACGGCCAACGGGTTCTTCTTGTGCCAACGCATCGTCACCACCGTGTCGCGCGAAAGGCGCGGGACGCTCACGTAGAGCACGGACTCGCCCGTCTGGTTCCAGGTGGCGACTTCGTGGAAGAGCGGCTTGTCGTTCGCGCCGAAGAAGCGGACGTCCGAGCCGTCCGCCGCCGCGTCGGCGTATGAGAAGCCGTACTTGTTGCTCGCCGTCAGCTTCACCATCAGCGGGAAATTCGTCAGCACCACGCCCGCAGCGAGGTTGGTGGCCGCGATTGTGCAGCCCCTGCTTAGGCTGGAAGGCTGCGCCATCGAAACGACGAAGCCCGGCTGCAGAGTGGCGTATTCCGCGGCGACCCATTCGTCGGACGAAGCGACATTGCGGATGCGGGCCTCGTCGATATAGCCGTTCAACGAATAACTGCCATCTGTGAAACAACCGAGACCGATACCCTTTGTGGGCGTGTGGCTGGTGTAATTGGCGGGGTTGCCGCCGGCGCTGCCGGTCAAGTTCACCCCGTCGGCGAAGATGAACGTCTTCTGGGTGCTGCCGCGGCCGAAGACAGCCGCAGCACAGACCCAGCCGGTGGATCCCGCAGGATTGGCCTTGTTGTGGTAGCTGTTGCCGCCCATGCAGTAGATGTCGTCGCTGCCAACCGAGATGTTGGCCATCTGGCTGTAGGTGGCCCCGGTGGTAATGATGCGGCTGTAGCTTGCCGTCTGCCGCGCGTTGACGATGGCGGAGAACACGAAGCCAGGGCCGTTGAGCGTCGTCGACGAGGTTACACCCGCCGGCACGAGAAAGCCGCCTTTTACGTAGTGGGCCTTCCCGGCTCCGCAGGCGATGTTCATCGCCGTGCCGGTGAGCGGCGTCGGATGCGCGGTGACGGTGGGAGCGTTGTTCGTTGGGACTGGATAGTTGGCGTCGTCCTCGTCTTGCTTGTAGGCGTGCCAGCCCTTCCCGGAGGCATCAGGGGTGTAGTGCTTGCCTTCACCATCCTCGAGGATCTCGTTCATGTGCCAAACGGCGTAATAGCCGGCGCGGGACCAGACATTGGTCGAATCCGGAGAGACTGGCGCCTCCACCGAGTTGGCCGAACAGTGCATGGTGATCGTCGCAGTCGTGGAGAGCGACGGCACGGAAACCCAGACGAGAGACTCGCCGGTCGTGTCCCAGGTATCGACGTCGAAGGGAAGCGTTTCGTCGTTCCTGTCGGTGAACCAGAGGCAGCTGGCAGTCGGACATTCCGCATAGGAGAAGCCGTCCAGCGCGGCCGGGGAAATGCGCACGAGTACCGGGAAGTTCTCAAGTTCCGTCGAGGATGCGCTGGGGAACGAGAGTTCGCACTTGTATTCCGCGAGCGCAGGAAGTGCGCTCGCCGCGCCCAGCGCGACCGCGGCGGCAATCAGGAGGCTACGATAATTGCCCCCCCATCCCCATAGAAAACTTGTTGTTTCGCGAAATTATCATAGCATGCTCCTTTTGCGAATTTGGGAATATTCTACCACAATCCGCCCAAAAAGCATACCCCCCTAAATTGGGAGGTTACCATGGGGTCTGACCCCATAGCATTCATAAATATCTCGTTGCACCCATCCTACCGCACGATGATCTGGAGGCCCAAACCAGCCTGCATCTCCCAGCAGCCGATATCGATGATCTTGCCCTGAATGCGAGGGGCGCCATCAAGGTCAGTCGTCGAAGTCGCGTAGGACGAGTAGAGCGTATTGTCGCCGGCGTTGTAGAGCGCGCCATCGCGCTTCGGGCGGTAGTTACCGTTCGCGGCATCCCTAAAGGCCGCGTCCGTGAGGTCCTTCACCGTGGAGTTGGCTCCCGTGAAGGCAGCGTCAGCCGAGAAGGCGCAGCTGTAGAACCTCGCCGCGTTCTTATTGGCCCATTCGGCCGTTGCCGTGCCGCCGTTGCCGTAGACGACGCAATTCACGACGAGCGCCGACGCGCTGTTCACGTAGACGCCGCCAACGCCGGCGCCTGAGCCACTAACGGGCGTGTTGCCGACGATGGTGCAGTTTACGGCCCTAGCGGAGGCGGCGTCCAGATAGATCGCGCCCCTTCCGGAGCGGTTGTCGCGAACGAGGCAATTCTCGATTACGCCGCCAGTCAAGTACGCGCCGGAGCCAAGCGGCGTATAGGTACCTCCCTTCACTGGCGCCTTTTCGATGATGCAGCGCGAAACGACGCCGCCCGCGATGTACGCGCCCGGGCCGAACGACCCATTTCCCACCAATGGGCTGGTCAGCAGGCTGTCAACGACCATGCCGCCGCCGATGTAGAGGTTCCCGCCCTTGTCGTCCGTAAGCGATGAGTTTCCGCCTCCCGTCAAGACGCAGTTCGTCACGGTTCCATTTTCCAACCGGACGTTGCCGCCGGCGTCTACCTCGTTTTTGGTCGTCACCGTCCCGTTCTGGACGGTAAGGTTCCTGAGCACCGCGCCCTCATCGGTGAGGCAGAAGATTCGCGCCCCCGACTTGCCGATCTTGACGGCGGTGCGGTCAGAGGCAATGCCCTCGACCGTCACCCGCGACGCGATGGCGGGAAGAGCGTTTTCCGCGTAAGTGCCTGTGGCGATGTGGACCGTGACTCCGTCCACGTCGGTTGCGCACGAAGAGCTCACGTTCGTGAGCGTGGCAAGGGCGTGGGCGACGGTAAGGAACGGCGCGGCGGCGGTGCCGGCATTCGCGTCGTTGCCTTCGGGCGACACGTAGATGTCGGCTTCCGCCACGCAGATGGGTACACTCACGGCAACCCAGTTGCCGTATTCACCGCTTCCTTCTCTGCCCCTTACCCTCACGGTGAAGAAGCCCGCGACGTCGAATCGGCGGGAAATCTGGAAATCGGTCGTCACGAGGTTGGCGGAGCCGTCCCCGAAGTCCAGTTCGTACGTCACCGCACCCGCAGCGCCGGCCGCATGGCAGACAAAGTCAACCGTGGCACCCTTCAGCACCGACGGATAGGACGCCACCGTGGCAACGACGTTGAAGCTACTCTGGTCGAGCTCGCTGCATCCAATATCGATGTGGCTGCCCGACACGCGCGCATTCCCGGCCAGGTCCGTCTGGGAGCAGGTCGAGGGGTAGAGCGAGTCGCTTCCGCCGTCAACCATTGGAGATCCAAGAAGCGGCGTCCAGAACTCGTCGTCCTCGAAATAGGACGACTTGGTCGTGAACGGCAGCGTGGTCCAGTTGACGCCATTGGCGTTTTCGACGGTCGAGACGCAGTTGAAGAAGCGTGCGCCAGACTGGTTCGCCCACTCGGAGGTCGCCGTGCCACCATTGTCGAAGATGACGCAGTTGATGGCCGAAGCGCTACTGCCCGTAATCATGACGCCAGCGATGCCGCCGCCTTGGAAGGACTCGGGAATATTGTTGACGATGGTGCAGTTTATGGCCTTGGCGGAGTTGTATAGGGCGATGGTGCCGCGTCCTGCGTAGTTGCCGCGAAGAAGGCAGTTCTCGATGACGCCGCCAACCAGGCACGCGCCGGCGCCAATCGCCGTCCACGAGGAAGTCTTCGGCGCGTTTTCGAGGATGCAGCGCGAAACTACGCCGCCGGCGATGTAGGCGTTTGCGCCATACATGCCCGGGCCTGCTAATGGGCTCGTCATAAGGCAATCGACAACGCTGCCGCTGCTGATGTAAAGATTTCCGCCCCTGTAGTCCGTAAGCGAGGCTTTTCCGCCTCCCGTCAAGACGCAGTTCGCCACTGTTCCCGCCTCCAGACGGACATTGCCGCCGGCGTAGGCTACGTCTGCTGCCGTCACCGTTCCGTTCTGGACAGTGAGATTTCTGAGCACCGCGTCGGCATGGGCAATGCGGAAGACACGCGCGCCAGACGTGCCGACCTTGACGGCAGTGCGGTCTGCCGCATTGCCCGAGATGACAATCGCATTCGTGACCACGAGGCCGTTTTCGGGATAGGATCCATCCGCGACATTGATTTTCACGCTCTGCGCGCCGCCCGCGATGGCTGCATCCGCCTTTTCGATTGCATTTGAAATCGTGGCGAACGGCTCCACCTCGGTGCCTGGGTTGTCGTCGTCGCCGGTCGTCGCGACGCTGAAGCATGTGCCAAAGTTGGCCGTCATCTCAAACGGCGCGGTCGGCGTGAAGGTGACAGACGCTGACGCAGCGGAGATGCCGGATGGCAGCGTTCCGGTCCAGTCGACAAACTCCTTGCCGGAGTCTGGCGTCGCCGTCACGGTGAGCGGCGTGTCAATCGCATACCAGGCGGTGCCGGACGGAGAAACCGAACCGCCGGCATCGGCGTCAACCGTGCCCTTCACCTTACTCGTCTCCCACTGCCACTCGAGCCGACGATACGCTGCCGGATCTGGGTGCGTGTAGTCGAATGACGTTCCCGCGCCCTGCGAAACAATGTCGCCGTCAATGCTGTAGAGCTTCCAACCCGCACAGGAATAGACAACCGTTTCGGCCGCGTTCGTACACTGCGTCTCGCCACACGAGACGGCGAGCGTCTGTCCGGGAGCAAGTCCATAAGTCCTGCCATATGCCGGCGAAGGTGTCCCCGCCGCGTCTGGCGAACCGGTCACGTCAAGTGTGGTTGCCAGCGTCTCGTAGCCAAAGCTGCCGCCCGAGCCGGAGTTGGGATAGAAAGTCTCCCTCACCGTATCGTAAAGCCCGGCAACGGAATCGGGATTCAAGCACGGCACGAAGTCCGCCACGATGGCGCCGCTCTCGATGATCTTGAACGAGTAGAGCTTCATCCCGACGACGGCCTTGACGCCGGAGTAGAGACTACCGTTGTCATTCAACCGGAACAGGAACATGTTCGGCATGCGGCCTGTCCCGGTCGCGGCTACGAAATTCACCTTCTGTCCGTTGACCGTAAAAGTGTTGTCGGTCCGGTTGTCCACGAATTTAGTCGAGTAAAAGATGTCGGTCGATGTCAGATAGTCGGGAAGCTCGGTCTCGACCGAGCCGCTGCCGTCAGACGACCGATACGCCCGGACTTTGTTCGTCTTGGTCGGGTCGGATGTATTGGCCTTCGTTATGAAGGCGAAAGAACCTGAATTTCGTGTCCAGTAAAGAATATTCTGGCCGCTGAAGTTCGGCACCGAGAAATGCGCCTCGATGTCGGTCATCCAATAAGGCGTAAAGCCGGTGTTGATGTATTGCTCCTGGTTGGTCACGGTAATGCACGCGACCTCCGTATAGCCGTCAAGTAATGTTGCCGCCGACGCAACCGCCGCGGCAAATGCGCAGCCTACGCTGCCCACGAGTTTACTCATAATGCTCATCTTGATTTACCTCCATAGTCTCATCATTGTAGCGGAATTATAGCATAATCCACCACGCACGGCTTGCAAATAAGACTATGAATTTGCAATTATCGCCTGTTGCGAAAAACCGAAGGCGCGCACCCGTATTCGCGGGCAAAGCTGTTCGAGAAGGCCGACAGCGAGCAGAAGCCGGACTGAAGCGCGATCTCCGTGACCGGACGGTCCGTCGACTGGAGCAGTTCCGCCGCGCGGGCCAGGCGCTGAGTAAGCTGGTACCGCTTCGGAGAAAGCCCGGTTGCCCGGCGGAACACCGTCCGCATCCACGATGCGCTTCGCTGCGTCGCCGCGACCGCCGAGGCGACGGAACCGACTCCTGCGGAAGCGCCGCCGCCCAATGCCATCTGCATCTTCTTGACGGCAGCCCTGGGACGCCCATCCGCCGCCAGTTCGTCGAACGCCATCGCCACCGTCTCGTAGGCCCGGGCGGCGAGGATGACTTGGCCAGCGCCGTTGCGACCGAGGTCGAAAAGTCGGCGGAACTGGCGCAGCATGAGCGGTGAATCGCCGATCTGCACAACTGGAGACGCCGGGGAAACTCCAGCCTGCCCGAGAGCCGACAGCAAGCCGTCGGGCGCATCGATCTCGACCCATTCGTCGTCCCCTCCCGCGCTTTTCCGGCAATGATACCAGTGGCGGACTTTGGGAAACACGAAGATCAGCGAACCAGGCGGGACCTCTATGTTCCCGGACTCCTTCGACTTGAAGTTCCACCAGCCGCGGACGACATGGACCATCGTCAGCGTCTCAAGGACACGCCATTGCTTTTCGTCCATCCAATGGTGATACGGATGCTGCAGCATGACGTTCCCAGCATTGGGCGGAATTCGGTTGAAGCCAAGGGAATGCACGGCCATCGGCCACGACAAACCCTTGACCTCGAAATACCGAGACCAGCAGTCACACTTCTTCATGCAGTGGATTATACCAAAAATTGTGGTTACCATGGGGTCTGACCCCATAGCATTCTTGACCCCATAGCATTCTTCGTCAAGCGCCGATTGTCTTGGTCGTTTCCCTACTACTCGAACGTCACGAGGAACGCGACAGAGTGATCGTCGGACTTGCGAAGCGTGAGTTTGCCGCCCGCGAACGTCGCGGGATAAGAAACGAGATCGTGCTTGTCGTCGAGCAGAAGGCACGAGACCTTGGCGTCGGGCGCAACGCCCTTCACATCGACTCCGATTTCGCCGGCCTTGGTCTTGAACGCGCTGACGAGAAGCGCCTTTCTCGCGCCATCCCCAGACACGACGCCGAAAAGTCGCACATCCTTCGTGCCCTGCGACTTTACGATGGTGTTGCCGACGGCGAGAGCCGACCCGAACGCCTTGAGCCCATAATAAACCTTGTTTGGCTGTCCGTCGGCCTTCAGTATTCCCCAGTTGCTGCCCAGAGTATAGCCGCAGCCGTAAAAATACGCCTGGTCGAGGCATGTCGCCTGGAGCCCGCACAGGACCTGTATCGTATAGACGGCGGAATTTATCCCTCCGAGACCTGTCGTAGGGTCGACGTGCTGCGCTGTCGCCGCTGGCGTGTTGAACTGGCCCCAGAAGTTCCCTGGCGTGATGTAGTGCCACTCGTTTATCATCAGCTCCGTCTGCTTGAAGCCGTACTCGTCGCATATCGCCCGAATCCTCGCGGGCTCGCCGAGCATCATGTCCGGCGCGCACGAGTAGTTGTGCCACGAGATGAAGTCAGGCGCGTAGCCCGCCTCGCGGCACTTGGCGAGAAGCCCACGCAGAAAGCCCTCGTCACGGTAGCACACCGCAGGGCCGCCGAACTTGAGGTCTGGGAATCGCGCCTTGAGGCGCCCCAGCGTAAAGACGAAGAACTCGAAGAAGCGCTCGTTGTTGAGCTTCTGGTCGGGGTTCTGCGACTTAACGATCCAGCTGCCGCCGGGCCTGTCGTTCGGCTCATTCCACAGCTCCCAGTAGCGCATCTTCTCGCCCCACTTGAAGCCGTTTGCCCAGCCCTCCGTGTAATGGCGTATGATTCCCTCAAGCGCGCCGACGTACTTCTCCCAGTCCTCCGGCTCGACGCTGTTGTAGTAGCGCGGGTTGGCGCCGCCCTTACGCCTTGAGTTCACCGACTCGATGGACGTCCCCATTCGGTAGAGGACGTTCTGCCCGAGCAGGTTGACGGTTCTGTCGAGTATCTCGTCCGTCGGGCCGAAGAAGTAGTTCGCGGGGTCGGCGGGGTCGAGGTGCATCAGCGGAAAGACGAAGTGCGTGTCGCAGATGCGCTGCCCGGGGTTGATGAGCGCCCAGTCGTGCGTCCGCGCCCCCCACAGTCCGAGCGGCCCCAGCAGTTCCGGTTCCCTGCCGGAAATGCCACCGACGAGCTGCCCGCCCATGCCAGAGCCGTGGAGCTCCGGCCGCACCTTGCCGACTACTTCGCCGAAGTCGGCGTAGAACTCCGCGCCGCGCGCGGAAAGGCCAATCACGGCAACCACCACAAGGAATGACATTTTAGTTTTCATAGGATCAGACCCCATAGTCGCTCTCGATTCTATCCTACCGCACGATGATCTGGAGGCCCAAACCAGCCTGCATCTCCAAGCAGCCGATGTCGAGAAGGCCCCCTTGGATGCGCGCCGCCCCGGCAAGATCGACTTTGGATATTGCGCCGTATGCAAGGTAGTCGCCCCTGCTTGTGCCGGCGTTGTAGAGCGCGCGATCCTTCACCGGCGTGTAGTCGCCGCCCGCGTAGTCCGCGAAGGCGGCGTCGGTCACCGTCGCGATGTTGCCGGTGCCGCCGGTTATGGCCGCGCCGGAGGCAGTCGCGCAGTTGACGTAGCGCACGCCGTTGGCATTGCCCCACTCCCGCGCCGCCGTGCCGCCGTTGCCGTAGATGACGCAGTTGACGACTCGCACAGTGGACGTACTGGCGTTCACCGCCGGAACGTGGGCGTAGGAGTCCGACCTGTTCTTGACGATGGTGCAGTTCACGAGGCGCGATTCGTCCGCCAGATAGACGCCGTTCGCGTTGCCCGTGACGTTGTCCGACACCGAGCCGCCCATGACCAGACAGTTCTCCATCACGGCCGAGATGCCGAGGTAGACGTTGCCGGCATCGCCGGTGACAGTGCCGCCCGCCTTCACCGTGCCGTTCGCGACGAGGCAGCGCGACACCCGGCCAGGGTACGCGTAGATGTTGCCGCCGCGCGACCAGTCCGCAGTCCCGTTGGTGACCACGCAGTCCACAACCAGCGCGCCCGCACCGTTCAGGCGGATGTTGCCGCCGCCGGCCGCATAACCGTTGGCGACGACGCAGTTCGTGACCACGCCGCCGTTGGAGTCGATCCGGACGTTGCCGCCAGCTCCTAAATTGCCGCTGCCCCTGGCGTGCCCGTTCTTCATGGTGATGCCGGAGACGGTGGCGGCGGCATGATTGAGCGTAAAGGCGCGGCGGGGGTTCGAGGCGCTGCCGTTCGGGTTGACAATTACCGCATCGCGGTTGCCGCTCTCGCCGACGACGGTAATCGGCTTTTCAAGCAGCAGCGAATGTTCATCGTAGGTGCCGTCGCCGACATGGATCGTGACGGCGGCGGCGAACCCGCCGGCTATGGTGGCGTTGGCCGCCGCAATCGCCGTGCCGATGGTGGCGAACGGCGAGGCCTGCGTTCCATCGTTGTCGTCGTCGCCGGTCTTGGCCACATAGTAGTCCGGGAGGGTAAAGCCGGCGGCGTCGGACTCGTAGCAGCCGATGTCGAGGCAACCGCCATAGAACCTGGCCGCGCCGGCGAGGTCAAGGGTGGACACCGCGCCATAGGCAAGGTAGTCGGCCCATGACATACCGACATTGGCGAGCACGCCACGCTTTGCCGGGCAGTAGTTGCCGCCCGCATAGTCCGCGAAGGCGGCGTCGGTCACCGTAGCGATGTTGCCGGTACCGCCGGTTATAGCCGCGCCGGAGGCGGTCGCGCAGTTGACGTAGCACGCGCCGTTGGCGCCGCCCCACTCCCGCGCCGCCGTGTCGCCGTTGCCGTAGATGACGCAGTTGACGATGCGCACTGTATCCGCGCCGGCGTTCACCGCCGGAACGTTGGCGTAGGAATCCGCCCTGTTTTTGACGATGGTGCAGTTCACGAGGCGCGAGCTGCCCGCCATGTAGACGCCATTCGCGTTTTTCGCGTTGTTTTCCCTCACCACGCCGCCGGTGATTAGGCAGTTCTCCATCACGGCAGAGTTGCCGAGGTAGACATTTCCGGAATCGCCTGACGCCTCGCCGCCATACTGCGCAAGCGACGTGCCGTTCGCGACGAGGCAGCGCGACACCCGGCCATCATAGGTTGCGGCGATGTTGCCGCCCCATGACCAGTCCACGGTCCCGTTGGTGACAACGCAGTCCACGACCAGCGCGCCCGCACCGTTCAGGCGGATGTTGCCGCCGCCTGACGCATAGCCGTTGGCGACGACGCAATTCGTGACCACGCCGCCGTTCGCGCTAATCAGGATGTTGCCGCCGGCATTGTTGCCGCCGACATTCATGTACCCGTTCTTCACGGTGATGCCGGAAAGAGTGGCGGCGGCATGGTTGAGCGTGAAGGTGCGGCGCTTGTTCGAGGAACTGCCGTTGGCGTTGACAATTACCGCATCGCGGTTGCCGCTCTCGCCGACGATCGTGATTGGCTTTTCAAGCGTCAGCGTGTGTTCGGCGTAGGTGCCGTCGCCGACATAGATGGTCGCGGAATCCGCGCCGCCGTCGATCGCCGTGTTCGCCTCGGTTATCGCCTTGCCAATGGTGGCGAAAGGCGCACCCTGCGTTCCGGGGTTGCCGTCGCTGCCCGTCTTGGCGACGTAGTAGTCGGCGGCCTGGACAGGGGTTGACATAAGCATTGCCCCCAGCGCCAGCGCCTTGACCGCGGCAGATTTGACCAATTTGGTGTTCATGGCATTTTCCTCGTTGTTGGTGGTGAGATTGGCGGTGGTTAATTCGGGGTTCGTGGTTCGTGGGTTACCATGGGGTCTGACCCCATAGCATTCACGGCGAACAGGCCGAGCGCCGCCAAAAGTGCAGACATGGCTTTCATGGCGCCGTCACTTCATCATGCACTCGATGACCGGTATCTCCACTGGCGGATGCACCGCCGGGAAGAAGAGGTGCGCGTCGAAGCCGCTTTCGTTGTCGCAGAACGAGCCGCCTTGTCCCGCAAGAGCAACCTTGACCTCCGAGGCGTCGTGCAGGAACTGCGCGTAGCGGATGTCCTTGCCGAAGTTGATGCCGAGCTGCCCGGCCGGGTAGAAGAGGAAGTGGATGTAGAGCCGCTTCGTCTCGGGGTTCCACGTCAGGAGCGTTCCCTCGGGCGCCCTGTACTTCTCCGGCGCCTCGGTACATCCGTAGATTGCACGCGAATTCGCGTGCATCCACTTCGCGTAGTCATCGAGACGGGCCTTTGCCCGCGCGTCGAATTCGCCGCGGGCGGTGGGCCCTACATTCATGATCAGGTTTCCGCCGTGAGCTACGGCCGCGATTAGCGAATAGAGCGTCTGCTTCGCCGACTTCCAATTCATCTCGTCGCGGCTGTAGCCCCAACTGCCCGAGAACGTCTGGCATGTCTCCCATGCATACTTCCTGCCGTCGAGTTTCGGCCAGGTCGAGGGATTGTACTGCTCCGGGGTGATGAAATCGGTTCCTCCGGGGACATCGTTCAGGTCGAGGCGGTTGTCTATGATTATGTGCGGCTGCAGTTTTCTCGCGAGCGTGTAGATTGCGGCGGAGTCCCAGTCGTCGCGCCCCTTGCCGTTCTCGCCGGGGTAGGAGAAGTCGAACCAGATGATGTCGATTCTGCCATAGTTGGTGAGAAGCTCGGTCACCTGGTCGAGCATGTACCGGCGGTAGCGGGCCATGTCACGCCCCTTGTCGAACGTCTCCCTGTCGACCTTGCCCCACTGCGGATGCAGGGAGTCGAGCGTGAAGTCGGGGTGGTGCCAGTCGATCAGCGAGTAGTAGAAGCCGACTTTAATCCCCTCCGCACGGAAAGCTTCGACATACTCCTTCACAAGGTCGCGCCCGAACGGTGTCTTCGTGATCTTGTAGTCGGTGAACTTCGAGTCGAACATGCAGAAGCCCTCGTGGTGCTTCGCCGTGAGGACGCAGTACTTCATGCCCGCCCTCTTCGCGGTCTTCGCCCACTCCTTCGCGTCGAAGAGGTCCGGGTTGTAGTCCGTGAAATACCTGTCATACGTCTTGTTGTCGAGATTCTCGGTCTTTTTGACCCACTCATGGCGCGCCGGCGCCGCGTAAAGGCCGAAATGAATGAACATCCCGAACCTGTCGTGGATCCACCACGACATGCGGGCGTTGTACTGCTCCTCCGTCTCGTGCGGGATGAGCTTCGCTATTTCCTCCGGCTTCGACTTGGTCGTGCCGTTGGCGAGCGCCGTAGAGAAGGCGGACGCGCCGAAGAAAAGCGCGGCGGCGATCATCAGTCCGCTGAATCCACCCTTGAAGTACCTGTCGTTTCGCGAAGTGATCATGGCATACTCCTTTTACGAGTTTGGGAATATTCTACCACAATCCGCCCAAAAAGTATACCTTCCTAAATTAGGGGGAGGCGCTACTTCTCGGTTACCATGGGGTCTGACCCCATAGCATCACAGCGCGGTTACCATGGGCCCCTTATTCCTGCGGACGAAACGTCGAAAGGCCTGAAGCCGAGCTTGAGAGCCGGGGATTCAGGCGAGAGAGTGAAGTCGTGGTTTTGCCAGTCGGCGAAGTGCGGGTCTGCGAAGACGCTGCCCTCGTCGTTCACGCGCTTCTGCCATTCGGCGAACGACGTTCCGTTGAAGACGTCCTTCCCGTCAGTGCGCCACCAGAGATTGCCCTTCCAGTCTATCTTCGCCTTCTCGTCTTTCGTACCAGTGTATTTGTTGAACGCGTCGCCCTTCGTCCAGATGATTATGTTGCGCTCGACGGTCAGCGAACGATGCTCCTCGGGCTTGGTGACGGCGATCTGCCCGGCGCGCAAGTCGAGGAGGATGTTGTTCCTCACAATGTTGTTCCGACCGTAATGCTGGTGGAACGACGCGTCGTCCGTGTCGTAGACGACGTTGTTTTCCAGGACGACGCCCTCCGAGCCCTCGTCGGTGTAGAGCCCCCAGCCGCCGTAGGAATACGAGCGAATCGCGTGGATCACGTTGTTGGAGACACACGTGCCAAAGCTCGTGCCGAGCGTATAGACGCCGCCCATGTCCGCAAGCTTGCCCTGGCCAATGTCGTGGATGTGGTTGAACGCGACCGTGTTGCGCTGCGACGGGCTGCCCGAGTAGCCCCAGACCCAGCCGACGGAAACGCCAGTGTAGAAGAGGTCGAAGATGTCGTTGTGGACGATCGAGCAGTCGGACGCATGCGTCAGCAGAACCCCGACTCCTGCCGGATGGAACCTGCCTCCGTGGGAAATCTCGCAGTCCTCGACCGCGATGAACGACGTCATCCACGGCGCCCGTTCGACGTACGGCACTTTCATGTCGACGTCCGGACGCGCCTTCGCCTCCGCGGACTGGAGCCGGTGCCTGGCGCCGATACGCACGCCGCCCGCACCGAGGTCTGTCATCACGCACGAAAACACGCCGCCCCCGCGGCAACCCTCGCGGAACCACGCGGCGTAGCTGCCGAGATGCTCGAAGCGGCAGCCGCGAAACACCACATCGGCCGAACGATCGACGGTGATCGCGGCCGTCGAGACAGATGCCGCCGCCTGATGCGGAGCGAGGCGCGTAGGCCCCTTGTTGCAGGTAGGCGCCGAATGCGCGAACGAGACGTCCTTGAAGACGACATTCGTCGCGCCGTCGACCGCAATCAGCGTCTCAAGACCGTCGACCGGGACAATCGCCTCGCAGACAGTCTCCCCGGCGAGAGGACGGTAGAGCACCTCGCCCGCCGCTGAATCGTAGAACCACTGACCGCGTTCCTTGAATGCGGGACGCACGTTTTCGAGCGCATAGAAGTCGTTCGCGCCCCAAACATTCCAGCTTTTCATCTGCACCGCGTCGACCGCGAGCTGCGTTCCGGAAAACTCCGCGATCGGGGTGCGGGAGACGTCCCACTTGATGTGGGCTATGAGCTGCGCGAAGGCGAGTTCGTCTTTCGGCACCGCGGCAAGCAGCTTGACGGCGGGCTCCGAGCCGTCCATGTTGACAAAGATGCGGTTTGTCGTGACAGACGCCTGGCAGACGGCCTGCGAAACGGATGTCACGCGGAAGAATCCGCCATCCGCGGGATATCGCGAGCGCTGTGCGCGGCGTCCGTTGACGAACAGCGTCTCGGTGTAGATCGGCTTCCCGTCTGCGCCCGTCGGCAGCTTCGCCCCCCAGACGCCGTTGCCGCGATCCGTCCAGCCAGTGATCGCGCGGCCTCCCGAAATCGTCGCGCCTTTTTCGCCGCGGACAGTCAAATTGCCGTCGGCGGCTCCAAGCACGATCGGCTCTGAAATCCGAACCGTGCCGCGGACTACGACGGTCGCATGCGACGAGTCCCCTTTCGCGCGGCGCTGGCGCAGCAACGCAATCGCCTCTACCGGCGTCGTGCCGCCCTCTTCAACGACAACCGCCGAGTCGTCGCAACCTGTCATGACGGCGCAGCAAAGCGCCGCCGCCCAAATCGACCTTACCGTCACAGACATCTTACCTTCTCCTTTGCATGATCATTACCGCAGGACTACGGGGGTATTTGTAGTGAAACTGAAGGAGCTCCACTCCGCCGGCATCCCGTTCATGAAAAACCTCTCAAAGACGACACCCTCGAACGGACGCGCCGCGCCATTCTGCGGAGCAAGCGACATGACCTTGATCTGCGGCGGAGGAACACCCTCCTCGGCAAACACCGAGACATTTCTGAAGAGGCAGTTGCGGATGTGCCCAGACGGCCCGTCTTCCTTGCCGTATCTTGTGTTGTCGACCTTCACCAGCATCGGGAAGAACTTCCGTCCGCGCGGGTCGTAGCGCTGGCCGTCCGACTCCTGGAGAACCTCTGGCAGATTGTCAGTCTGCATCTCCACCCGAATGTCCTCGAACAAGAAGTCCTCCATC
>CACWJS010000058.1 GCA_902761275.1 uncultured bacterium | reverse complement strand
TTCGTGTCGGGCGCAGGCCCGCATTCGTGCCCGGGTGGAGCGGCAGGCCGACAGGCCAATTGCGGAGAAGCGGTGCTGGCGGAGGCGAATGCCTCCTGGTCATGCGACGGTTCGACGCGATTGAATCGCGAAGCGATTGCCGCGACAGCCCGGGGTTCGTGGTCGCGCGTCAGCGCCAACACCTCATTGCCTTTGCATAAATAACTCGCTGCGCCCCGGGCAATATTTGGTATAATGTGCGCATAATTTTTCTGGTGCAATAGAAAGCATGGCGTTCCCAGTTGAAGAGAAGATAAATGACATTCGCCGCGCGCTTGCGGCGAACAGGGATGTCGTGCTTACTGCGCCTCCAGGAAGCGGCAAGACTACTTGCGTGCCGCCCGCGCTTCTTGACGAGCCGTGGCTCAAGGGAAAAAAGATTGTAATGCTCGAGCCGCGGCGTCTTGCCGCGCGCAATTGCGCGACCTACATCGCGCGCAAACGCGGCGAGGCAGTTGGCGGCACTGTCGGCTACCAGGTTAGACTTGAACGCAAGATTTCCGCGGCGACGCGGCTCGAGATCGTGACGGAAGGGCTGCTTACTCAGCGACTTCTTTCTGACCCAGAGCTTTCGGATGTCGGGCTCGTGATCTTCGATGAATTTCACGAACGCTCGCTTCCCTGCGATACGGCGTTTGCGCTTGCGCTTGAAGTGCGGCGCGCGCTTAGGCCTGATCTTCGCATCCTTGTTATGTCTGCGACGCTTGACGCGGACGAAGTCGCCGCGCATCTCGGTGACGCCGATATCATTCGGGCTGAAGGGCGCATGTTCCCCGTTGAGACAAATTACCTTGGCGACATGTCGATGACGGCGGCGATATCGAAGGCGCTAAAGGAAACGGATGGCGACATACTCTGTTTCTTGCCGGGTGAGGGCGAGATAAGGCGCGTGCAGGAAGCCGTTGGTGTCACGCGTGGCGTAGATGTCTTGCCTCTTTATGGAGCGCTTCCAAAAGAAGAACAAGACAGGGTATTTGCGCCGAGCAACTTTCGAAAAGTGATTCTTGCGACATCTATTGCGGAAACTTCGGTGACGATAGAGGGAATCTCGACTGTGATTGACTCGGGGCTTATGCGCGTGCCGCGCTTTCGCCCTGCTTCTGGTATGTCTGGGCTCGTCACGCTTCCGCTCACGCAAGACCGTGCAGAACAGCGCAGAGGTCGCGCGGGACGTGTGCGCGCGGGAGTTTGCTATCGTCTCTGGGGCGAGGGGGAGCAGCAGTCGCGTCCAAAGAAGATGATGCCCGAGATCCTTGACGCCGATCTTTGCTCGCTCGTTCTGACGAGTGCGGCGTGGGGTGCGCTTGGGCGCGAGGATTTGCCATGGATGACACCGCCACCTGCGTCGAATTGGGATCAGGCGGTTGGGCTTCTCAAGATGCTCGGCGCGCTTGATGGCGATGGGCGGCTTACGAAGAAGGGCGTCGCGATGGCGAAATTGCCGATGCACCCGCGGCTTGCGAATATGGTGCTTGGGGGTAATGGGGATGCTGGGGTTGCTTCGCTTCTGGCGGCGATTGTTGAAGAGGGGTCAAAGTCGCGCGAGCCGGATATTAGAAAGATTGCCGAAGAGATAAAAGAGACTCCGAACAGACCATTTTCGAAGAGGGTGCTTCAGTTGGCGCGAAGGTTTGGTTTTAACGCAGAGCGATCTAGTTTTAACGCAGAGTCGCAGAGGCGCAGAGAGGCAGAGCCTTTCGGGGTCTGGGGCAAAGCCCCAGATACAACCATCTCTGCTACTCTGCGTCTCTGCGACTCTGCGTTAAAAACATCGACCAACGAGATTAATGACCAAGTGGCATCGGAAGGTGCGTTGCTTGCGCTTGCATATCCTGACAGGGTTGCGAAGAACCGAGGTAATGGAACATTCCGCATGGTGTCTGGCCGCGGCGCATTTGTCGACGAAACAGATCCTCTTTCAAGGGCTTCTTACCTCGTCTGCTGCGAACTTGACGACCGTGCGGGTGATGCGAAGGTCTTCCTTGGCTGCCCCATTGACGAGGACGAAATAGAAGACCTTTTCGGTGATCGCGTCATTGAGGAGCCGTACTGCGCGTGGGACAGGCAGAATGACCGCGTGAAGAGCGTCGTTCGCCGCAAGCTTGGCGAGATGACTCTTGGGGAGAAGCCACTTTCGGCGGCTGATGCGCGCCTCTCGGTGGATGTCGACGCAAGGGTATCGGAGGCGCTTCTTGACGGCATTCGCCAGAAGGGAGTAGAGAATCTGCCCTGCTGGACAAAGGAATCGCGGCAAATGCGCGCAAGAATGGCGTTTTTATCGCGTATTTTTGCAGTTTCCGCAGGGGCAACCCCCGAAAAAACTGGTGCCAAGGTCCTGGGGACAGACCCCACGAAAGCCAATAAAAATGGGGGTGAGTGGCCAAATCCGACTGATGGGGCGATTCTTGCCGCGCTCCCTGGTTTCATCAGCGGCATGACGAAATGGAAGGATTTGGAGCGGCTCGATCTCTTTTCGGTCTTTGACTTTATGCTTGCGGAAGCGGGGCATGACAGGCGCGAGCTTGACCGCCTTGCTCCTACGCGTATGGAGGTCCCGAGCGGAAGCCACATGCTGATACACTACGAGGGCGATGAGCCAACCTGTGAAGTGCGGCTTCAGGAATGTTTCGGGCTAATGGAGACGCCGAGGGTCGCGGGCGGGAAAGTTCCTGTCGTAATGACGCTTCTTTCTCCTGCACAGCGGCCGATCCAGATAACGAAAGACCTTGCGGGATTCTGGCGAGAAGGGTACCAGCTCGTCCGCAAGGACATGCGTGGCCGCTACCCGAAGCACTATTGGCCTGAGGACCCGTTCACCGCAGTCGCGACGCGGCGCACCGTCAAACGCGGCCTTGCCTGACTTCACTCAATAACCATTCCTCAACAACGCGTCTGCGAAACAATTCTGTATGCTTCAGAATTCTGAAGTTCTTGCCAAAGGATTGAGGCTGATGCGGCATCAAAGCATTCAGAGATGTTAGTTTGGGAGTTAATTGCGAAAGACGCAGAGGAGGGGTCGCGGGTTCTCGTCGAGGACTACGGCGCGCGTCTCTATGCCACCGCATTCCGGCTCTGCCTCGACGCGCATGCAGCCGAAGACCTCGTCCAGCGTACGCTCGTGCGCGTAATTGAGCGCGTCGGAAGCTACAAGGGCGATTCCGCTTTTTTCACATGGATGTGCGCGATCATGGTCAACTACCGCCGGATGGACGTCCGGCGGAAGGCCGCGAACTCGCTCGTTTTCGACGAGGAGAGGCTTGATGTGCCCGACGAGAAGCCAGATCCAGGCGAGACGCTTTCAAGGCAGGACGAGGCCGCCGCGCTGCGCAGGGCAGTCCTGAGGCTTCCGGAGGACCTGCGGCTCGTCGTCGTGATGCATTATTTCAACGGATTCTCCGTGCCGGAGATGGCAAAGACGATTCAGTCCCCCGAAGGCACGGTTTACTATCGTCTTCACGAGGCCCGCTTGAGGATTCGAAATTATCTTTCCAAGGTTTTCGAGGCGCCAGGCATCAAATCTTCAGAAGGTGCAAGACAGTGACAGAACGACAATTCCAGCTTAGCGACGATTCCGCCGAGGCCTATCGCCTCGAAGCGGCGCTCGGCGATCCGGACGGGTGGCCGAAGCCGCCGGACGGATTCAAGGCGCGTTGCATAGCAGCGATACGGAATGCCCGCGCGCGGGCCGTGGAGCCTTCGCTTCGCCGCTTCCCGCGTTCGCTCAAGATCGCGGCCTCAATCGCGGTGGTTGCGGCTTTCACCGGCCTCGCGGCATGGTTCGCCGTCGAGTCGCTGTCTGTGCCCGAAGAGCCTGCCGTAGCCGAAATCCGGGTGGACGAGGAGACGGAGGCGATTACAAAGGAAAGCGGGGTGAACATGATAGGACGAAAGACAGCCGGCATAGTCGGCGCCGCGCTGACGACGCTGGCTGTCGGCGCGACGGAACTGGAAAGCGAACCGACGTTTGTTTTCCTGAGGCCTGAAACAAGCTCGTTCTGGCACACGGCCACGAACAACACGATGACCGTGCCGGTCGATTTCCCGGCCGGCGCCACAAGCGCGCGGCTGTACGTCAGCGGCGTGAGATACACCCGGACATACGACAACGTCGCAAAAGGCGAGTTTACGTTCGAGCTTCCGCCCGCCGACAGCGAGGACTCCGAGAACGTGTACGACCTCGCGCTTCAGTTCGACGACGACGCGAACACGGTGCGTACGGCAAAGCTCGGGCTCATCAAGGGGCTTTCACCCGACGCGGAAGGCACGACTCGCTGCCTTGCGCCGGCGAGCGGAAACCTCTGGGGCAAGGCATCGAAGAAGGCCGTCCTGCCGATTCCGTACGGAACAACGTCGCTTTCCGTGAACGGCGTGGAGACGCCGACGGGGCTCGACGGCGCGCAGGGCTGGTATGCGCTGCGCATAAAGCCGGGCGAACTCTACTCGCTGTCGCTGATCGCGAACGAAGTGACCTACGCCGCATCCATCCTCGGCGGCGGCGCGGGCATGATGATAATTATGCGGTAATCAATTTCAGAAAGGAACAAGGCAATGAACAGATTCGTATTTTTCGCACTTTCCCTTTTCGCGGCCAATGCTTCGCACGCCGCCGCGATCGAACAGGTGATTGTCCGCCAGCAGTGGCCCTGGTCGACGGACATCAAGGTCGAATACAAGATTTCCGGAGTCGACGCTGAGCACCCCGTCAACATCGGAGTGACGGCGTACAACGGCAGCGTTGAGCTCGACGCGACGCGCCTCGAGTCGTCAATGCGCGGATCCCGCTACGGCATCTGCGAGTCGGGCGTCGGCGAGTTCTTCATCGATCCCGTCAAGGCGTTCGGAACGGAGAAGGTCGCGCTCGCGAACTTCAAGGTGAAGCTCACGCTGAGCGATTCGGACCAGAACGCGTCGGAGGTGATCTACAAGATCTTCGACCTCACGGCCGAAACTGGCACGTTCCCGTGCAGGGACGTTACGCGCGCCGACATCAAGAACGGACTCTACGGCGACTTCGAGACTTCCTACTCGGCCGTGGGCGACGGCTTTTCCACGGACCTCCCGGACGTTCTCATCTGGACTGGCGTGACGAACTATCCGGGCGTGAAGACGACGAAACTCGTCATGCGCAAGATACCGAAGGGCACGTTCTCCATGGGCCAGACCGGCGGCACGTTCGGCACGACGGGGAACGCCGAGCCGGTGCACAACGTGACGCTGACGAAGGACTTCTACATCGGTGTGTTCGAGCTCACACAGGAACAGTACCGCCGTCTTCAGCGCAGCTCGTACAGCGGCAGCCACAACGTAGGCGACGCCAATCCGATCGAAAACGCATCGTATGTCGCCTACCGCAGCCAGGTCACGAGCGTTTTCAGGACCAACCTCGGCGTTGACACACTTGACTTCCCTACAGAGGCGCAGTGGGAGAAGGCCTGCCGCGCGGGCACAACGAGCGAGCTGTACAACGGCAAGGCGCTCAGCATCAACGGACAGACCCAGTCCGGCAACATCGCACCGATAGCGTGGTATGCAGAGGAAGGAACGCACGAGGTCGGTCTCAAGCTTCCGAACGCATTCGGACTTTACGACATGCTCGGCAATGTCTATGAGGCCTGTGTCGACTGGTACGGTACATACGCTGCCGGCGATGCGACGGATCCAACCGGACCCGACACGGCTCCGGCTGACAGCAAGCGCGTGATTCGTGGCGGCTACTACAGCACCAACAACTATCTCATCACCTCGGCCGGACGTAGCTCAAGCTCGGGCGGATGGATAAACTACGGCTTCCGCCTCGCGTTCACTGTGAACGACTAACTCCCCGAAAGGAACCAAAATGATCTCAGCAACACTGTTTGCCGCGGCGCTCGCCGCGGCACCTGCGGGAGCTGTACCCTCGTTCGAATGCCCGGACGCGGACATCAACCGCACGTACGAGTTCCGCTGGCGCGCCTTCGGCCGCCACTGCGTGAAGACGCCCGAGGGCTGGGTCGTCACGGAGTTCCTTCCCGACGTCCCCTGGGCGGGAAAGTACAACACGATCGTCTGCCCGGCGGGGCACCACCTGCGCGAGGCGCGGTGGATGCACGACACGTCCGTCGCGTCGGACTACGCGCGGTTCTGGTTCGGGACGAACGGCGCGCACCGCGTGAAGTACTGCACCTGGATTGGCTCGTCTCTCGTCGATGTCGTGCGCGTCACGGGCGATGCGTCCACCGCGGTCGAACTTCTTGACCCGATTGTCGCGCTGTACGAATCGTGGGAGACGAAGCCGATTGTCTACCGCACCTGCCCCGAGGGCGAGCCGTTCCCGATGGGCGGAGACGGGAAGGGCATGTTCACGTCCGTCGACGACCGCGAGGGAAGCGAATGTTCGCTCGGACGCGACGGATACCGTCCGCTCTTCAACAGCGCGATGTACGGTGAGGCGAAGGCCATCGCCGAAATCGCGCGCCTCGCGAAGCGCCCCGACATCGCCGAGCGCTTTTCGCGCAAGGCGGAAGCCCTTGGAAGGGGAATCCGGGACAAGCTCTGGGATGCGGAGCTATCGTTCTTCACGACCGTGCGCACGAACGGCACCCGCAGCACGGTGCGCGAGCTGCACGGCTATGCGCCGTGGTACTTCGGCATGCCGCTCGCGGGCTTCGGCGACGCCTGGGCGCAGGTGGAAAGCGAAGAGGGCTTCGCCGCGCCGTTCGGACTCTGCTTCGCCGAGCGGCGCGCGCCGGGATTCAGAATCGCGTACGACGGGCATCCCTGCCAGTGGAACGGACCGAGCTGGCCGTTCGCGACGTCGATCGTCCTCACGGGGCTTGCCAATGCGATCGCCGATGGGTCGTCCGGCGACGTCGGACGCGAGACGTACGTGAAGCTCCTTCACCAGTATGCCGCGCAGCAGGTGCGCAGGACCGAAGACGGAAAGGTGATTCCGTGGATTGACGAAAATCTCGATCCGTTCACGGGAGTGTGGCTCTCCCGCGCGATACTGCACGCGCAGGGTAAGAAGGACGAGCGCGGAGAGGACTACAACCACTCGACGTTTGCGGACCTTGTGATCTCGGGACTCTGCGGCCTTCGTCCGCAGCTTGACGGAGCGCTCGAGATACGTCCGCTCATTCCCGACACCTGGGATTTCACGTGCCTCGAGAACGTGCATGTGCGAGGACGTAGCATTTCGCTCTACTGGGACCGCACCGGCCGCCGGTATGGCAAGGGCGCGGGTTTCTCCGTCTGGGCGGACGGGCGGGAGGTCCATCGTGCCGGCGCTCCCGCGCCGTGCCGACTGTTCGATCCGCGTCCGCTCACTGCGGGCTGGGAGAACAAGGATCCGGATCGCAAGGAGTTTCCGACGGAAGGTGCTATCTGGCGCGCCGCGGGTTGCGCGGATGCTGCGTTTTCGGTAATCAGGGCCGGCGGGGCCGAAGGAAGCGTCGAGGTCAAAAACGGCGTCGTCAGGATCGTCAAGACTAACGAAAAGGGCTATCTGATAGTCGAGGGGCCCGAATTCGCGACGGCGGAACCCGACCAGTCCGTGCGCCTTTCGGCGGACGTGGCGGTCTCGGGCTCGAACGGCGACTACTGCCACGGCTTTCTGCGCGCGCACGGCAGGAAGCCCGGATACGGCATCTCCGAACTTTTCGAGAAGGACTACGCGGGCGGAGGCATTCCCGAATCGCTGGGGCTCCCGAATTCGCCTCGCGGCCAGACGTACCGCAAGTACGCAAGCGAGGTTGCCCATGACGGCGTGCTGACGCCGGCGATCGTTGTCGCGGGCAATCCGTCGGTCAGCGTCTGGTCGAACTGGTCCGTCTCCTCGCTCAAGGCGGAGAAGCAGGCCTGGGGCAGGAAGTACAGCACCTGGGGCGTGCCGCGCGAACGGGACCGCATGGATGAAGCCGCTTACGACCGCGGGCTCGCGGCGGACGTGCAGCATACGGCGAAGGTCGTGAAGGGGAAGTGCGGACCCGAGCTCCGGGTCGACGGACGCGCCGTGCAGCCCGTCATCTACAAGGGACGCCACTGCTCTGTCGAGCAGATTCCGCCGCCGGAGCTGTTTGCCGGACACACCGTCACCAACGCGCACATTCCGCTGATGGTGAAGGACATCCGCCTCGGCCGGGTGCCGGGATGCCGCGGATACTGGACGAAGGACGGATTCGACGCTAAGGGTGCCGTGCGCGAAATCAAGGACTCCATGCGCCTCGTGCCGGACGTCCCGTTCGTCCTTGCGATCGGCTGCAACGCCTATCCGGAATTCGCCGAGAGCGAGCATCCAGACGAGGCCTGGCGCCACAAGGACGGGAAGGTCGTGCTCGGCAACAGCGGCAGCTGCGTCGCCTCGTACGTCATCCCGACGGCGGGCACGAAGCTCTGGCCCTGGCCGTCGTATTCCTCGCGCGCCTGGCGCGACGGCGTCAAGCGCTGCCTCAAGTCGCTTGTGGCGGAACTCAAGGCGCAGGGACTCGACAAGCGCATTGTCGGAATACACACGTTCGGCTATCAGGACGGACAGTTCTCCGTGTGCTATCCCGACTACTCCGCGCCGGCGAAGGCGGAGTACGCGGACTTCTGCCGCGAAGGGGGGCACGCTTCGACGAACTACGAGTTCTTCTGCAAGCAGACGGGGCTCAGGGCGCAGGAGGAGTTTGCGCGTGAGTTCAGGTGTCTCATGGGCAAGGACGTCGTCTCGATCATGTGGTGCCAGTCGCCGCACCGCGCGAATGCCGCGACGTCGTGGAACATCGGCGAGTTCCTGCGCTCGGACGCGATGGACATCCTCGTCGCGCAGCCGAACTACGAACGGCGTCGCCCCGGCATAACCGGCGCGAACCGTCTTCCCGCGGCGTCCTTCCGTCTGCACGGAAAGTTCTTCTTCGAGGAACTGGACTTCCGCACGTATGCGATGGTCGAGCCGTGGTCCGGTCCATCGTCGGCGATCGGCCTCGGCCAGGCCTCGGACTTCGGCATGTGGCAGAGCATTTTCCGCAAGGATGCCGGCGTCATGGTCGCGCAGGGCATGGGCTGGTGGTTCTACGACATGGCGAACGGCTGGTTCTCCGCGCCGGAAATCGTCGACGACATCGCAACCGCGCTTGATTCGTATCAACTCCTCCACTCCCCCACTCCTCCACTCCCCCACTCCTCCACTCCTCCACTCGTCCACTCGCCCACTTGCAGCTTTTCCCCCGGCGTCGCGCTTGTCGTGGACGAGGCGGGGCTTCTCGGCTGGGCGGACGGCATGAAGTTCCTGCCGCGTCCCGCGGACTTCAGCTATGCCGACCAGCTGTTCCTGCTTGCGCGTTCCGGCGTGCCGTTCGACAGCTATCTCCTTGAGGACGTTCTCGTGAATCCGGCGCTGCTCGAACCCTACAGGATGGTTGCCTTCAACCTGATGCGCCGCGTCGACGCGCCGCGTACGGATCTGATACGCCGTCTTTCGTCCGCGAAGCGCACGTTCCTCTATCTTCCGCGGTGCGGCGAGCTGGGCGGGCTTGCCGAGGCGACGGGAATGACGCTCGTCTGCGGCGAAAAGGCCGACCACACGGTTGTCGCCGAGCCGGGCTTCGCGTGCGAGGCGAACGGACTTCAGTACCACGACATGCTCCGCAACGCGGCGAGCCTCGAGTTTCCGCCGCCGCAGCTTGCGGACTGGCCGCGCAACTCGGTTGCCGAGGCGCCGGGCGTAAAGGTGCACGCGCGCTACGCGAAGGACGGGAAACCGGCGACGGCCGAGCGCCGCGACGGTCTTGTGCGTCACATCGTCTTCACCGAGGCCGGCGGCGTTTCGCCCGCGGCGTTCAACAAGTTCGCGCGCGAGGCGGGAGCGTACGTACCGCTCGCCGCGGACATCGCGCAGGTGGACATGAACGGCGCGTTCGTCAATCTGCATGCGCTTGAAGATGCGGTCTGCGATTTCCGGCTTCCGTATCCGTGCAGGGTCGTGAACCTGAAGACCGGCCGGGAGGAGAAGACGCGCGACGGAATTCTGCCGCTGAAGATGTCCGCCGGCGAAACCTGCCAGTTCGCGCTCAAGTAGAAGCTGTTTGCTGCGCGATGTGGATGCTGGCGGCATTGATGCTCGTGAATGAGCCGGAACCCGTTGAAATACACGGGTTCGCGGATACGTATTGGTATTCCGCGAACGTCTCGCGCGGGAAGATCCCGTTCGCGCGTCCGATTCTCTTTCAAGAGGTCGAAGTCGATGCCGTTTCGCGCGATCTCGGACAGTTCAACTTCTACTACGCCGCGACGCATTCGCTTTCGGATGTGCGAGACAAAGTCTGTGGCAGATTCGACATTGAAGATGACGTTCTTGTCACCTACGGCTACGACTTCGACCTCGCGGAAGGGTGGAAGCTCAGGACGCGCCTCGGGCATCTCTGGATTCTCTCCCGTGCGCTGAAGCCTCCCTACAAGGGCGTGGACGACGCAACGGCGCGCGAGTGGTACACGCGCGAGACGCTCGTTACGCCGTGGCTCAACTTCTATGCAGCTGTGCACTACCGGACTGTTCCATATCGCGGCGTCTACTTCAAGTCGGGCGTCACGCGGACCTTCGACCTCGGACGCGGATTTTCCCTGACGGGCGAGTTCTGCGCGGAAGGCGGCAACAAGGAGTGGAACGCGAACCGCTACGGACACCGCATCACCTGGCGCAAGCCGGATTACCGCGCCGGTCCCGCCGATCTGCGCGCCGGGCTTGTGCTCAACTACGAAATCTGCGACTGGTGCCTCGTCTCGGCGGGAATACACCGCTTTGACATGGTCATGGACGAAGCGCGTGCCCAGGGACGCTACCGCGCGGCAAAGGGCTACCGCAACGACCTCACGTACTACACGCTCGGAATCTTCGTGTTCTTTTGAGAATTTCCCAAGACATTGGGCTATTTCCGCATCAAACAAGTATATGAAGCGCATAATAGCAATTGCAACTGCCGCGGCGGCGCTTTCGGTGTCCGCCATGAACCTTGACGAGGCCGAGGCGAAGGCCCGCGCTCTCTGCGCGAAGATGACGCTCGAGGAGAAGGCGGGCGAGCTGATGGTGTACGACTACCGCGAATTCGGCGCGGAACGCTGGGGCGCGTATACGAATCTCGTGAACAGGAACGAGATCGGTGCGCTGATGCGCGTCCAAAGCGCGTCGGAGACGCGGCGGCTCCAGGAATACAAGCTCGCGCATTCGCGACTCGGGATCCCGCTCATCATACACGAGGACATCACGCACGGATGGGTTACGACGCTTCCCCTGCAGCTCGCGATGGCATGCAGCTGGGATGATGCGACCGTCGAGAAGGCCGAAGCGGTTGCCGCGCGCGAATCGGCGGCGATCGGCATCAACCTCACATATTCGCCGCAGGTGGAGGTGTCGGACGATCCGCGCTGGGGCCGCATAGGCGCTACGCTCGGCGAGGATCCGTATCTTTCCGGGCGCATGGCCGCGGCGCGCGTGCGCGGCGACCAGGGACGCTCCGCGGACGACCTTTCTGACGGACACCACGTCATCGCGTGCGTCAAGCACTTCATCGGCTATTCGTCGCTCCAGGGCGGAAAGGACTACCGCCATCAGGACTTCTCCCGCCGCGAGCTTCTCGAGACGCACCTCCCGCCGCACAGGGCCGCGATCGACGCAGGCGCGCTTGCGGTTATGAACGCCTACACCGCGTTCGACGGCGTGCCTTGCAACTTCAGCCGCTATCTCCTCACCGATCTCTTGCGCGGCGAACTCGGCTTCCGCGGACAGGTCATCACCGACTGGACGACCCTGCAGTTCTCCGTAGACGAAGGCGCGGCGGAAGACCTTTCGGACGCCGCGCTTCGCGGACTCGCCGCAGGCGTCGACATGGACATGATAAGCCGCGCGTTCCTCGAACTGCCGCGCCTCGTGCGCGAAGGAAAGGCATCCGAAGTGGATGTAGACAAAGCCGTCGTCCGTTCGCTCGCGATGAAGTACGTCACAGGACTGTTCGACGATCCGTTCCGCTACTGTGACGAGTCGAAGGCGAAAGGCGAACTCTACTCGGAGCGCAACAGGCGTGACGTCCTTGAGCTGACGCGCGAGTCGATCGTCCTTCTGAAGAACGAAGGCGGGATTCTGCCGCTTTCCACGAACCGCGTAGTGGGGCTGACGGGCACGTGGTTCGACGACGAGGACATCATGCGCGGCGGGATGGGGAAGGACATCTTCAGCGGCGGCGACGAGGCGACTGTGTTTGCGGACGGACTCGACGCGTCCGTCGAAACGCTCAGGGGCGCGATGGCGAAGCGCTGGGGCGTAAGGCTCGACGCGCGTCCGATCGACATGCGCCGCATCGCGCGCGCCGAGGCGACGCTGCCGGGAGAAGACGTTGTCGTCCTTGCGCTCGGAGAGCCTACGTCCTACACGGGCGAGCGGCGCGGCAGGGCGCGCATCACGCTTCCCGAGGCGGAGCTCGAGAACCTGCGCACCCTGAAGCGCGGCGGAAAGAAGATCGTCTCCGTCGTGTTCGCGGGGCGTCCTGTGATTCTGGACGAGGTCGCGTGGCTTTCGGACGCAGTGGTCATGGCGTGGTATCCGGGTGCGATGGGCGCGGAGGCGCTGGCGGAGATTCTCTGCGGCGAGACGAATCCGTCCGGAAAGCTCGCGCAGCACATTCCGCTCGACGTCGGACAGATTCCGCTCTCGTACCGTGAGAAGCGCACCTTCATTTTCTGCGCCTACGCGGACATCCCCGCGAAGCCGCTCTATCCGTTCGGCTACGGACTCTCCTACACGACGTTTTCCTACGGAAAGCCCGTCGATCTGGGAAACGAGGGCGGCATGTGGAGGATCTCGTGCGAAGTGACGAACACCGGGACGCGCCGCGGAAGGGAGGTCGTCCAGCTCTATCTGCGCGACGAGAAGGCGAGCGTTCTGCCGCGCGAGCGCGAACTGAGGGAATTCACGTCCGTGACACTCGATCCGGGCGAGACGCGCCGCGTCGTGTTTGCGCTCCCGCGGGACGCATTCGCCATCTACGACGCAGACCTGAAGCGCGTCGTGGAGCTGGGCGAGTTTACGGTTTTTGTCGGAGGCGATTCATCCACGGAGAACGGCGCAGTCGTGAAGCTCCCGTGACCGCCCGATAGGGTGATGGCGCGGCGGTGCGGCATGTGTCATAATGTCTGCGTGAAAAACGCCACAGTGCTGACTCTATACGAGCTCTTCGAGGATCGAGTCGCAGACTTCGGTGCCGCGCTCGGTGAGACGGTAGACGGATTCGCCAATCTTTGTAAGAAGCCCCTCGGCGACGAAGCGGTCGAGAGCCGGCCGCCATTCCGGGAATCGCGACGAGTCGATACCGTCGCGTGTTCTCAGACGGAAAAGCGTGCGCTCCTTGAGGTCTTCCTTTTCGCTCACCGTTTCGACGGAAGTGGCCGAACCGCAATGTTTATTGGGGTTTTGCGGGGTCTGTCCCCACCAGTTTCGGGTTCGGGCGAGGCCGATGCGCCCGCATGCGCCTTCGCCGAGGCCGACGTAGTCCTCGCCGCGCCAGACCGCGAGGTTGTGGCGGCACTCGAAACCGGGGGTTGCGTAGTTGGAAATCTCGTAGCGTTCGAGGCCGATCGATTTGAGGAACCGCGCCGCAGATTTTATGCCGTCCAGAACTGTTTCGTCGTCGGGAACACCCTTCAGCCCGCGCTCGTTCTGGAGCGAGTAGACGGAGCAGTGGCGGAGACCCCAGTTCGCTAGCGGTGCGAGAAGGGCTTCGGCGTTCCTCGTCGTCGGGTCGCCAGGGTAGCCGAGAATCAGGTCGATTCCGGCGTTGTCGAAGTGGGACTTAACGAGCGCGAAGGCGCGAGCGGCGTCGCTAGCGGTGTAGCCGCGGCCCATCGCGCGGAGAGTCGCATCGTCTAAGGACTGGACGCCCATCGAGATGCGGTTGACGCCAATGGACTTAAGCTCGTCGAGTTTTGCTGGCGTGACGTCGAGCGGGTGGAGCTCGACGGTGAATTCAAACAGTGGAAAACAGGTCTGACCTTTTTTCCACTGTTTGAGCGGGACACGCAGGGGTGAGAGGTCGCAGAGAGCCGGCGAGCCGCCGCCAAAGTATAGGGTCTTTAGGGTCGGGTTAGGGTCAGTTAGGGTCGATGATAATCTGACTCTAAGTGACTCTAGTTCGACTCTAATCGACTCTATGTACCGCTCACGATCTGCGGCAGTGGAGTTCGCTCGCGAGTAGAGCGAACAGTAGGAGCATCTGCTCCTGCAGAATGGAAAGTGGACGTAGAGGTTAGCGGCCAATCTTGAAGAACTTCTTCAGAGCCGCGACCTTGTCAGTCTTTTCCCAGGGGAACTTCGAGCGTCCGAAGTGGCCGTAGGCGGCTGTATCTTCGTACTTCCAGCCCTTGGGCGAGAGAAGCCCGAGGTCCTTGATGAGCTCGTAGGGACGGAAGTCGAACACCTTTCCAGAAGCGAGCATCTTCTCAAGCTGCTCATTCGTGACGCCATGTGCGGACTTGAACGTCTTGACGCAGAAGCTCACGGGCTTGTCGACGCCAATTGCGTAGGCGACCTGAATCTGGCAGCGGTCGGCAAGGCCGGCGGCGACGATGTTCTTTGCCGCGTAGCGCGCGTAGTACGCGGCCGAGCGGTCGACCTTCGACGGGTCCTTGCCAGAGAAAGCGCCGCCGCCGTGCGCGGCCATTCCGCCGTAGGTGTCGACGATGATCTTGCGGCCGGTTAGCCCCGAGTCGCCGCACGGTCCGCCGATGACGAACTTGCCGGTCGGGTTGATGAAGAACTTCGTTTTTGGTGTGAGAAGGCCGGTCTTCGAGAGGTAGCCAGTTGCGAGCTTCTTGATTTCGTCGTAGTGCTTTTTCGTCGCCCCCGCCTCGGTGGTTTGGTGCGAGATGACTACGGTGTCGATTGCGACGGGACGGCCGTCTTCGTAGACGACTGAAAGCTGGCTCTTTGAGTCGGGGCGAAGCCACGAATACTTCTTGTCCGTCTTGCGGAGCTTCGCGAACATCTTGAGGAGCTCATGCGAATAGACTATCGCGGCGGGCATGAGCGACTTCGTTTCGTTCGTCGCGTAGCCGAACATCATTCCCTGGTCGCCAGCTCCCTGCTTTTCCTTCTTCCTGCGCGAGACGCCCTGGTTGATGTCAGGCGACTGGCCATGTAGGAAATTGTAGTACTTGAACGTCGCGTCTGCGAAATGCTCTTCGGGGATCGTGTAGCCGATCTTCTTTGCTACGCGGCGCGCGATTGCCTCGGTGTCGATTTTCTTGAAGTCCTTGCACGTTATTTCGCCCACGTTGACGACGACATCGGGTCCAACTGTCGTCTCGCATGCGACGTGGGCGCCTTTGTCTTTTGCGAGGCACGCGTCGAGGATTGCATCGGAGATTTGGTCTGCCACTTTGTCGGGATGTCCTTCCGAAACGGACTCAGACGTAAAAACGTGGCGATGGTTCTTCTTGGTCATTTTCATTCCCTGTAGACTTTCTTTCTGTCACACGCCGAGCACCATGCCCGGACGTCACAGACTGAAATGAGTGCCGCATATTATATCATAAATGCTGCCGCCTTAATGATAGCTCCACCGCCAACTTCGCCGCGCCGCCCGACGGCTCGCGGGGCTCTCGTTCGGCTCCAGGCTCGCGACGGCTCTCGCACATCAGACAAATAACCGTATTCAGCCTGCCGTGCCTCGGCGTCTATCACTGGTTG
>CACWJS010000057.1 GCA_902761275.1 uncultured bacterium | reverse complement strand
GCTTTCCAACTCCTCCACTCACCCACTCACAACTCACCCACTTTCCCCAGCGTCCTTCACGGGATGGGCTGCGCCACAGCCAGCCCTTCGGGCTTTCGCCGCCCGCCAAGCCACGAATGCAGCCTTCGCCGCACACGAACACGCCTGCTTCGCAGGCTACACGAATGGGGAACGGGAAAAGAAAACAATTCCGCTCTCCAACTCTTGACCCCTGACCCCTGCGTACTGACCCATAACTTTTCGTGTCCATTCGTGTCGGGCGTAATATCCCCCGAGCGCGTAGCGCGAGCCGCGAAGCGGTCGCTAGAGGGGTGCCCGCATTCGTGCCCGGGTGGCGCGGCAAGCCGACAGGCCAATTGCGGAGACGGTGCTGGCGGAGGCGAATGCCTCCTGGCCATGCGACGGTTCGACGCGATTGAATCGCGAAGCGATTGCCGCGACAGCCCGGTGTTCGTGGTCGCGCGTTAGCGCCAACACCTCATTGACTTTGCATAAATTACTCGTTGCACCCAGCGATGGTTTTCCCAAAACGAAACAGACTATCTCTCCGATAAAATGCGACTGCGCGAATTTGGCTACAACAGGTCAATGATCCGCGTTGTGCCGATGTTGGGACGCGAGGGGTCGGCGTAGTAGCGAGTGATTGTCCTGATGTCGTCACCAGAGATTGATACCGCCATCTCTGCACCATATTTCTGATAGACGTGGTCAATGCATATCTTGCGCAGTTCATACGCCCCCTTGTGGCCGGTGAAGCCGAGCGCGCGCAAATCGCAGTTAATCTGGTCGAAAGTCTCGTCCGTGACATCGAGCCCATCGAGCCCACCGTAGTCCTCGAAGCACCGCCAGATGTCGGGATGAATTGGCCAGCACACCCAGCGTCCGCTGGTGAGCGCCGTCTTGTGCGGAGTGTAGCAGAGAAAGTGTTTCTTGCAGTCGCCATCGCCCTTCGTCACAAAGTTTTCCTTCTTCAGGCGCAGCACATCGCCATTGCGCATTGCGAACTCCAGCATCATCGTCGCGGCAAACCAGCAGTCGCCCTTCTGCCGGCCGTACCAAGTCTTCACACGCTGCAGCATCTCGGCGGCGGGGCGGTTGTATCGCTGTGACTTTGCGCGAAAGACTGGCAAATCGAGTTTGGGTATTTTCCAGCCCGCGTCTTTGTAGTATGGCAGGCACCACCGCGCGAAGACCGACTGGAACTTTGCGACATAGCTATGCGCTGAGACGCGCGACAGCCCTCTTGCCATAAAGGTGGCGAGCGCGGCATCGATTGCCTTGCGCGTCAATCGGCTGATTGAAGCATCGAGCGGAATCCCCGCCGCCTCACACACGCACTTCGTTCCGCGTATTGCATTTGCGCTTGTCTCCTCGCCCGGCCTCCCTGTCTTCATCCGCTCTGCCGCGGAGATAATTCTATAATGCCTCAAAACCTGCTCAATTGTCGGAACCATTGCGTTGCTATTCTACTGAATCAAGTTCGGTTACCAAGATCAGCTGCAACGGCTCGGCGAACATCATCGGTTGAATGAGTGCGCCCCGCCGCAATGTCCTGCTCGCCTTTATAGATATCCATCATCAAGTCGAGCTTATCGACAAGTTGCTGGTAATCAGAAACATCAAGAAAGACATTGGCGGCTCGTCCGTTTTGAGTAATCACAATCGGACGATGCGTTTTCCGAGTCTGCGACATTAGACGAGTCACATCCGCTCGAAAAGACGAAAGCGGCACAATATCTTCTGCATAATTGACTTGTGGCATAGTCTCTCCCCAAATTATCCCTAAATTGTTTGATAAATATATTACCATATTCTGTAATACATGTCAAAGCCACGCTACAAGCTTCTACAGAAGGGTCAGACCCTTCTGTAGAAGCTTGTAGCGTTGTAAAGGCGATTTTGGGCGCGCAGGAATAGTCAAGGCGATATAACCTTGTGCAATAAGTGGAGCAAGATAGGTCTTTGACAGCCATGGCTTGCTTGATATCTCAAGTGCATCAGCTATCTCTCCGCAACTCTTTTCTCCCTCTGCTTGTAGAAACGCAAGAATGTTCATCGCTGTTTCGCTGTTACCATCCTCAAGTATTAATTCGCGCCTTGGGGGAATTGGATATTTGTCGGCGTGTTTCAGATATTGCCTGTCGTTCTCTGCGTCTTTTGCCCCCTTCTTTCCCTTCCCGAAGCCAAACATGCCAAAAAGCCAATCCACAACGCCACCGGATTCTATCGCATCGTCAATTTCGCCAATGCGAGCCTTTATCGCTCGCGTATGCCATTCGACAACATCGTCCCAATTTTCAGCAACCCCCTCGTATATGAACCGATACATATTGCGCGCGTGTTCGTCACCCGCCATGGCCGCCGCCCAACTGCACCATTTGTATTCTGTCGGCCAACGACACAGCCCTGGCTCCACTGGATTGCAGTCGATATATGCGGCCTGGGTACTCATATCCTTGACTGTGGCATTCGACATCTTGTCGTAGAATCGACCTTCCCAAATGGTGCCCGCGTGGTCACGCCGCGCGTTGAAGGACATGGTCATATCCTGCTTGAGCGTCTTCATGAACTCGCTTGGATGGAACATGCGCCGTTTGTATTCCATGAGCAATTGGCTGAACGCAGATCCGAAACCGGATCCTCCATGCGCCTCCTTCATCTGAGTTTCCTCGCCCTTGAGAGACTTCCACTCCTGAAGTGCATCCTTAAGCCGCGTGCCGCGATAGAGTTTGTTCACTCGCTCAAGAACTTCGTCCTCTGTCAGCTCGCGCTCTTCCTCAAGATATATCAATACATGGATGTGGTTCGACATGCAACAGTATGCCAGCACCCTCACCCCGCAGAAGAACTCGACGCGCATTAGTAGGTCAACAAAACGATCCTTTTCGTCATCATCAAAGAAGAATGCCCGATGCGCCACCCTTGAAACAAGATGATAGCACTTCCCTGATTGAATTATCCGATGTTTTCTCATGGTGTCTGTATTGTATCATCCCCATCCCTGACATGTCAAGCTTCTACAGAAGGGTCAGACCCTTCTGTAGAAGCTTAAATCGTCATAAATCTAAAGCCCCTTCAAAATCCAGCCCAAAGCCTTTCTCAAAATCCGATCCAAAGCCCCTTCCCAAAATCCGGCCTAAAGCCCTTCCCTCCTCTCAAGATTTTTCCGCATTGAATTCTCATTTTCCTGCTTTCACAAGCACCATCGCCAGCTATCTGCAAATTTCTCTGTCCTTCTCACAATTTATTCGCCACTATCCCCCTACTAGACTTACATCGCCGCTGTAGGTGCGTTCGCGGCGGTTGAGTCTGCGAACGTTGTCGGCTATAAGGGTGTTGAGACGGAAGAGAACCGTGCGCCGGTGATTGGCGCGATGTTCCAGCCGATCTCTGGTGCGGAGACATACGACCTTCGCGACTGCCAGATTGTTGGCGATGGCGAATACTGCGATCCTGGCACAGAGTTTATCCGCGTCCTTGATCCGAACTCGTCCGCTAACCTCGCGCGCTACACCTATATCTCGCGGGAGTGGATGGTCGATAACTTCAACGACGACACTGACGAGTATATCAACCAGTTTAGCTGGGCGATTGGCTGGTGGGTCTATGATCCGTCCGCCGATTATCAGGCGCTCGTGGAGGATGATAGCGACGATACGCTCAAGGTCAAGGCCGCTATCACCATCAATGTCGGCACGGCGTTTCTCGGCAACTTTAGCTCCGGTCATTCACTTCGCCTCGTCTCAAGCGGTTCTGTCCCGCTGGCGAGTTCTGGTGTCACGACTGACAGCAATCGTGCGCCGATGATTGCCAATATCCTCCCAGTCGATACGACTTTGTTCGCGATGTCGATTAGTTCAGCTGCTGATGATGGCGAATACTGCGATCCTGGCACAGAATTCCTTCGTGTGCTTGATCCAAATTCTTCCGCGAATCTTGCACGCTACACCTATATCTCTCGTGACTGGATGGTTGATAACTTCAACGACGACTCCGACGAGTATATCAATCAGTTCAGCTGGGCGATTGGCTGGTGGGCCTACGATCCGTCTGCTGACTATCAGGGTCTGATCGAAGACGACAAGGATGACACGCTCCAATTGAAGGTGGATGTTGATGTCCCTGCTGGCTCTGGCTTCCTAGGTAACTTCAGCTCGGGGCATTCGCTCTCCGTCAACTTCCCGGCGGCTCTCTAAAGGATTTCAGTCCGCTGCAAAGGGTGGCGGGCGAAAAACAACGCCCTCCTTCGCTACTAAGCAAAGGAGGGCATAAAAAGGAAAAATGAAAATGAAGAAACTAATTGTTGCTGCAGCACTTGTTTGCGCGGCTGCTGCTACGCAGGCGGCGACATTCAAGTGGTCTACAAATGCGCAGGCATACGGACCAGCCGTCGCTAACTTGACGACTGCTGGGGTGTATGCGCCCGGTACGGCAAATGCCGACCGCATGAAGACAGAAGGTTCAAGCCAGGGGGTCACCTGGACTTACACTATGATTCTGACGGCGACGGTAGGCACGGATGTCACCGTTTCTGATGCGATTGTTGGAACCATCACGACCTATTCGTCGAACAAGATTGCTCAGGACATTACTTCTGACTTCTTTGTGTTGCCGACTGATGATTCGGTAAAGAACTACGCGTGGGATATCGTGATTACAGGCACGAAGGATACGTATACCATCACCTCCGATCATATCACAGGAAATGCCAATTTCACGAAGCTGTCGAATCTTCAGATAGATACGGCTGTTCCTGGGCAGTGGACGGTTGCGCCTGAGCCGACGAGCGGGCTTCTGCTCCTTCTCGGTGTCGCTGGCCTTGCTCTCAAGCGCAAGCGCGCGTAAGAGCACAAGCAGTTGAAAGGTTGAAAAGTTGAAAGGTTGAAAAGCCAGATCGACTTGATACTGAAATCAGAAAAGCCCGTCCGCAATGCGCGGGCGGGCTTTTTGACAAAACGAAAGGGAAAACCAAAGGGGATTGACGGCGGAACAGAAAAATGGGATAATACCGAAGCAAATAAGCTAAGCAGTATGTGCAGATTCTATTCGATAATCCATGAAGAACCAGAAGGCGGATACTCCGCCGAAGTTCCCGCATTGCCCGGGTGCTACACTGATGGCGATACGATTGAAGAGGTAAAGGCGAATTTGCGGGAAGCGATTCAACTTTATCTTGAAGTGTCAGAGGGTGATCGCGAAAACCTTCCTGCTGGTTCGAGTGTCTTGGAAGTGTCGGTATGAAACTTCTTACTGCGCGGCAGATGGCGTCGATGCTGAATGTGCGAGGGTGGTCTTTAGTGCGTCAATGCGGAAGCCACATGATATTCAAGAGGATGGAGGACGGCAAAATCGTCGTCGTTCCAGATCATCGCGGGCGCAATCTCAGCACAGGCACTCAACGACGAATCATGCGCGACGCGGGCATAACGCCTGACGAGCTTTGATATTTATCCTGTTCCGCCACTCGACTTCAAGGAGCGGCAATGGCTTGGAACGGCAGCAACGGAAAGAACACAAACGGCACTTCGGCGGCGAAGCGTCCAGCGGGCGGCGTGAGAAAGAGTCCGTCGGTCATACGCGGCGCATTTGCCGCGCTCGCCGTTGTAGCGCTTGCGGCGGGCGCGTGGTGGTGGCTGTCGCGCGGTGACGGCGATGCGGTAGACGAGCCGGAACAGCCAGAGGCAAAGGCGAAGCCGCAGCAGCGGCAGCGCGTTGAGGCGCCCGCGGCCACGACCAACGCCGTGCCGACGCCTCCCACGAAGGAGGAAAAGCGCCTGGCCGAGATCAAGTACTTCGAGGACAAATACGGCACGAACATGCCGCCCGGCGTCAAGACCCACGTCTACTTCCTCAAGAACCCGCCGAAGACGCACTACAAGATAAAGGGTCGCTTCGACTACTTCAGGCATCCGTCGGAGCGGCAGATCGCGAGCTTGGTCTCCGTGGAGCCGGGAACCTTCATCCTGTCGCCGCCGGAATTCGGCGAGAGCTTCAACCGCGACTTCCTCGCGTCCATCCTCGACAAGACGGAGATACTGCCCGATGACGACGAGGAGACGAAGGCGATGAAGGAGCTCGTCTACGAGACGAAGAAGCAGATGGTGGAGATCCAGAAGCGTGATGGCAAGCTGCCGAGCGAGATACTCACGGAGCATGCGCAGATGCTGTACGAGCTCGGGCAGGTCGAGCAGAACCTCGAGAACGAGCTTGCTAAGGTCAGGAACAATCCTGACGTGTCGGACGAGGATGTCGAAGACCTCTTCCGGGCGGCAAACAAGATTCGCGAGTCAAAGGGGCTGCCCGCGCAGACGGTACCCGACTTCTCGAAGCGGAGCATCCGGCTGCGGAGGCGCCTCGCGCGACAGGATATGCGCAAGTGAACGAACTTAAACGAAAACGGAGGAAGCAATGAAAACACCAGCTATCGCGATTCTCGCAGCACTTTTCCTGTCGGCGGCATTCGCCGAGGACGCCAAGCCGACGCCAGCGGCAGAGGGGGCGAAGCCGACTGTCTCTCGGCACCTCACGCCAGAGCAGCGGCGCGCAAGGCAGGCGCAGATGATGATGCGGCGATATGGCGGCATGGTACGCAAGGCCGGAAGCGCCCAGGGCAAGGTGCTGTTCCTCGATGCGCAGAAGCGGGTCGGGAAGGATGCGCTCAAGGAGGCGTTCAACGTCATCGAGGAACGCATACATCCAATCTGGGAATACAAGCCCGCAGAGGCGGCGAAGGCGCGTAACGTTGGCGCGGCGATGAAAGAGGCGGGGGCTGCGGTCGGGGTCGCGCTCGTGGACGACGAGGGCGGGACGACGCTGCTGGTGGCTCCGGAGGCGGGATGGGCGACGGTAAATGTCGCGGCGCTCGACGACGGCTGCGGCGCGGAGGCGCTGGCGCACCGCGTCCGCGTCGAGATCCTGCGCGCGTTTGCGCTCGTCGGCGGGGGCGCGTTCATGCAGCGCGACCCGATTGTGATGCGCAACGACATCATGAAGCCGTCTGACCTCGACATGATCAAGGAGGAGAACTACGGCATAGACGTGGCATACGCGATTTCGGCCGGGCTCCCGCAGCGAGGCGTCATGCCGTGGCAGGAGACGACGTACAAGAAGGCCTGCGAGCAGGGCTGGGCGCCTGCGCCGACAAACGACGTGCAGAAGGCGATATGGGACAAGGTGCACGCCGTGCCCGCGACGCCGATGAAGATCGAGTTTGATCCCAAGAAGGGTCGGTAACTTCTACAGAAGGGTCTGACCCTTCTGTAGAAGCTTGTGCTATGAAATACACCTACGCCTACAAGGACAGCGAGGGGAAGCGGCACGAGGAGTCGATGGATGCCGCTTCCCGCGAAGCCGTTTTCGAGGCGTTGAGGGCGCGGGGCATACGGCCGATCAAGGTCGTCGCGGCCGACGGGAGCAAGGCGAACGGCGAGGTGAGGGGCATTAGGAGACGCGTCGCTGTCGCGATTGTTTTGATTGCCGCCGTGGTTGTCGGAGTTGCCGCCTATTTTGCCGGCGCTCGCTCGACCGATCCCGGCGATGTGCCGTCTTTTGAGGCCGAGCAGACAAGGCGCCAGGTCATTGGCGACACGGCGGTAGTCGATAAGGGCATTCTGACCGGCTGGAGCGAGGTGTTTCCCGAAGAGGGCGAGCGGTTCTTCGCAAGCTTTGCGATCCCAGGGGTAAAGGCGGGGCAGCGCAACACTACCGTCGAGGAGCTGAACGCCGCGCTTGGTCGCAAGGTGGCGGCTTCGCCCGACGACGGCATGGAAGCGCGGCAGATCAAGTCGATGGTGGAGGGCATGAAGGCCGAGGCCCGCGCCTATATCGCCGCGGGCGGGACGATCGCCGAGTACGGCAGGCGCCTCACCGAGCGCCAGGACGCCGAAATCGCGATTTACGAGCGGGCGAAGGCCGACTTCGAGGCGGCGAAGAAGACGAAGTCCGACGACGATCTCGTCGCCTATTGGGAATCGCTCAACGACCAGCTCCGCAACCTCGGCATCAAGCTCCTTCCGCTTGAATAGGGCCTCGCTCCGCACAATCCCCAATCCCAAAGAGCAGGAGTAGGCGAAGTTTGGCTTGTCCTTGCTATGGGGCAAAGGCCGATTGGAGTAGGCGAACCATTCTAAATCAGTATTTATAATTGTTCAGAACAATTCTAAACGATTATTTAGAATTGCTCTTGATTTGCCGATGCCGGAAATGTTATAATGGCTGCATGAAAATTAAATCCAGACTTTACGAAAACATCATTCGTGAGCATTTGGGAATGTATCGGCAGATGGTTTTCCTTTCTGGCCCTCGGCAGGTAGGGAAAACCACACTTGCAAAAGGTTTTGCGACAGACTATCTCAACTGGGAGGAGAAGGAAACACGATTGCTTATCCTCAAGGGTGCGCGAGCGGTCGGAGATTCGCTTGCACTTGAAGAGGGGCGTGATTCTGGCAAGACGTTGGTTTTTGACGAGATCCACCGTTATCAGAAATGGAAAACATTCCTTAAGGGGTTTTTCGACATATACGAGAAAAGCGTAAAGGTGTTTGCCACGGGTTCTGCAAAGATGGATGTGTACAAGCGTGGTGGCGACAGTATGATGGGGCGCTACTTCCCCTACAGGATACACCCTTTTTCGGTTGCAGAACTTCTCGACTCGTCGATTCCGGACGAAGGGAAGGTCGTTCGATCTCCGCGTGAACTCGTCGATTCCGAGTGGAATGCATTGCTTGAGTTCGGTGGGTTTCCAGAGCCGTTCACGAATAGGCAGACTCGGTTTCTCCGCAAATGGCGCTTGCTTAGAATGGAGCAGCTTTTCTCGCAGGACATACGCGACTTGACGAAGACGGTTGAAATCGACCAGATAGAGGCACTTGCAACAATCCTTGCGAACAGGACTGGCGAGCAGCTTGTCATGGCGTCGCTCGCGCACGAAGTGACGGCAAGCGAACCCACGGTCAAGAAATGGGTGTCCATCTTGAAGTCCATGTATTACGGCTTTACGGTGAAACCCTACTACAAGAACATTGAAAGTTCAATACGCAAGACGCCAAAATGGTATCTTCGCGACTGGTCGGGAATTTCTGATTCCGGCAAACGAGCCGAAACCTTCGTCGCCTGCCACCTGCTAAAGGCCGTTGAGTGCTGGACAGACTTAGGGTTTGGCGAGTTTGATCTTTTCTATCTGCGTGATCGGAAGAAACGAGAAGTGGATTTTCTTGTCACAAGGGACAAAAAACCGTGGTTTCTTGTCGAAGTAAAGAATTCTGACGAGGCACTGTCTGGCAATTTGGCATTTTTCCAGAAGGCGACAGGCGCGCAACACGCATTTCAAGTTGTCCTGGATGCCGAATACGACGGCGAGGACTGTTTTAAGAAAACCTCTCCATCTGTTGTTCCGGCCAGAACTTTCCTCAGCCAGTTGGTGTGATTAAGCGACAAGAAAGCCGCGCCGCGATGTCGTTCATGGCGAGGCAGTTCTGCCGAAAACGATGCGCAGCGGCGCGATTGTGCTTCATGTCGAGCGAGGAAATTCCAGGGGTGTCGCGAAAGCACGAGAGAATTAGCAGCCGCCCAGCGGCGATTTCGCGGCTGTCTTCGGCTGATGGGTCGTAGCGCGCCGGCAGGGTATATGGCAAAAGTTTCACGAAGCGCGCGCGAGGCTCTGCCTTGAGTCGGCGCAGCGCCTCTTTCTCGCCAGGCGAGATGAAGCCTGGCGACGGCCATTTCAACCGCGTCAGCGACGCGATGAGCGATAAAGAGCGGGCCAATTGACTTGTCGTAGTCGTAGTTGACAATGAGCAGAAAATGAAGGTGGTCTGGCATTATCACATAGTCGCTAACTGTCACCGCTGGCCAGACGCGATGCACCGCCCGCAGCGCGGCTCTCGCCAGCTCGCCTATGTCTAAAAGCTCTGGGCGACCACTCTCCGAGACAAGGCGAGAGAAAACAGCCCGCCGCTCGGCGCTCGCGAGCGTCACAAAGAAAAACTGCAGTCCGCCTTTTGCGTAATCAAGTCTCATCGGGGCATATTATACCACCTTGACCCAAACTTCGCCTACTCCTGCTCTTTGGGATTGGCGATTGTGCGCAGGTAGATGCGACGATTAGAGCTCGTTCTTTAGCGCCAAAAGATAGTCTTGCGTCATATGGAAGAAATGCACGACGCGAACTTCTTTGGCCCTTTCCACGACTCGAAATATGACAATGTAGTTATCTATTGGATATCGGCGATATCCAAGTCGCCGAAGCACAGGGTCACGGCAGAGTTCATGCGCGGCGGGCATTTCTTCAAGGTCGGCATAACATCTTTCAACCTCATCTGCCAGTTTCTGGGCCGCCGAAGGGTTCTCAAGCTCGTATGCAATATACTTGAGCGCGTTGAACAAGTCCGCGTTGGCAGAGGGCGATATGACTACCTTATACATGCAGAGTCGCCCTCATTTCAGAAAGCGCCTTCCTTGCATCGAGTCCGCCACCAGCATCTATTTCTGCCTCGGATCTGGCGATTGACTCGTAAATAGCTTGCCGCGCCATCAACTTGTCATACATCCCGATGCTGACAAGAACCGATGCCCCGTAGCCGTTCTTTGTCAGAACGACCGGGCCACGTTCGAGGTCGCTTTCAACTTCAGAGTAGTGATTCCTCAAATCTGTCACTGGTCTAATTTGTGTAGCGAACATATCAACCTCATCCCGTAGTTTGAATATCAGAATTATATCATAATTCTACACGGAGAATCAATGCGCACTTTCCACTATGTTTAGGCTTATCGCCCTACTCTTGCTCTTTGGGATTTGCGATTGTGCGCAGGCCAATGCGGCAATCAAAGATCGTCAGGCGTTATGCCCGCGTCCCGCATGATTGCCCTCTGCGTACCGGGAGGAAGCGCCTTGCCTTTGTGGAACGGCACGACCGTGTGCTTTAGCGGGTCGTTCCAGTTCTTGAAGATTTTGTGGCTTCCCTTTTGCCGGTCTTCATACCACCCGCGCTCCTCAAGGAGAGCAATCATCTGCTGTGCAGTAAGGGGCTTCACAATGCGACTCGCTGAAGACGCGCTCCCGCAGGAGCATCCTTGACTTCTTCATTCACACATTCAAGCCAGAGTTCCGCCGCCTCGCGGATGTTGGCAAGCGCCTCTTCGTATGTGTCACCACACGAATGACATCCGGGGAAAGCGGGAACCTCGGCGCAGTAAGCGCCGCTCTCGTCTTGATATATGACTGCTTGAATTCCCATTGTTTTACCCTGCGAATTATTTCCCTTACGCCGTGTAGTTTACCATTTTCCCTTTCGCTTTGTCAAAAAGCCGGCTAGGGCTCGTGAAGAAGCGGCTGCCCCCTACTCCTGCTCTTTGGGATTGGGGATTGTGCGCAGACCAATGCGGCGGAGGGCTTCGTTCTTCGATTCCCAAGTCTCGGGCGAGGTCTCGTTCTCGAGCTCGCGGCGGGCGCGCTCGTAAATCTGCATCTCCTGCGCCGTGCGCTCGTTGAGCCGCCGCCAGAACGAGCGCGGCGTGCCGTTGCCGTTTGCGAGATAGTAGCGCATCTCCTCGCGGATGCCGTTGACGATCTGCTTCAGCTCGCGTAGCTCCCGCGCCTCGCTCGCGTCAATCGCAATGTCCTGCTCAGCAGATAGCTCGTCCTTCGCGTAGCCCACAAACGTCGCTTCCATCGCCGCATCCAAGAGTCGTGGATTCGCGCCCTTGGCGCACATCAGCTTCCCAGGCTGCGCGAAGACCGCGAGCATCTGGTCGCCGGTGCGCGGCAAAACCGCCGCGAAGTCGCCGCGCTCAAGCCCCTCCATGATAGCCGGGTCGCCGTAGATCTGGTGGCGCGGCGAAACCGCCGCGGGATTTGCCGCGAGCGCCGCGCCAGTGCGCGCCCCCTGGAAGTAGGCAACACCGCCAACGACTGCCGCGGCGAGAACCACGATGATGGCCACGACACGCTTGCGCACTCCCCGCACCTCGCCGTTTGCCTTCGACCCATCCGCCGCGACGACCTTGATCGCCTTGATCCCCTTCGCCCGCAGTGCCGCGAACACGGCGTCGCGACTCTCGGCCTCCATCGCCGCCTCGTGCCGCGCCCCGTCGCTCGTCTTGTATGCGTAGGTGTATTTCATCGCAATGATTTTCTTTAAGTTTTTTCGACGACCCCTTTACGCCGCAGCGGGGATTTGGTACAATACTACCGAACCCCTTGATGGGTTGCTAACCACCCGCTGAGCTACGGCAATGCGGTGCGGGGCCGGACGAAAGTCCGGCCCTTGCCTTTGAAGACCATAATAACACAGATGAAGAAGACGATTTTCTACGTCGATGGATTCAATCTCCATCATGGGCTGCTGAAAGATACTCCCTATCAATGGCTCGATCTTGAACGATTTGCCACTGCGCTTCTTCCAAGACCGGACGAGCATGAGATAGTCGCCGTCAAATATTTCACTGCCAGAATAAGATACAATCCGGCAGATCCTCATGCCGCATTCAACCAAGACCGATATCTTGAAGCCCTTGGCTCTCTCGCAAAGGTCAAGATTATAGAGGGATTCTACAAGCGCTTTCAGGTAAAACTCCCCTTCGCAAAAGAACCTTGCAAAAGCTGCGACAAAGCCTCCTATGGCATTGTTTACAGAACAGTCGAGAAGCGCTCCGATGTCAATCTTGCCACGGAGATGATGGCAGATGTCATGCGCAAGTCTGCCGACACTTTTGTAGTCGTCAGCGGCGATGTGGACTTTGCCGCGCCACTTTGCTTCATTCGCCATGAGATGGGCTTGCGCACACTGGTGTTTAATCCACATGTGAATGTGTGCGAAGAACTTCGCCGATTTACATCTTACTACAAAAGCATCTCCCGCGATCTGCCGGCAAAATGCCAGCTGCCTGAAACGGTGACGCTTGCAAACGGCAACACCATCCACCGCCCTCCAGCGTGGAAGTGAAGGACTCGCCCCTCTCCGCCGCATTCTCATCAACTCAATTCAGAAAGCCAGACCCCTTCTGTAGAAGCTCACCTCTCCGTCTTCTTTTCCTCGGGCTTGATCTTCAGCGGCTCACTCGGCATAGTATGCACCTTGTCCCAAATCGCCTTCTGCACCTCGTTGGTGGGGGCGGGAGCAATGCCCTCAATGCAGGCTCGGCGGTATGATATGCGACGCGGACGAAGAATCCCCAGATGTCGACATGTTCCCTGTATCTTGTCGAACACTTCCGGCGACGGGCTCAAGGCCGGGTCTTTGTCCAAATCGCTCAGAGAATAGATGTTGCGCATCACGCATGGAGACACGTTAGAATTGAACGCGCCAAGCGTCATGCCCGTCACACGCCAGAACTCCTTCACAAAACGCTGGCGCAGGAGTTCATCGTTTGGACTATCCGTCGCAAGGCGTGAGACGTTCAGCTTGCCAAACCTATCTTCCGGTGCAATTAACAGGGTTGGGGCCGAGGGATCCTCGAACAGCTCGATTCGCGCTGCGATCTTCTTGCCCTCGCCATCTTCATTGGCAACATCCATCGTCATCCCTATGATGTTGCACATCTCCTTGGCGGATTTCAGTACTGCCTCCTCCGGGACCAGCCGCTGCTTGTTGACAACGCGGATGACGTTGCCCGTCGCAGGGAGTTCTATATATCCGCCGACGCGCATCTCTGCCTCGGCCTTTCGTTTTGCGACCAATGCCTCGCGGTCCTTTGCGGACATTTTCTGCATAGCCGCAAGCGACTCTTCCTTTGTCATTGGCCGACTTCCTGTTGCATCTGCGAACGTGCTGGCGGCAATCAATGCCGCAATCGCAAACGGAATTATCTTCATTCCTCTCCTCTCTGGCTGTTTCCCTTAGGCTTGATTTCCTCAATGCCCATTTTCAAAAGTTGCTCATTTATCTTTGTGCGATACAACTCGGCGTCCTCGGCGCTGGCCTTGCGCAGCAGTTCCGCATACTCGGCGACAACTTGGGCGCGAACGGAGACGTTCTCGTTATGCAGCTGCCTTTCTTGTTCCAGAATCTCGGCAAAGCCGATCCCCTGGCGCAGCAAAGCATCCATAGACTCTCGTGCTGCAATGACCTTGAGCTTGATTTCCTTTGTCTCGTCGCTGTCATCGTCCTTTATCACAATCTCATCTTTAAGCGATTCAAGGAACGCTTTTTCGATGTTCCCGTCGTGGCTTAGATCAGGCAACGGAGCCATGGGCATTCCCGGCGGCGTGGACAAGATGATCCCAAGGTATTCGTCGCTAGCGTGTTTGAATATGGACGGGGGAATATGGTTTATCCGATGACGTTTGCCATCTGCCGTGTACAGGCGTTCAACCAAGACGCCGGCATTTGTGAACACCTCTGTACGAACCACCTCCTGCCCAAGGTACATTCTGACATTCTTCTTTTCGCCCGCGGCCTTCGGCATCGTAGAGGTGTCTTCTACATTGACCGTGTCTATGGGCTTTGGTTGTCGGACGCGCTCAGTCTTGATCGTAGCATCTCTCTTGATCTCAACGGGCTTTTCGCTATTCCGAAGGACACTTTTGACGATCACCACAGCCACGATAACGACAACTATTGCGCCAATGCCACAGGCAACAAGTTTTGCGAGCGAGGGGCTGATTTTCTGCGCGATGCCAGTTGGCGTCTTTCCTTCCTCAATGCGCATTGCATGGATGCCGCGAGTGCCAAGCAACCTAAACAGCTCCGCTCGACTCGCGGCGCTGAAAGTCTCTTGTACAGAATGGCCATCGCTACCTCTGTATGTAACCAACCAGGTCATCGCTCATCCTTTGACAACGCAAAGCCCGCCCGCGCTATGCGGACGGGCTTTGTGCGCTGCATGCATTCAGCAATTAGGCGCGTCTGCGGCGAAGCGCAAGTCCAGCCATGCCGAGAAGCATAAGCAATCCAGACGTCGGTTCCGGAACCGAAACTGTACCCCAAGTGAGGTTGCCAGAAGATGCCGTTCCAAGAACTCTCGCGCCTGTTGTTGTCACACCAGCCAACACGCCAGAGGAGCTCTGAGGATCGTATGATGTCGCAGTTCCAGAACCAAGGATAGCCCAAGTATCATCAGTTTTGTTAACGATAAGAATCTTATACTCGATACTTGCCGCAGATGTCGTGAAACTCTGGGTTCCTGTGTCACCCTTCGTCCCATTGACAGCAAAACCAGCATTGCCAAGCGCAGAAGTAAGGGCGCTAGACTGCAACTTTCCTGCAGTCCCCGCATCCTCACTCCATACGGTCGACCAAGTCGCATTGTCAATGAAATACGCAGTGTAGTTACTTAGGTTTATGCCAGAAGAAGTGGCACCGTTTATAACAGCAGACCAATCGACTGCCGCAGCTTTGACACCAATTGCCGCTGTTATAGCCACTAATGCAATTATTAGCTTTTTCATTGTTTTCCTCGTTTGTTTGGTTTTTTGTTCCTGTCGAGCCATTCCCGACAAGAAAATCTTTTACATATTGAATGGGATGTTTACAGATTCCGATGTCCTTGCATTAATCCAAATGCCATATGCAACAGGAATTTTCTCAGTTGCAAGATACCCGCTTGAATCTGCCCATCCTGTTCCAAGATTGGAGTCATCAATTGTGCTACGGCAATCTGTTATGTAGTAGTAATAATCATAACCCCCGCCGGCTTTTGGCACCTGAATCTGCGGAGCAGAATCCATCCAGCCGTCCTTATAATCATAGGAGTCATAGTCATCATCCCAGCACTGAATGGGGGTAAGCGCCGACCAATTTGCAATGTTGTCATTTAGACTTGCAGAAATTGGATACGGCAAAGCACGAAGCTTAAACATATTTTCACACTGGACTGTCTGTGTTGCGTCGCCGCAAACAGCTCCATTAAAGGTGAACGCCGTATCGGCAACATCTTCAGTGCCATTCACATAACCGCGCACCCAAATGCCAAAACCAGCAGGGACGGCGTCAGAGGTGAGGTATCCACTAGAGTCCGCCCATCCAAGACCAACATTAGAGTCATCAATTGTGCTGCGGCAATCTGAGATGAAATAGTAATAGTTGTAGCCGACAGCCCCCACTTTTGGCACCTGAATCTGCGGAGCAGAATCCATCCAGCCATCCTTGTAATCGTAGGAGTCATAGTCATCATCCCAGCACTGAACTGCAACAGAGGACGGAAGCGTTACTGCGCCATTCAGACTTACAGTTTCTCC